>JAZQHH010000073.1:0-3960 GCA_045540495.1 Faecousia sp.
TGCGCAGCGTCATGGCCACCACCGTGGACAAGTCTGAAGCTGGGCTCCTGCGCTGCGCCGCGCAGGCCGCCGATGCCCTTGGCCAGGGGGATGCCCCCATGAACATCGTCCTGCGGGAGCGGTGCTTCGGGAATGTACATCCGGCGAAAATTGTTCCGTCTTCCGTCCAAAATGCCGAAAAAGTTACGATTTTGAAGGATGGATATTTCGCTGCAAAAGAATATGCCCCCTGCATTTCCCAGGTCAGCGGCACCCTGAAGGACTGCGACCGGAACATCCTCATCGCCAATTCCGAGGGGCTCTACACCCAGGACCGGCAGATCAGCACCCGGCTGAGCCTCAACGCCATCGCCGAAAAGGACGGCCAGACCCAGACCGGAGTCTTCAGTCCCGGCCGGCGGATGGGTCTTGAAATGTTCGAAACCATCGACCCCAAGGCCGTGGGCATCCGGGCGGCGAAGCAGGCGGTGACCATGGTGAATGCCGGCTACTGCCCCGCCGGGGTCATGCCTGTGGCCATCGAAAACGGCTTCGGCGGCGTCATTTTCCACGAGGCCTGCGGCCATTCCCTGGAGGCCACCTCCGTGGCCTACGGCCGGAGCCAATTCGGGGACAAATTAGGCCAACAAATCGCCAATCCAAAAGTCACCGCCATTGACGACGGCACCATCCCCGGGGCCTGGGGCTCCATCAACATCGACGACGAGGGCCACCCCAGCCAGCGGAACGTGCTGATTGAAAACGGCATTCTGAAATCCTTTATGATTGACAAATTCAACGCCCGGCGGATGGGGATGGCCCCCACCGGCAGCGGCCGCCGCCAGAGCTACGCCTTTACCCCCACCTCCCGGATGACCAACACCTACATCGCCCCGGGAACGGACAGGAACGAGGACATCATCGGCTCCATCGAGTACGGCCTCTACGCCAAGGAAATGGGCGGCGGCTCCGTCAACCCTGTCACCGGTGAATTTAATTTCGCGGTGGACGAAGGGTACATCATCCGAAACGGCGTGATTTGTGAGCCGGTTCGGGGGGCCAGCCTGGTGGGCAACGGGCGGCAGATTTTGATGGACATCGACATGGTGGGCACGGACCTGGACATGGGCCAGGGTGTCTGCGGCTCCTCCAGCGGCTCGGTGCCCACGAACGCGGGCCAGCCCCTGATCCGGGTGGCCTCCATCACCGTCGGCGGACGGTGAATACCCTTTCAAAACAGGAGAAATATATGAATTTTCAAACTTTCAAAGAAGCGGTGATTGCCCGGTGCGGTGCGTTGGGGATTGCCGATTATGAGCTTTATTACCAGGCCGCGGAGGCTACATCCGTGGGCTTTTTCCAGCAGGAGATCAACCAATTTTCCAGCCATGCCGAGGGCGGAGTCTGCCTGCGGTGCATTGTGGATGGAAAAATGGGCTACGCCTCCACCGAAGAGCTGAGCGAGCCGGAGGCCCTCCGGCTGGTGGACACCGCCGCCGACAATGCTGCCGCTTTGGAGACGGCGGAGCCGGAATTTCTGGGGGAGGGCGGTCAACGCTATGAGGATTTTACCCCTACCCTCCATCCCCTGCCCTCCACGGAGACGCTGATTACCGCCGGTCTTGCCACCCAAAAGGCCATTTACGCCGCCGATCCTGCCGTCATTGACGGCAGCTCCACCCAGGCACTGTGCGAGAAAAGTATCACCGCGATTTATAATTCCCGGGGATTGGATTTGAGTTATGTAAACCACATTGCCGGACTGGTGGCGGTGGCGGTGGTTTCCGACGGGGCGGAAATGGCCAACGCCGCCGAAATCAAGCTGGGAGATTTTACAGCCATCGACCGGGAGGCCCTGGCCGCCAAGGCAGCGGCCCAGGCCAAGGCCAAGCTGGGGGGCGAAGTGCCGGAAACGGGCCTCTACCCCATCGTCTTCGGCCCGGAGGCCATGGCAGATTTACTCCAGACCTTCAGCGGCATTTTTTCCGCCGAGGCGGCCCGGAAGGGACTGTCCAAGCTGGCCGGAGCCGAGGGGACAGCCATCGCAGCGGACATTGTGACCATTGTGGACGACCCCTTCCACCCGGACAGCCCCTGCCCCCAGCCCTTTGACGCGGAGGGCAGCCCCACCCGGCGCAAATTCGTGGTGGAAAAGGGCATCCTGAACACCCTGCTCTACGACCTGAAGAACGCCCATCTGGCGGGCAAGGCCACCACCGGCAACGCCGCCAAGGGCAGCTACAAATCCCCGGTGGGCATCCGGCCCTTCACCATGACCATCGCCCCCGGCGATTTGACCCCGGAGGAGATTCTGGCAAAGGCCCAGGGGGGCATCTACATCGATTCCCTGACGGGTCTGCACGCCGGTGCGGATTCGGTTTCCGGAGATTTTTCCCTGCAAAGTGCCGGATATTTGATCCAAAATGGCAAAAAAGCCAACCATGTGAAGAATTTCACAGTGGCCGGCAATTTCTTTGATATGCTAAAATCCATCACCGCCGTCGGCAGCGACACCCAGGTCCCAAAAGCCCTGGGAACCACCGCCTTCGGGGCCCCCACCGTACTGGTGGAAGCCCTGTCCGTGGCCGGAAAGTAAATATCAGCAGTCGAAAGCGGCACCCTGTGGTGCCGCTTTGCGTTATTCAGGACGAACATCCATGGAACTGGTCACGGAAAGGGGCTGCGCTGTGATTGGATGGAGAAATTCCAACTTTTTCGCACACAAAAGCTGGGTTTTATAGCCCAATTCTTTGGATTTCACCTGGGATTCCGGGCTGTTATACTGAGGGTCCCCCAAAATTGGGTGGCCCATATGGGCGCAGTGGAGCCGGAGTTGGTGGGTTCTGCCGGTGATGGGGCGCAGTTCCAGTTTACATAACCCCTCCGTCCGTTCCAGCACCCGGTATTCCGTCACCGATTTTTTCCCCTCCGGGGAAATGAACCGGAGCAGGCTGGGCAGAGGCCGCCGGGCGATGGGCGCATCGATGGTGCCCCACTCCCCTTCCGGCCCGCCGAACACCAGGGCATGGTAGGTTTTTCGAATCTCGGTCCCCTGGAGCAGGGTGTGGACATGGGCATTTTTCGCCAACAGCACCACTCCGAAGGTATCCCGGTCCAGCCGGGTGACCGGATGGAACGCGGACTGCTGCCCGGTTTTCCGATAATGGCCCACCACCAGATTGGCCAGGGTGCCGGTGAACTGGGAACGGGAGGGGTGAATCAGCATCCCGGCGGGCTTATCTACGATTATAATGTGTTCATCCTCAAAAAGGACGGTCAAGGGCCCCTCCTCCGCCGGATATTCCGGGGCGGGCTCGTCCAGCCGGACGGTGATAACATCCCCGGGATTCACGGCAAAATCCGTATGCCGGGGGCAGCCATTGACCCGGATGCCATCGCCCCACTTCAGTTTATTCATCAGCCCGGTGGACATTTTCATCTCCCCCAGCAAAAAGGAAGACAACCGCCCCACCCGGGACGCAATGTGCTTCAGTTCCACAAGTTCACCTCCTGTGTGAAGATAAATGCTTCCCACCTATCGTGCTGTCATCCTGAGCGAGCGCCAGCGAGTCGAAGGATGACATATCTATTACATTTCCGCTGACAAAAAGACCCTGCCGTTACAGCAGGGTCTTTGTAATGAACTTAGTTCAGAGCAGCCTTGGCCTTCTCCACGAGGGCAGCGAAAGCGGCAGCATCCTGAATGGCCATCTCGGACAGGCTCTTGCGGTTCAGCTCGATGCCGGCCTTCTTGATGCCGTTCATGAAGGTGGAGTAGTTCATGCCGTAGGGAGCGACAGCAGCGCTGATACGGGTGATCCACAGGCGGCGGAAGTCACGCTTCTTCAGCTTACGGCCAGCGAAAGCGTAGTTGCCGGACTTCATGACCTGCTGCTTGGCCATCTTAAAGTGCTTGGACTTGGAACCCCAGTAGCCCTTGGCCAGCTTCAGGGTAGCATTTCTTCTCTTGCGCGTCATCAT
>JAZQHH010000074.1:0-4969 GCA_045540495.1 Faecousia sp.
CCAATGACAATATCAAGCGTTGTCTGGAAAAAGCTGCCGGTGCAGGCGGTGGTGACAACTATGAGTCCATAACCTATGAAGGCTATGGCCCTGGCGGTGTAGCAGTGATCGTGGAAACCATGACCGATAACCGTAACCGTACCGCAGGCAACATGCGCCACCACTTCGACAAGTTCGGCGGCAACCTGGGCACCAACGGCTGCGTAAGCTGGAGCTTCGACAAGAAGGGCGTGCTGGTCATCGACAACTCCGAAGAGGAGCTGGACGAAGAGGAAGTCATGATGGACGCCATGGAGGCCGGTGCCGACGATTTCGAAGCCGACGGCGACGTCTTCACCATCTACACCCAGCCCGACGACTTCAACGACGTTGTGGCCAACCTGAGCAAATACACCTTCGTCTCCGCCCAGATTGAAATGGTCCCCCAGAACTACCAGAAGCTGGAGACCGAAGAACACATCGCCCTGATGGAAAAGCTCATCGACATCATGGAAGATGACGACGATGTCCAAAACATCTGGCACAACTGGGAACAAGAGTAAGTTCACCCCCCAGCCACTCATGTGGCTGGGGGGTGTTATCATGGTTGGTTTGTGATAATGTTCAGGAGTTCATCGTAGGGGGTATCAAGAATCTTACGCATCAAAATGAGTTCGTCCGGATATAGGTGCCGCTGGCCCACTTCGATTTTTGCTATGGCACTACGGGTAATATCGCACCCCTCCAGTTGAAGCCGGGTAGCCAAATATTCCTGAGTCATTCCCTGACGTTCTCTGGCCGCACGGATGTTTTGCCCGATTATTTTTTCAATGCTGAAATTAATGACAATCCCCCCTGTTCACATTCTCTTGACATCATTATATCGGCGTGATATAATGAATTTGCACCTATATAGGTGCAGCGAAAAAAATGGAGGGAGAAAGATGAAACGGATTGCAGTAATTATATCATCGATATTACTCTTACTTTGTGGTTGCAATACGGAAGATAAGGAAGAAACAAGACTATCCCAGACCTGTGATGATGTTTTAGCAGGCTATGGGACCGACTATGAAATCGTGGCTAACTACAAAGGCGACGTCATCGAGGTTGGTGTAATCAAAAACAATCAATGGTTGCTCAAGCCCACTGCAGATATGCCCTTTGTCACAGAGGAAAACACGATTGTTGGCAACGATTCAGAGGTCGGCGAGGTGACATATTTAGGACAAGGTTGTTTTGTTTGTGAGAAAGTGCCCACCGAGGGATATGATTATGTTTATGTATTTTACAATGTTGAAACTGGTCTTTCTTATTCAACTGCAACATGGCCGGAACGCGGACTAAACTTCTCAATGTTTGAAAGCGAGACAGAGGATGAGGTCATTGCGGGCTGGTATTCTGATTGGAGTCCTGATTATGGTTATGACTATAAAAATGTATTTGTTGTGCTAAACAAGAGGGATATGACTACTCGTGAGATACATATATATGACAAAGAATCGCTTGATTGTCAAACAAGCATCTCTGAAGGATTATTTGCCGTTTCCAATGCCGTGTTTACAAGGGTGTCTGGTGAACTGGAGTTTGTTGAGTATAATTATTATTTTTATGATTTGGACGGCAAGTTGGTGATTGATCTATCAGAATACGACATAGATTATCAGCAATTACGTTTCATCAACGGAAAATGTACGTTTGATATTCAGAAGGACTTTGATGGAGAGTATACGGTTACAATCAATAAGGGTGGAAAAATAACCAATACAGTAAAAAAGCAATCTGAATAAAAATCGATTCTATAACAAATTTGGGGGCCAGGCTCATCGCCTGACCCCAAAATTTATTATAAAAACCTAGTTCTTCAAACTCTGCAGCGGAGCCGGGATGCGGCCGCCGCGGGCGATGAATTGCTCCGCCGATTGATCGTGGACGGGCATCACCGGGGCGCTGCCCAGCAGACCGCCCATTTCTACCCGGTCGCCCACCACCTTGCCGGGGGCGGGGATGATGCGGACAGCGGTGGTTTTGGTATTGACCATGCCGATGGCCGCCTCGTCTGCGATGATTGCGGAGATGGTAGCGGCAGAGGTATCGCCAGGGACCGCAATCATATCCAGACCCACGGAACAGACACAGGTCATGGCCTCCAGCTTATCCAGGGCCAGGACACCGGCCTCAGCGGCGGCAATCATGCCCTCGTCCTCGGACACCGGAATAAAGGCGCCGGACAGGCCACCAACGTGGTTGGAAGCCATGACGCCGCCCTTTTTGACGGCATCGTTCAGCAGCGCCAGAGCGGCGGTTGTTCCATGGGTGCCGCAGACCTCCAGGCCCATTTCCTCCAGAATCCGGGCCACGCTATCACCCACCGCAGGGGTAGGCGCCAGGCCCAGGTCCACGATACCGAAGGGCACATTCAGCCGCTTGGAGGCCTCCACGCCCACGATCTGGCCCATTCTGGTAATCCGGAAAGCGGTCTTTTTGATGGTTTCCGCCACCACATCAAAGGGCTGGCCCTTAACGCTTTGCAGGGCATGGTACACCACACCAGGGCCGGACACGCCCACATTCAGCACGCACTCCGGCTCGCCCACGCCGTGGAAGGCACCGGCCATGAAGGGGTTATCCTCCACCGCATTGGCGAAAACCACCAACTTCGCACAGCCCAAGCCATCGTTATCCGCCGTTAATTCGGCGGTTTTTTTAATAATTCGGCCCATTTCCGCAACCGCATCCATGTTGATGCCAGCCTTGGTGGAGCCCACATTGACGCTGGCGCAGACCCGCTCCGTCTGGCGCATGGCTTCAGGAATGGAGCGAATCAGCTTCCAGTCGCTATCGGTGCAGCCCTTCTGGACCAGCGCAGAGAAGCCGCCGATGAAGTTGACCCCAACTTCCTTAGCCGCCTTATCCATGGCGATGGCCAGGGGCACCAGAGAATCCTCCCGGCAGGCGGCGCCCACCAAAGAAATGGGGGTAACGGAAATCCGCTTGTTCACGATGGGAATGCCAAATTCCCACTCGATATCCTGGCCCACCCGGACCAGATTCTCTGCCCGGCGGCAGATTTTATCGTAAATTTTCCCGGCGCAGGCGTTCACATCCGTATCCGCACAGTCCAGCAGGCTGATGCCCATGGTGATGGTGCGGATATCCAGGTGGCGCTTGTCGATCATGTCCTGGGTCTGCAAAATATCCTTTTGACTAAGCATACGCTACCTCACACCCGGTGCATGGCTTCGAAAATGTCCTCCCGCTGGACCCGGATGGAAAGGCCCATTTCCTGGCCCTTGGCATCCATAGCCCTGCAAAGCTCCGCCAGCGGAACGGGGCAGCCGGACACATCCACCACCATCATCATGGTGAAATACCCCTGCATGACGGTCTGGCTGATGTCCAGGACATTGACATTATAATTGGCAAGCTCGACACAGACGCTGGCAATAATGCCAACCCGGTCCTTGCCAACGACGGTTACAACTGCTTTCATGCTAACCTCCTCAAAATATGCTGTCATTCCGAGGGCCGCAGGCCCGTGGGAATCTCCCAATAGCCAGAACATCTGAAAATCGGAGGAGATTGCCACGCCAGTCTGCGGACTGGCTCGCAATGACAGAAGCATTAAACCTCGTAATCCGCAGCGACCCGGCTGTTCAGCAGGTGGAAGAACTGCTCCTTGGCGGCCAGGTGGAGGGGATGCTCGGCGTAGTCGAGCAGGGCCTGACGGCTTTCAAACTCGGAATACAGGCAGTAGTCCATACCGCCCTGGAAGCAGCCGCGGATCTCCATGGCCAGCAGGCCGGGAATCTGCCCCACCAGGGGCTCCAGCAGGGAACCAATCAGCTTCACAGAAGCATTCTTGTCTATCCCTTCCTTGAATGTATACGCAACAATGTGTTTAACCATTCTTTTCGACCTCAATTTCCGTTTTATTGTAATTGCGGCGATTCTGCCTCAGCATATATATGGCTTTCCCCAGCCATAGTGCGCCAAGGAAAAAAAAGCAGATCCCCGCAATAACGTTCCCTTTGGAGCATACCAATATCACACCGGCAAGCAGCCACAGGGCCGCAGACCCAAAAGCGGCGATTATCTGTGACCTTTTCATTCCTCATCACTCCTTCTGTTACGCAAATACCGGGGCCGGCACTGTGCCAGCCCCGGTATGGGCCTTATTACTCGGCGTCCTCGACATCCTCAGCGGGAGCTTCCTCCAGCAGAGCACGGATGGACAGGGAGATACGCTTGTTCTCGGCATCCACGTCGGTGATCTTGACCTGGACATCCTGACCCTCGGACAGAACATCCTCGGGCTTGCCGATGCGGCGGTCAGCGATCTGGGAAATGTGGATCAGGCCGTCCACGCCGGGGATGATCTCGGCGAAGGCACCGAAGGTCATCAGCTTGACGATCTTGGCATCCACAACGTCACCAACAGCGTACTTGCTCATGAACTGGTTCCAGGGGTTCATCTCAGCGGTCTTGTAGCCCAGGGAGATCTTGTGCTTCTCGGGATCGAAGGAGATGACGTAAACATCGATCTCGTCGCCCACCTTCACAACATCGGCGGGAGTCTTGATGCGGTTCCAGCTCAGCTCGGAAACATGGACCATGCCGTCCACGCCGCCGATATCCACGAAAGCGCCGTAGGAAGTCAGGGACTTCACCACGCCGTGGTACTTGGCACCGACCTCGATCTCGGCCCAGATCTTCTCACGGTTGGCCTTACGCTCCTCGGAGGTAACGGCACGGATGGAGCCGATGACACGACGGCGGGCACGGTTGACCTCGGTGACCTTCAGCTTCACGGTCTGGCCCTTCAGGCTGGTCATATCGCCGCCCTTGGCGATGCCGGACTGGGAAGCGGGAATGAAAACGCGGATGCCCTTGACATTGCAGACCAGGCCGCCCTTGTTCTCTTCGGTGATGGTGCCTTCGATGGTGGTCTTCTCGTCCACATAAGTAGCCATCTCGTCCCAGATCTTCA
>JAZQHH010000075.1:0-4636 GCA_045540495.1 Faecousia sp.
TGCTATGGAATGCGTAACTTCAGTAATTTCAGAAAGCGAATTCTGTTCTGCAACAAGTAAAAATCGTGCCGGAGTTACAACTCCGACACGATCCATAAATGTTTATATTTTTGTCCCTACCCCAACTATTGACATAGAACCTGAAAAAAGCGGCTGCCGGACGGCAGCCGCTGGGAAGTATCAAAGCACTTTGGACAAAAACTCCTTGAGCCGGGGATGCTGGGGGTTGCCGAAGAGCTGCTCCGGGGTGCCCTGCTCCACGATCTTTCCTTCGTCCATGAACAGAATCCGGTCGCTGACCTCCCGGGCGAAGCCCATTTCGTGGGTCACCACCACCATGGTCATGCCCTCGGATGCAAGCTCCTTCATAACGGCCAGCACCTCGCCGACCATTTCCAGGTCCAGCGCGGAGGTAGGCTCGTCGAAGAGGATCACCTTGGGGTTCATAGCCAGAGCCCGGACGATGGCGATCCGCTGCTTCTGGCCGCCGGAGAGCTGGCTGGGGTAGGCATCCGCCTTATCCTCCAGGCCCACCCGGCGCAGCAGCTGCATGGCCTTCTCGTCGGCCTCGGCCTGGGTCAGCAGCTTGGTGCGGACCGGGGCCAGAGTGATATTCTTCCTGATGGTCATATTGGGGAACAGATTGAAATGCTGGAACACCATGCCCATCTGCCGGCGAACCAGGTCGATCTCCGTCTTGGGATCGGTGGTCTCCACCCCGCCAAAGGTGATGGTGCCGCTTGTGGGATACTCCATCAGGTTCAGGCACCGCAGGAAGGTGGACTTGCCGGAGCCGGAGGGGCCGATGATGACCACCTTCTCCCCCGGGGCGATATGCTCGGAAATATCATTCAGCACCAAATGATCCCCGAAGGCTTTGTTCAGATTTTTAACGTCGATCACTTTGACGCAGCCTCCTTTCCAGGATCCCCAGCAGCCAGGTCAGGGCCATGACCAGCACCAGGTAGATCAGCGCCACGCCGATCAGCGGGTACATCTGCTCATAGGTACGGCCGTAAATGCCCTGGGCCGCGTAGACCAGCTCCTTGCCGCCGATGACGGTGATCAAAGAGGTATCCTTCAGCAGAATGATGAACTCATTGCCCAGGGAGGGCAGAATGGCCTTGAATGCCTGGGGAATGACGATAAAGCGCATGGTATCGATGTAGTTCAGGCCAAGGCTGCGGCCTGCCTCCATCTGGCCGGGGTCCAGGGACATCAGACCGCCCCGGATGATCTCCGCCACGTAGGCGCCGGAGTTGATGCCCAGGGTCAGGGTGCCGACCATGGTATAATTCCGGCTGCTGGAGAAGATGACAAAACCCATAATCAGCAGCTGCACCATCATGGGCGTGCCACGGATGACCGTGATATAGACCCTGCAAACGCCGTCGATCAGGCCCAGGATGGGATTTTTCTTGCCGGGGCGCTGCTGATCGTGAGCCGTGCGGACCATGGCCACCACCACACCCAGGGCGATGCCCAGCAGCAGGGCCATGGCGGTGACATACAGGGTCGTGCCAACGCCCTCCAGGTACTGCTTCCACCGGTCGGCCTCGATAAATGCCTGATAGAATTTGACGTAAAACTCCTGCCAGAAGGACAGAGCCTTGCCGTCAACCATCATTTGGCTCCAAAGTTCGTATTTTTCCACAATTTCCTCACAATTCTTAACGCACGAAGAAGGGCGGCAAAGGCCGCCCTTCCAAATCAGTTCGCGGTGATGTACTTGTCGATGATCTTCTGGATGGTGCCGTCGGCGGTCAGCTCTTCCAGAGCCTTGTTGACCTGCTCCAGCAGAGCGGTGTTGCCCTTGTCAACGCCGATGGCGTACTGCTCCTCGACCCAGCTGCCATCCAGCAGGGTCAGGCCGGCATTGGCCTTGACATACTCCTGAGCGGGAGCCTTGTCGATGATGACGCAGTCCACCTGGCCGTTCATCAGAGCCTGGACGGCGCTGGCGCCGTTGTCGTAGGCAATCACATGGTCCTCGCCGTAGCCGCCGTTCTTGGGGGTGTCGGAGGCGTAGATGTAGCCGGTGGTGCCCCGCTGGGTGCCGATCATCTTCTCGCCCAGGTTATCCATGGTCACATCGGAGCCCTCTTTGACGATAACCACCTGAATACCAGTGGCATAGCTGTTGGAGAAATCCATAACCTTCTGGCGGTCGGCGGTAACAGAAACGCCGGCCATGACGATGTCGCTCTTGCCCTGCTGGACAGCCAGCAGCGCAGCGTCAAAGTCCATATCGTCGATCACCAGCTCCAGGCCCAGCTTCTTGGCGATTTCGCCGGCGATCTCCACGTCGATACCGGCAAAGCCGCCATCGTCGGTGGTCATTTCATAGGGAGGGAACGCAGCATTGGTGGACATGATGAGCTTGCCTTTTTCGACCAGCTGCAGTTCGTCGTCATTGCCGGAACCGCCACAGCCGGAGAGCATACCCATCAGCATCAGGGAAGCAAGGATCAGCGCAAGGATCTTCTTCATGATATACAACTCCTTATATTTAATAATGAATGCATTATACACCCCTTTTCCAAAAAGGTCAATTGTATTTGTATCCAATCATTCAGTTTTTTATGGATATTTACTGGTGAAAGACTGCCAAATCGGCCGGTTTGCGTATAAATTGGACGTATATTTGTATATCCCATTGTTTAGTGTACATTGTACGTTGCCGCAGGAGATTGCCACGCCGCTTCGCTCCTCGCAATGACAGCATAATCGTAGTGCACGAAACAACCATTTACCCCTTTATCAGCAACCCATAGGAATTATATTCCGTTGACTTTCCGCATATTTCAATATATAATAATGAACGAATTATGAACGCAGGAAGTGATGCTATGAAAATTGCCATCAAGAAAATGGACTACGACAAGGTTATGGCCCTGCCCCGGAGCAAGCGGAAAAATCCCAAAAAGGTGGGGCTGTTCTGGCGGTGCCTGATCCGGCTGCTGACGGTCTTCGGCATGATGGGCACCGGCTTCAAATACCGGGCCGAAGGGCTGGAAAAGCTAAAAAAAGAGCCCTGCCTGATCCTGATGAACCACTCCTGCTTCCTGGACATGCAGATCGCCTACCGGATTTTATTCCCCAAACACTTCTGCATCGTCAGCACCACCGATGCTTTCGTGGGTATGGGCGGCTTCATGGGCTGGCTCATGCGGACCATCGGCTGCATCCCCACGCAAAAATTCGTCACCGATCTGAATCTGATCCAGGATATGAACTACGCCTTCAAGACCCTGAAGACCAGTGTGCTGATGTACCCTGAGGCGGGCTACTCTCTGGACGGCACCGCCACTTCCCTGCCCCGAAAAATGGGCGTACTGCTGAAAAAATTGGATGTGCCGGTGATTATGATCGAGACCTTCGGTGCCTTCTCCCGAAATCCCCTGTACAACGAGCTGCAGGTCCGCAAAGGCGTCAAAGTCAGTGCCCGGGCCCGGTGTCTGTTCACCCGGGAGCAGATCCATGAGAAGTCCGTCAAGGAGCTCAGCGACGAGCTGGATGAAGCCTTTGGCTTCGACCATTTTAAGTGGCAGGCGGAGCAGAAGCTGGAGATCAACGAGAATTTCCGGGCCGACGGCCTCCACCGCATCCTCTACAAATGCCCCCACTGTGGCAGCGAGGGCCATATGGTCGGCAAAGGCATCCACCTGACCTGCGGCAGCTGCGGCAAGCAATATGAGCTGACGGCTTTGGGCAGCCTCCGGGCCCTGTCCGGCGAGACGGAGTTCCCTCACATCCCCGACTGGTTCCGCTGGCAGCGGCAGCAGGTGCGGCAGGAGATTCTGGCTGGCAGCTACCGGATGGAGACGAATGTTAAAATCGGTATGCTGGTGGATTACAAGGCCCTTTACATGATCGGCGAAGGCAGGCTGACCCATGATCTCAACGGCTTCACCCTCACCGGCTGCAATGGCAAACTGGCCTACAGTCAGAAGCCCCTGAATTCCTACAATCTGAACGCCGACTATTATTGGTATGAGATCGGCGACATCATCAGCATCGGCGACAAGGACGCCCTGTTCTACTGCTTCCCCAAAGACGCAACCAGCGTCGCAAAGGCCCGGCTGGCTACCGAGGAAATGTACAAGCTTTACAAATCCCGTCTACTGCCGGTACAAGCGCAATAATTGAACACCGACAAGAAACCGCACCTCCCTTGGGAGGTGCGGTTCTTTGTTTAGGAATGGAACAGGGCGTTGGGGTCCGTGGGGACGTGGTAGCACAGGTAGTTTGCGATGGGGCTGCCGTCCTCGATGATGTAGGCACCCTTTGTTTCGCAGCCGGCGATGCCGTCCAAAAACACCATTCGGTCGCCGAACATGATGCCGCAATGGCCCTCCGCGAAGGCCTGCACCACATGGGCACAGGCAGTGGCTGCCACATTCGTGCTAAGGCTGAAGTTTTCAAATACAATATCCGGTTTTGAATAACTCTTTTTCATACCCCTTTACTCCCTCCTTAGCTGAAATATGCTTTGGCATAGCTGCCATAAACTGCGGTGGCCCGGGCCAGGGACTGCATGGCAGAGCCGTCCTTTGCGGCGATGCTCTTGCAGTAAGCCGCCAGGCTGTAGGCCTTCACGCCGGTGGTGTAGGTAACTCCGTCCGCCTCGTAGACC
>JAZQHH010000076.1:0-24202 GCA_045540495.1 Faecousia sp.
CCGTCGATGTGGAACTCATTGATCCAGTACACGGCGTTGGAGATCAGGAAGCTCTTGTCCTCGGGACGGCCCCAGTCGAAGATACGGGTGGACCACTCGGCGTGCTCGCTCATCATGGGGTCCTGATACTCGTAGGTGCAGCCGCCGTCGAACTCGTACAGGCCGTACTCATCCTTGGGGAAGTGGGCGGGCACCCAGTCCAGAATGACGCCGATACCGGCCTGGTGCAGGTTGTCGATGAGCATTTTCAGCTCGTCGGGATTGCCGTAGCGGCTGGTGGGGGAATAAGAGTTGGAAACCTGATAGCCCCAGGAAGGATCGTAGGGGTACTCGGACAGGGGCATCATCTCCACGTGGGTGTAGCCCATATCCTTCAGGTAGCCAGGCAGCTGCTCAGCCAGCTCGGCGTAGCTCAGGTAGCCGCCGCCGTCCCAGCGGCGACGCCAGGAGCCCAGGTGCATTTCGTAAATATTGATGGGGGAATCCAGAGGAGCCCGGCGGGCCTGGCGGGCCATCCAGAGGCTGTCGTGCCACTTGTAGTTATCCAGGCGGCAGATGATGCTGGAGGTGTCGGGGGCCTTGCAGGAACGGAAGCCCACAGGGTCCATCTTATGCACCCGGCGGCCGGACCAGTGATGAATCAGATACTTATAAGCCTGACCCTCCTGGGCGTTGGCGCTCCAGGCCTCCCACACGCCGTGGGAGATCCGCTCCATGTACAGGTCCTCGCCGTTCCAGTAGTTGAAATCGCCGACGACGCTGACCGCCTGGGCATTGGGGGCCCAAACACGGAACACGAAACCATCAACACCGTCCCGATTTTCGGGGTGGCAGCCCAAAAATTCGTAAGCATGGGTGCTGACACCGTTGTGGTAGTAATACAGGAAGGTGGAAAGCTCTTCAGTCATAGGTATTCAAATCCTTTCTTTGGTAGCATGGTTGAGAGTATTTTTTCTCATGCATAACATACCATATTTTTTTCAATTAGGAAAGAGACAATTTGAATAAAAAGTTGGAAAAGTTTCCGTCATTTTTCACAAAAACCGCGAATTCCCAAATGAAGCCCACTGGAGGAATCCACAATCCCCAGGCCGTCAAAAAGTTTTTATGCGGGTAAATGATTGTTTTGCGCACTAAGAAAATGCTGTCATTGCGAGGAGCGAAGCGACGTGGCAATCTCCTGGTACAACTTTGGACATCATTTGCACCAAAATCTTTGTACAATCCTATTTGCATTGTACGTTTTTGCATTATACGTTCATCTTACTTTTTTCTTATCGCAGATTTTACCGGGAGATTGCCACGTCGCTTCGCTCCTCGCAATGACATGGTTGTTGTAGCTGGGCGCATCGTTTTAGGCCACTAAACAATCATTTACAGCATACTGCGCCCATGGTATGCCAACAAAAAAACGGGCCTTGCGGCCCGTTTTATTAATATTCTCTTACAACCGCCTTCACAAGACCGATGATTTCGGCCTCGGAGCCATCGATGGGCTCGTAGGCATCGTTTTCCGGCAGGAGCCAAACTTCGCCGTTTTTCCGGCTGAGCCGCTTGACCGTGGCTTCGTCCCCGATCCGGGCCACCACGATCTGGCCGTCGCTGGCTGTCTGCTGGGGGCGGACAACCACCTTGTCGCCGCTGAGGATACCGGCGTTTATCATGCTGTCGCCCCGGACACGGAGCGCAAAGCAACCGGGCTCGCCATCCCAGGCCATGGTGCCCTCCTGATTTTCAAAAGCCAGAATCGGCACACCAGCGGTGACAACGCCGATAATCGGAATCTGCCCCCGGCGGACACCGGTGCTGATGGAGCGCTTGGCACCCTTCACATCGGAAATCTGAATCAGGCCCCGCTCCTTCATGGCGTTCAGGTGGTAGACCACCGAGGCCGTGGACTTCAACCCCACCGCTGCGCCAATCTCCCGAATGGAGGGCGCATAGCCATACTCCTGAACATAGCGGTTCACAAACTCAAGAATCTTATCTGCTTTTTGGCTGGTACGCGGCATAAAAATCCCCTCCCGGTAGTCTCTCTCTTTTCATTATACCGCACTCGCAGAAAAAAGCAATGGTCTTTTTTAGGAAATTTTGCGAATATAGCGGCAAATATCGTAAAAAATGCCATTCTCTTCCCCGGTTTGAATGATTTCATCCAGCATCCATTCCGGGTCCGCGTCCAGGTTCGGGAAAAAGGTGTCCGAGGCGGGGGTGCAGTGAACCTTGGTCACATAGGCGGTATCGCACAGGGGGAGCATCTGCGGGTAGATGGTGCCGCCGCCGATGACCATGGCCCGCTGGGCAGTCCTGGCCAGGGCTTCCGCCTCCTGTGGACTGCGGCAAACCGTGAAGCCGGGAATCTCGGCTTCCGACCGGGTCAGGGCCACATTCACCCGGCCCGGCAGGGGCTTTTTGCCTGGGAAATCCTCGATGGTCCGGCGGCCCACGATGACCATACACCCCCGGGTGGTTTCCCGGAAGAATCTCCGGTCGGCGGACAGTGCCACCGGCTGGGTGCCGTCCCGACCAATGCCCCAGTCGTGATATACGGCTACAATCAGTTCCATAATTAAACCTCATATCCTTCATCTGTCATTGCGAGGCCATAGGCCCTGGCAATCCGTTTTCCCCTGTCATTGTTTAATGCCCAATCCTTCCCCCTGGGGGGAAGGTGCCCCGAAGGGGCGGATGAGGGGTCTGCACTCGGTTTCTCGCAGCACTTCAAATAATCGTACTGCGGCCCCCTCATCAGTCAGCTGCGCTGACAGCTTCCCCCCAGGGGGAAGCCTGATTACGCCAGTTTTTTCAAATCGCCATGGGAATTTCAAACTCGAAGGGATGGAATTTGTAATCTTCCATTTTGAAGCTGTCCTTGGTGAAGGCGTAGAAATCGGTGATGGACTTGTCCATGACGAATTTCGGGGCCTCGTAGCCCTCCCGCTCCAGCATGGCCTTCACCGCCGGGATATGCCGGTCGTAGATGTGGCAATCGGCGATGACGTGGACAAATTCGCCCACCTCCAGCCCCGCCACCTGGGCCATCATGTGGGTCAGCACCGCGGACTGCACCACATTCCAGTTGTTGGCGGTGAGCATATCCTGGCTCCGCTGGTTCAGGATGGCGTTGAGCTTGTTGCCCGTGACATTGAAGGTCATGGAATAGGCGCAGGGGTACAGATTCATCTCATGCAAATCTTCGAAATTGTAGATATTTGTCAGGATTCTCCGGGAAGCGGGGTTATTTTTCAGATCAAAAATCACCCGATCCACCTGGTCGAAGTCCCCCTCCTTGTAGTGGTGCTTCAGGCCCAGCTGGTAGCCATAGGCCTTGCCGATGGTGCCGTCGGGGCCGGCCCACTCGTCCCAGACATGGCTGCCCAGGTCGCAGATCCGGTTGGACTTCTTCTGCCAGATCCACAGCAGCTCGTCGATGGCGGACTTCCAGTAGGTCCGCCGCAGGGTCATGATGGGAAATTCCTCCGCTAGATTATAGCGGTTCACCACGCCGAATTTTTTGATGGTGTGGGCCGGGGTCCCGTCCGCCCAATGGGGCCGCACCTCCAGTCCCTCGTCGGAAAAACCGTTCTCCAGAATATCAATGCAAGTCTGCCGATACAGTTCATCTGCTCTGCTCATGGCTCACTCCTCATACCCCATGGGGTTCTTGCTCTGCCAGTTCCAGGAGTCCCGGCACATATCCTCAAGAGAATGGGTGGCCTTCCAGCCCAGAATCGTTTCGCTCTTGGCGGGGTCGGCGTAGCAGGTGGCGATATCGCCGGGGCGGCGGTCCACGATCACATAGGGCAGGGCCACATTGTTGACGGTGCGGAAGGCGTTGACCATATCCAGCACGCTGTAACCGGTGCCGGTGCCCAGGTTGAACACCTGGCAGCCCTTGTTGGCGGCCACATACTTCACCGCCGCCACATGGCCCCGGGCCAGGTCCACCACATGGATATAGTCCCGGACACCGGTGCCGTCGGGGGTATCGTAGTCGTTGCCGAAGACGCTGAGCTTCTCCCGGCGGCCGATGGCCACCTGGGTGATATAGGGCATCAGATTATTGGGGATCCCCCGGGGGTCCTCGCCGATGCGGCCGGACTCGTGGGCGCCGATGGGATTGAAGTAGCGCAGCAGCACGATGCCCCATTCCTTGTCGGCGTTCGCCACGCCGGAGAGGATCTGCTCGGTCATGTACTTGGTCCAGCCGTAGGGATTGGTGCAGTTGCCGGTCCGGGAATTTTCCCGCAGGGGCATCTCGTTATCGGCGGTATAGACCGTGGCAGAGGAGGAGAAAATGATATTTTTCATCCCCACTTCTTCCATAACTTTTGTCAAAACCAGGGTGGAATTCAAATTATTGTCGTAATATTTCCAGGGGATGGACACGCTCTCGCCCACGGCCTTGAGGCCGGCAAAGTGGATGACGCAGCCGATCTCATTTTCCGCAAAAATTTTGCGCAGCAGCGCCTCGTCCCGGACATCGCCCTCGTAAAATTTCAGATCCTTGCCGGTGAGTTCCTTCACCCGGTCCAGGCTTTTGGGGTTGGAGTTGCACAGATTGTCGATGACGACCACGCCGTAGCCCTCATTCAGCAGCTCCACGCAGGTGTGGGAGCCGATATAGCCGGCACCGCCGGTGACCAATACATTCATAATAAGCCTCCTGTGGCAAATTTTTTATCATTGTACAACGGAACGCAAAAAATTGCAAGCAAACTTCGCAAACTGCCCAATTTTCCTTGCTATTTTTTCCGGGGTTCGGTATAATGGTAGAATAAGAATGTACACCTCTTGCCCCCCTCATTTATGAGGGGGGTGCCCCGAAGGGGCGGGGGGAGTATGCAGAGCTTGTGACTGTCGGACTCCCCCGACCTTCGCTTCGCTCGGCCACCCCCTCATAAATGAGGGGGGCAAGGAGTTATGCCATGAACACAAAAAAACACATCCTCCTTCCCACCACCGGCGGCACCATTGCCTCCACCCCCGGCGCCGGCGGCCTGGAGCCCCAGCGCAGCGGCGTGATGGAGCGGGAGCTGCAACAGCTGCGTACCTACTATGATATCACCGTCCGGGATGTGATGTGCCTGGATTCCTCCAATATCCGGCCGGAGGAATGGCAGCTCATTGCCGGGGCAATCTATACTTACCGGGCCGATTACGGCGGCATCGTCATCTCCCACGGCACCGACACCATGGCCTACACCGCCTCCGCCGTAACCTTCATGCTGCCGGACATCGACCTGCCCGTGGTCTTTACCGGCTCCCAGCTGCCCCTGGCGGATGTGCTGAGCGACGGCCCCGACAATCTTCGCACCGCCTTCGCCATGGCCGCCACAGGAAAGCCCGGCGTGTTTCTGGCCTTCGACCGGAAGGTCATGCTGGGCTGCCGGGCGGTGAAGGTCCGGGCCACCGGATTTTCCGCCTTCGAAAGCGTCAACGCCCGCTACGCCGCCCAAATCACCGGCTTAGGGCTCACGGTGGACGACCGAATCATCCCCAGAGTCAAAGGCCCCGCCCGGCTCATGGACCGCATCAGCAGCGATGTGTTCCTGCTGAAGCTGACCCCGGGCCTGTCCCCGAAAATTTTCGACGCCCTGGTGGGCATGGGCTACAAGGGCATCGTCATCGAAGCCTTTGGGCTGGGTGGCGTGAACGTCCTGAACGAGGGTCTCAGCGGCATCCGGGCCGCCGTGGAGGCCGGCATCAGCGTGGTCATCACCACCCAGTGCCTCTACGACAGCCCCGACCTGCGGGTCTACCAGGTGGGCAACAAGCTGCTGGAGCTGGGCGTCATCCAGGGCCGGGACATGACCACCGAAGCCGCCATGACGAAACTCATGTGGGCCATCGGCCAGGGCATGAGCCAAAAAGAAATCCGCAAACTCTTCGCCATCGATCTGGCGGGAGAAGTCACAGCTTAAGATACAAGATACAAGATACGAGATACAAGATAATGATTATCCGCCATGTTTCATACATCTCGTATCTCGTATCTCGTATCTCATATCTCGTATCTCATATCTCGTATCTCATATCTCGTATCTCGTATCTCATATCTCGTATCTCATATCTCGTATCTCGTATCTCATATCTCGTATCTCGTATCTCGTATCTCGTATCTCATATCTCGTATCTATTCCACCAAAGGAGGAATCCCATGGACCCGATTTACGTCACCGGGCATCGCAATCCCGATACCGACTCCATTGTGGCCGCCATGGCCTATGCCGCTCTGCGCAACGCCCTGGGGGACCGGGAATACGAGGCCGCCTGCCTGGGCCATGTGTCCGACGAAACCCAGACGGTGCTGGCCCGGTTCGGATTCCGGCCTCCCAAGCTCATTACCAGTATGCACACCCAGGTCCATGACCTGGACTACGACGCGCCTCCCATCCTCAGCACTGCCGTCACCGTTGACCGGGCATGGCGGGTGCTCCAGGAGGAAAAAACCGCCGCGGTGCCCATCGCCAACGAGGATGGCACCCTCTTCGGTATGCTCTCCCAGGAGGATGTGGCAAAATACAACATGGCCCAGATCGGCTCCAGCCGTCTGAAATCCGTTCCCCTGTTCAATGTCCTGTCGGTGCTGGAGGGCCGGGTGCTGAACGAGGCCGGAGAAAACACCGACACCGTCGGCGGCGAGGTGACCATCGCCCTGCCCCAGAGCCGGGAGGAGCTGCTGTTCCAAAATTCCGATTCCATCGTCCTCTGCGGCCACCAGCCGGATATGATCCGCCGGGCCCTGGAGATGAATGTCAACTGCCTGGTGCTGTGCCAGGCGGAGCTTTCCGAGGATTTGCGGCAGATGGATACCGCCACCTGCATCATCTCCACCCCCTTCGACGCCTACCGGGCCGCCCGGCTGATTTTCCAGTCCACCCCCATCGGCAGAATCTGCCGCACCGACAACCTGACCTGCTTCCATCTGGACGACCGGGTGGACGACGTCCGGGAGGAGGTGCTGAAGCACCGGGAGCCCTGCTACCCCATTCTGGATGAATACGATCTGGTGGTGGGCGTGCTGACCCGATACCACCTGCTGCGCCCCCGGAGAAAACGGGTGGTGCTGGTGGACCACAACGAGGCATCCCAGTCCGTGCCGGGGCTGGAGGAAGCCGAAATTCTTGAAATCATCGACCACCACCGGCTGGCGGATATCCAGACCACCAACCCCATCTACGTCCGCAATGAGCCCGTGGGCTCCACCAATACCATCATCGCCAGTATGTTCCAGGAGCGGGGCCTGCTGCCCTCGGCGGGCATGGCGGGGATGATGGCGGCGGCGATTATTTCCGACACCGTCCTGTTCAAATCCCCCACCTGCACCGACCGGGATAAGCGCACCGCCGAGCGGATGGCACGGATTGCCAACGTTTCCCTGGAGGAGCTGGGCCGGGATATTTTCTCCGCATCCGTAGGCCACCGGTCGGCGGAGGATCTGCTGTTCTCCGATTACAAGGAGTTCCACATCGCCGGTCACGACCTGGCGGTGGCCCAGATCACCTGCGTGGACAGCCCCCGGATGCTGGAGCGGAAAGAGGAATTTTTGACCCTGATGCGAAAAACCGCCAAAGAGCGGAAATTCGACATGGTGGCCCTGATGCTCACCGACGTGCTGCTGGAGGGCACCCAACTGCTCTACGTGGGCGACGACGATATCATCCGCCAGGCCTTCAACGCCGCCCCCAAGGATAACATCCTCTTCCTCCCCCAGGTCATGAGCCGCAAAAAGCAGGTCATCCCCACCCTGTCTGCATTGTGGGGTTAAAAATCATCGCAGGGGCGATTCGCAAATCGCCCTTACATTCAAATTTTGCATTTTGCATTTCATAAAATCTATGCTATAATCAGGAGGAAACCCATGGGCTTCGAGGCCTTGCTCGGCAATGAGCGACTGAAAGACAATTTACGCAGCAGCCTTGGCCGGGGCAAAGCATCCCATTTCTACCTGATTTCCGGCCCCGCCGGTTCCGGAAAACGGACCCTGGCCCGGCTGCTGGCCGCCGCCCTGATGTGCGAAGGGGCCAATCCCCCCTGCGGCACCTGCTCCGGCTGCCGGAAGATCGCAAACGGCCTGCACCCGGACTTCATCACCGTGGACGACCCGGAGAAAAAGACCGTCCCTGTGGATTTGATCCGCAAAGCCATGGCGGACATCTACATCCAGCCCAACGAGGGCAAGCGGAAAATCTACCTGCTGCCCCGGGGCCAGGACCTGAACCTGTCCGGCCAGAACGCCCTGCTGAAAATTCTGGAGGAACCGCCCCCCTACGGTGCCTTCCTCCTGCTCACCGACAATCCCGAGCGGCTGCTGCCCACGGTCCGCTCCCGGTGCGTCGAGCTTGCTCTGCGGCCCCTGGACGAACCCCTCTTGCGCCGGGAATTGGAGCGCCGGTTCCCGGGAAACGACGGCATTTCCGCCGCCATCAGCCGCTCCGGCGGCTACCTGGGCCAGGCCATCGAGCTGCTGGAGGGCAACGCCCAGATTCCCCAGCAGACCCTGGATTTCTGCGAGGCCTTCACGCTCAGAAACACCATGACCCTGGTCAAAACCCTGGTGAGCATGGAAAAATGGAAGCGGGACCAATGGATCCCCATGCTGCAGCAGTGGACATCCATTTTAGAGGAAGCCCTGGCCAGCCGCTCCGGAGGCCGGGCCATCTCGGAGCAGGCCCGGGCCATCGCCGCCAGCCGCAGCTCCGCCGACATCCTCAGCGCCATCCGCCAAATCCAAAAATGCACCGAATACGCCCAGGGCAACGTTTCCTGCGCTGCCATAAGCGGCTATTTGCAGTGGGTGCTGCGATAACCCCTCCCTCACCCCTCAGCTGCTTTTTCTGTGCATACCTGTATCGTTTTCGCACCGATTTTTACGTCTCAATCATCCTGCGTTGAGGGAGGGTCAAGACCCTCCCCTACTGAGACGTTCCTATATCATAGTGCGTCATATTATCCGACGTATCATAAGGAGTAACACCATGGAAGAACAAAACATCACCGCCCCAGAGAGTGTGGAGGTCGTGGACATCCAGTTCCGTCCGGGGCAGAAGGTATACTTTTTCGACCCCGCCGGGCTGACGCTGAAACAGGGCGACCATGTCATCATGGACACCGCCCGGGGCCCGGAATTTGGCATCTGCACCGCCGGGAACCACACCATCCCCCAAAAGGACGTGGTGGCCCCCCTGCGCTCCATTCTGCGTCTGGCCACCGACAAAGATGAGAGAATCGTTGCGGAAAACCGGGCAAAAGAGCGGAAAGCCCACGAAATTTGCCTGCAAAAAATCGAGCATTTGGGTCTGGATATGCAGCTGGTCAGCGTGGAGTGCGCCTTCGACAGCAGCAAGATCCTCTTCTTCTTCACCGCCGACGAGCGGGTGGATTTCCGGGAGCTGGTGAAAAATCTGGCCTCCATTTTCCACACCCGCATCGAGCTGCGGCAAATCGGCGTCCGGGACAAGGCCAAAATGGTCGGTGGCCTGGGCATCTGCGGCCGCCCCTTCTGCTGCGCCAGCTTCCTGGAGGATTTCCAGCCCGTGTCCATCAAAATGGCCAAAACCCAGAACCTGAGCCTGAACCCCACCAAAATTTCCGGCACCTGCGGCCGGCTCATGTGCTGCCTGAAATACGAGCAGGACGCCTACGAGGACCTGCTGCGCCGGACCCCCAAGGAGGAATCCTTCGTGGACACCCCCGAGGGCCGCGGCACCGTGGTGGAGGTGAGCCTGCTGCGGCAGAAGGTGAAGGTCCGGATGGAGGATGCGCCGGAAACCGTCAGCGTCTTCGCCAACGAGGACATCGCCGTGTTCCGCAACGGCAAGGCCAAGAAAAATGACCCGCCCATCCCCGACGACTGGGCCCCCATCTCCGGCAGCGGCAAGCGGGTCCGCCGGGAGAAGAAGGAAGAGGATACCGCATTCCTGGACCCCATCAAATTCCGCTACCGGGAGGAATCCGTGGTGGACGAGCCCGCCCCCGAGGCCGAAAAGCCCCAGCGCCCCCGCCGCCGGAAGCCCGCCCCCAAGCCCGCCGAAAAGGCCCCGGAGCCCAAGCAGGAGCCCGCGCCCGCCCCGACGGCCGAGGCGGAAAAGCCCAAAAAACCCCAAAACCGCCGCCGGAATTACCACCACCGCAAGCCGAAAGCCCCCCAAAATTGATACCAGGGCCTGTCCAAATCCGGACAGGCCCTTCCTGCGCTTTGACCTGTAAATGATTGTTTAGCGAACTGGCGCGGGAGCGCCCATGCCTTCCCCCTGGGGGGAAGGTGCCCCGAAGGGGCGGATGAGGGGTCTGCAGTCGGATGATCTACGCATTTCAGGTAATCGTAGTGCAGACCCCTCATCAGTCACAAAAAATGGTTCCAAAGAACCATTTTTTGTGCCAGCTTCCCCCCAGGGGGAAGCCTTATTGCGCCCCTCCGGGGCGCCCGGCGGGCGGAGGCCGCCGCAAATCAATTACACCACTAAACAATCATTTATAATACCCACATTTTTCTCCACCCTTCGTGGTTGACATCCGGGGGATTTGGATATAAAATAATAGTAACTATGACCAAAAAGGAGGACGCAGCATGGACGCGGGCAGTAGTAGCATACCCGGCCGAAGTAGCATCGGAGCCCCGTCGGCGGTGGCTCCCTGATTGATTATTTCGCCGGTGTATTCCATATCTTTTTGAGGAGGAATCACCTGTGGCAGAACGGTTTGAAATCGTGCAAAAAGCCCTCCAGAAAATGCTGGAGGATAAAAAATACGCAACCCTGCGGGACATCCTGGTGACCATGAACCCCAGTGATATCGCCGCGCTTTTCCAAGACCTGGAAGAAAAGCAAATCCCCCTGATGTTCCGCCTGCTGCCCAAAGAGCAGGCTGCGGAAACTTTTGTCGAAATGGAGCCGGATGAGCAGGAGCTGCTGATCCGGGGCTTCTCCGACAACGAGCTGAAGGAAGTGCTGGATGAGCTCTATGTGGACGACGCGGCGGATATCGTCGAAGAAATGCCCGCCAACGTGGTCAAGCGAATCCTGAAAAACGCCGACCCGGTGATGCGCTCCTCCATCAACCAGATTCTCCGCTACCCCGAAAATTCCGCCGGTTCCATCATGACCACCGAGTATGTGTCCCTCCGGCCGGATATGACCGTGGAGGAGGCCATCCTGCGGATCCGCCGCCAGGGCGTGGACAAGGAGACCATCTACACCTGCTACGTCACCGGCAAGGACCGGACTCTGATCGGTCTGGTCACCGTCAAGGACCTGCTGCTGGCGGAGGACGATGAGACCCCCATCAGCGATATGATGCTCACCAACCTGATTTCCGTCACCACCCGGACGGACCAGGAAGAAGTAGCCCATATGTTCAGCAAGTATAATTTCCTGGCGCTGCCCGTGGTGGACGGCGAAAACCGGATGGTGGGTATCGTCACCTTCGACGACGCCATGGACGTTATGGAAGAGGAGGCCACCGAGGATATCGAGATGATGTCCGGTATGCTGCCCTCGGAAAAGAGCTACCTGAAGAGCAGCGTCTTTGAGCTGTTCAAAAACCGGATTCCCTGGCTGATGCTGCTGATGGTTTCCGCCACCTTCACCGGGCTGATTATGACGGCTTTTGAAGGCGCGCTGGCGGCGCAGATCGCCCTGTCCGCCTTCATCCCCATGCTGATGGGCACCGGCGGTAACTCCGGCTCCCAGTCCAGCGTCACGGTGATCCGCTCCCTGAGCCTGGGCGAGCTGAAATTCCGGGACATCGGCATCGTACTGTGGAAGGAGCTGCGCACCGCAATCCTGTGCGGCGTAGCCCTGGCGGTGGTGTGCTTCGCGAAAATTTGGTTCATCGACCATCTGCTGTTCCAAAACGACGCCATCACCCTGATGGTGGATTTGGTGGTATGCCTGGCTCTGTGCGTCACGGTCGTCGTGGCGAAAATCGTGGGCTGCCTGCTGCCCATGGCCGCCAAGGCCCTGAAGCTGGACCCGGCGGTAATGGCCAGCCCCTTCATCTCCACCATCGTGGACGCCCTGTCCCTGCTGGTGTACTTCCTGTTCGCAAAATCACTGCTGAATGTATAAAATATTGTCTTTCGTAGGGGCCGATGTGGACATCGGCCCCTCAAACAATGTCATTGCGAGGCCGTAGGCCGTGGCAATCTCCTGGTACAACGTTGGTAATCATTTGAACCAAAATCTACGGACAATTCCATTCTGCATTGTATGTTCATCGAATTTTTACCTTGTCGTAGATGATACCGGGAGATTGCCAGGTCGCTTCGCTCCTCGCAATGACAGTATGATCTTACATTTACCACTTTATCGACACGCTGCGGGGCGATGTGGGCATCGCCCCCTACGAAAGTACAAAACAAAATCATCCCCCGGCCGGGTGGTCGGGGGATGATTTTATCACTTCACAATAAAATTATAAATACCAATGACGAACACCGTGGCGATCATCAGGGGCAGGATGTAGGTCATATAAACCCGCATCCACTTTTGCACTTTCGCGCCCTTGCCGGTGTTGGCCTCGGCGGTGAACTTGTCCCAGCCCCAGCCCTTGCGGCTGACGCAGAACAGCACCAGAATCAGGCTGCCCAGGGGCAGCATCAGGTTATTCACCAGGAAATCCTCGAAATCCATGATGCTCAGGCCCAGAATCTTCACATTTTTCAGCACCGTGAAGCCCAGCACACAGGGCATACACAGCACACCCAGGCCAATACCGGTGAGGAGGGAGGTCTTTTTCCGCTCCCAGCCGGTCAGATCCCGGAGGCAGGCCACGATATTTTCAAACACCGCAAACACCGTGGACAGGGCCGCGAAGGACATGAACAGGAAGAACAGGCTGCCCAGAATCCGTCCGCCGGCCATGTGGCTGAAAATATTGGGCAGGGTATGGAACACCAGGCCGGGACCGCTGTCGGGCTGCACATTGTGGGCAAAGCAGGCCGGGAAGATAATCAGGCCGGCGGTGAAGGCCACAAAGGTATCCAGAACGCCCACGTTGATGGCCTCGCCCAGCAGGGTCCGGTCCTTTTTCAGGTAGCTGCCGAAGATGGCCATGGCACCGATGCCCAGGCTCAATGTAAAGAAGGACTGGTTCATGGCCGCCACGATGACGTTGCCGATGCCCGCCTCGGTGAACCGCTGCCAGGAGGGCAGCAGGTAGAATTTCAGGCCCTCGGAGGCCCCGGGCAGGGTGCAGCTGTACACCGCCAGGAACACCATGATCACCAGCAGCGCCATCATCATCCACTTGGTGATCCGCTCCAGGCCACCCTGGAGGCTGAAGGAGCAGACCACGGCGGCCAGAACCACCACCAGCAGGGTATACAGGGTCATATCGCCGGTGCTGGAGGTCATGGTATCGAACTGTCCGGCAATGGCGTCGCCATCCAGTCCCGCAAACACGCCCCGGGCCATGTCCACAAAATACTGAACCATCCAGCCCGCGAGGGTGCAGTAGCACATCATCAGCAAAATGTTGCCAATCAGACACATCCAACCATGAAAGTGCCACTTTTGGCCCTTCTTTTCGATTTCCTGGTACATTTTGACGGGACTTTTCTGGCTGGCCCGGCCCAGGGAGAACTCCATGGTCATCACCGGCAGTCCCATGGCCAGCAGGAAGAACAGATAAATCAGCACAAAAATGCCGCCGCCATTCTGGCCGGTGATGTAGGGGAATTTCCAAACATTGCCGATGCCGATGGCGCAGCCCGCGCTGAGCAAAATGAAGCCCAACCGGCTTCCCAATTTCTCACGCTGCATGATTTTACCACCTTTTGTTGTGAATTTTCAAGAAAAACCGTGTTATTATACTCCACAATACGGATGTTTGTCAATCCAAAAATTCTGTCATTCTTACGGAAGAACCCCTCCCCTACGAAGGGAATACAAAAAGGAGCCGTCAGACTGACGGCTCCCGGATGAGGGCGGTTTGGGCTTTTACCATATCGGTGGCGGCCCGCAGGCCGCTGAGGGCGTCGCCCAGCAGGCCCAGGGGATTGGACTCCGCTTCGACGCTGGTGCCGCCCTGGATATACCGGGGGGAGCACACCGACACGATGAAGGTGTTGGTCACAGGGTAGCTCATGGCGGTGACCATGCCGCCGTTGGTGTAAGTATAGAGAGAGCCGATATTGCCCTCGACGGTGTAGATCATGCCATCGGCATAGCCTGTCACCAGGCCCACATGATTGGTGCGATTGGCGGTGCGGCTGGAGCGGAAATAGATGATATCACCGGGCTGGGGGATGTATTCCCCGGCGGCCAACTCGGCCTGGTCGTGGTTCAGGTCCCGCTCCCGGAAGAACTGGAGGCCGTAGGGGGTATAGGCGTGCTTGGGCACGATATTGGCGGAGATTCCGGCCCGCTCGGCGCACCAGGACACGAACATGGCGCACCACATATCCTGCATACCGAACCAATTGCCGAACTCGGTATGATTGACGCCGCCGAAAACCTCGCCGGAGAGCTGATTGCCGGAGCCGCCCTCCTGATAGCCCAGCTGGGACAGGGCTACGTTGACGATATCCGTCCGCTGATCGCCGGTGAGCTTCACTTCCGTCAGGGCCTGATAGTATTTTCCGGCCATATAGCGGTCGGAGCCGGTATATTCCAGGGCCGACACCGGGCAGGCCATCAGCGCAGCCAGCACCAGGACCAACGCCAGAGAAACAATTCGCTTCACGCAGCCACCTCCAAAATGCAGATTTATGCTATTATACACCCTTTTTCCCGGATTAGCAAGAACTTTCTTTAGGAAAACGGCGATAATGACTACGCCACCTCGGACAGCTCTACCTTCATAGCCTTTTTGGGAATCAGGAAGCGGCGGGTGGCGAAAAGGCCTGCTCGCAATGGTTAATCTGCCAGATTTACGATGCCCAGAGAAATCTTGTCGTAGTCGATGGTCAGGGGATAGGATTCCACGATCTTATTGATCTGCTCATTCACCGCGTTGTCGGTCATGGCGCTGCGGCAGTAGTCCATCCAGATTGTGCCGGAGCCGGAGAAATACATGATATGGTAGCCGTAATCCGACTTCACCAGGCCGTAGTCCCCCGCCGCCCGGCTTTCGTCCAGATACCAGTTCTTGAAGGGCTCCACGAAGCTGGTATCCTTGGTCAGGTCCTCGTACAGGCCACCGTTGGCGCTGGAGCCGCCATCCTCGGAGTGCTCCTTGGCCATAGCAGCGAAGCTGTCCTCGGTAGCCTCCCCCGCCAGCCACTGATCCAGCAGGGCCTGGGCGTCATTTTTGCATTTTTCCCAGTCGGCGTCGGTCTTCTCCTCGCCTACCTTCACCAGGATATGGCGCACATCGTAGCCCACGGTATCCTTGGTGACGCCCCGGGAGGCCAACCCCTCCTCGTTCTCCTTGAACCATTCTTCCACCTCCTCATCGGTGAAGGTGGTGGTGCTGAGCAGATGGTCGTAGTAGCTGTAGCTGCGGAAGAACAGCTCCCGGTAGGCCACATAATCCTCCGCCAGACAGCCGGGGCCCGCATCGGCCTGGACCATCTCGTCCAGAGTGGCGTAGCCCAACTCTTCCCGGGATTTTTCCATCTCCGGGCGGATGCTGTCGATGGCCTCCTGGGTGGCCGCATCAGGCTTGATGCCCTGCTTCTCGGCCTCCAGGGCCACGGCCTGGTAATTGTGCCATTTGCCCAGGGCATCCTCCAGGAAGAAATGCTGCCAGGTGCCATCCTGATCCATAAAGGACTGCTCGTCCAGGTGCTGGGTGTAGTCCAGGCCGTAGTAGACCAGGTAGTTGTAATTTTCTTCGATAAAATTACACACGCCCATCCAGTAGTAGATCTGCAGCAGGCCGTTGGTCAGCTGATTGTCGCCCACGGTGGCCACCACGGTTTCCCGCTGGGCCTTGGCCAGCTCATTGCTGACGGAATAGCTGTCCCGCTTGAAGACCCCCTCCTTGGGTTCGGTGGGGGCGGTGGTGCCTTCGGTGGCATTGGGACTGGTTGCCGGAGGCTTCTCTTCGGCGCAGGCCGCCAGCGCCAGCACCATCGCCAGTGCCAGCAGCAGCGCAAGTAATCTTTTCATGGTGATACTCCTTATGATTCCAATTCTTCTGTATGGGACTCTTTTCGTGGAAATGATTGTTTTGCGGTGCATTTGAATTGCGGTGGCCTACGGCCACCGAGCGCCCCGGAGGGGCGCCATGGCTTCCCCCGGGGGGAAGCTGTCGCCGCCGCAAGGCGGTGACTGATGAGGAATGCGGGCGGAAATGTCCGATGTCGTAAAGATTTCAGGCCTAATAATGGGTAAGATTTCAGCAAGTCTTTACGGATTCAACATCTTAGGTTATCGCCCGCATTCCTCATCCGACCCGGCTTCGCCGGGCCACCTATTCGTAGCGGTATGTTTGCCCCCCGCAATCATACTAATTTTGATTCGCTGCGCGACGCACCGCCCCCGGGGGAAGGCTCGGGCGCTCCCGCGCCAGTTCGCTAAACCATCATTTACCCGGGCGCCCCTCCGGGGGGCGCTTTTCTGATTTTACTCTCCGCTCAGGTCTACCACACCCAGGGCGATATCCCCATAGGAAACCTCCATGGGATACTGCTCCAGTGCGGCATTGATGATGCTCTCGGAGACCTCGGCAAGGACACCCTCCCGGGCGGCCGCCAGCCACTGGGCCTCGGTGGCGGAGAAGTACATAATATGATAACCGTAATCCGTCCGGACCAAACCGTAGTCCCCCACCAGACGGCTTTCGTCCATGTACCATTCCTTGAAGGGCTCCACGAAATTGGTATCGGCGTTCAGGCCGGTGTACAGGCCACCGTTCTCGGCGGAGCCGGGATCCTCGGAGTGCTCCGCAGCCATGGCGGCAAAGCTGTCCTCGGTAGCCTCCCCCGCCCGCCACTGATCCAGCAGAGCCTGGGCGGCGATCCGGCAGTTTTCCCAGTCGGCATCGGACTTCCCCTCTGCCACCGTCACCAGAATGTGGCGGACATTGCAGTTGTTGCCGGAATCCTTGGTAATGCCCCTGTCCGCCAGGGATTCCTGATTCTCGGCGAACCACGCCTCCAGGTCCGCATCGGTAACGGCGGCGGCAGCCTCCTCATACCTGGCGGAGAAGTAGGTGTAGCCCAGGTAGTAGGTCAGCATATAGTTATAATAATCCTCATAGGTGCAGCCCGGTCCAAAATCCCGCTGCAGCATGGCATCGACGCTGGCGTAGCCCTCCTTCTCGGCAAATTCCGCCAGGGTGTCCTGCATTCCATCCAGCTCCTGCTGCAGCTCCGGGGACAACTCCATGTCCTCGGCATGGGCCAGCAGGGCCAGGGACTGGTAATTGTGCCAGCCGGACAGCGCATCCCCCAGGAAGAAATGCTGCCAGGTGCCGTCGATTTCGGAGCAATCCTGCTGGTCAAAGGGCTTGGTATAGTCCAGACCCATGTAAATGGCGTAATAGCTGTACTGATTCAGAAAATCGTAGGCATTCTGCCAGTAGTAAATTTGCAGCTCTCCGTTGGTCAGAGTGGCGCCGTCCAGGGAGGCCACGATCTTGTCATGGGCCGCCAGGGCATCCGCGTCGGAGACGGAGTAGGAATCCTTGCTCAGCAGCCCTTCCACCGGCTCAGAGGGGGCGGTGGATTCCTCGGTGGGGACGGTAGTCTCTTCGGAGGGCTCCGTCGCTGCATCGGAAGGGGCCGTGGCAGGCTCAGAAGGGGCAGTGGTTTCCCCGGAGGGCTCCGTCACCGCATCAGAAGGGGCCGTGGCAGGCTCGGAGGGGGCGGTGGTTTCCCCGGAGGGCTCCGTCACTGCATCGGAAGGGACCGTGGCAGGCTCAGAGGGGGCGGTAGTTTCCTCAGAAGGGGCGGTGCTGGGGGCAGGTTCATCCTGACCGCAGGCGGCCATGGCCATCACCATGGTCAGCGCCAACAGCAGAGCGAGTAATTTTTTCATAGAAATTCCTCCAATTGGTCGAATCAGCTTCTATTATACACAATTTTCTCCCTATTGCAAGTTGCGGAAACGGAAATGATTGTTTAGATTAGAAAGCACCCTTGCCCCCCTCATTTCCGAAAATGCTGCTGCATTTCCTTCCGGGCGTTCTCCACTTCCTCCAGCAGCTCCCGGGCGGAGACCCGGAGGACGCCGCTTCGCAGGCTGGACAGCTGCACCAGACCGTCCGACGTGGCCACCCGCACCGCATAGTTGCTGCCGATCTGGGCCACCAGCGACTCGATATAGGCATCGCCGGTCTCCCCTTCTTTGGTATAGACCACCCGGATATTGTGGTAGGCCTCCCGGCTTCCCAGGCTGCCCTTCTGCTTATAGCCATCAAACACCACCACAAGGGTGCATTTTTTATACCCGGCATAGCTGCTGAGCCCATCGCACAAAGCCCGCCGGGCGGCATCCAGGTCCTCCCTGGCCATGGCCGCCAGCTCAGGCCAGGCGAAAATGATATTGTACCCGTCCACGATCAGATACTGCTGCCGCAAGGGCCGGATGGTGAGCTTTTCCGCCGCATCGGCATTTTTCGCCGGACGGTAGAGGGTGGTGGTCTGGGGGCCGAACTGCCGCTCCATGATTTTTTCCAGCTCCTTGTCGTCCAGCTGAAGATTTCGGGTGATGATCTGGGGCTTTTCCGCCTTCAGGGGGCTCTCCAGATGCATATGCTCCTTCACTTCGTTCCATTTCACATTGAACCCGGCCCCATGGGCGCAGAAAACAGAATCCGGGGTATTTTCCGGATCCCGCTCCGGGTCGTAGCCCGCCGCGGCCACCACCGCCTCGGGATTGTGGCATTCCTCATAGCCCCGGAGGCTGATTTGCAGCCGGCCCTTGCCCTGGGTGTAGGCCGCCAGGGTATCGGCATAATCCCCCAGCTCTGCCGCCGGCAGACTGCCGGTGATGGTGGAGAAGTCCCCTTCCGCCTCCGGCTGGCCGAACCGGCCGCCCATGGCCCGGACATCGGTGATGGCCCGGCCAATCTGCCCCGTGGGCAGCGTCAAAACGAAATCGTACCAGGGCTCCAGAATCACCGACTTCGCCTGCATCAGCCCCTGGCGGATGGCCCGGTAGGTGGCCTGGCGGAAATCGCCCCCCTCGGTGTGCTTCAGGTGGGCCTTGCCGATGAGCAGGGTCATTTTCATATCGGTCACCGGCGCCCCAAGCAGCACGCCCCGGTGGATTTTCTCCGACATATGGCTCAAAATCAGGCTCTGGTAGCCGGCATCCAGCACATCCGTGGGACAAAGGGTGTCGAAAACCAGCCCGCTGCCCCGGGGCAGGGGCTCCAGCAGGATGTGGGCCTCGGCATAGTGCCGCAGGGGCTCAAAATGGCCCACCCCTTCGACGGTATTTTCAATGGTCTCCTTATAAAATATCCGGGGGTCCTCCAGGGTGATTTCCACCCCGAACCGCTGCCGCACAAGGCTTCGCAGCACCTCCATCTGGACCCGGCCCATGAGCTGGACGTGGATCTGCTTCAGGGCATCGTCCCAAAGGATTCGCAGCTGGGGGTCCTCCTCCTCCAAAAGCCGCAGCTTGGGCAGCAAAGCCGTCTGGTCGGCGGCGGTGGCCACCCGGTAGGTCATGACGCTCTGGAGCTTTGGCTCCGGCCCGGCGGGCTCGATCCCCATGCCCTGGCCGATATAGGTCTTGCTCAGACCGGTGACGGCGCAGAGCGTTCCGGCGGAAACTTCCTCCACAGCCGTGAATTTTTCCCCGGAATACAGCCGAATTTGCTGAATTTTCTCATTTTCCAGCAGAGAACGGACTTTCAGGCTGCCGCCGGTGATTTTGAGCCAGGTCAGCCGGTTCCCCTGGGCATCCCGGGAGATTTTGTAGACCCTGGCCCCAAATTGAGCCGGGTATTCCCGAACCGGCGCAAAAGTATCCAGCAGCTCCAGAAGCTCCGCCACCCCCTGATTTTTCAGCCCGGAGCCAAAGCAGCAGGGAAACAGCCGCCGGGAACCAATGAGCCCCCGGATATTGCCGGGGCTGACGGTGCCGGTCTCCAGAAAGGACTCCAGCAGCGCCTCATCACACAGAGCGGCATTTTCCGCAATTTTCTCAGAACTTTCTGTAAAATCCACACAGTTTTTCGAAAATTGTTTCTGCAATTGTTCCAAAATCTCCGATTTTTCCAACCCCGGCAGGTCCATTTTGTTGATAAACAGAAAGGTGGGCACCCCATACTGCTCCAGCAGCCGCCACAATGTGACGGTGTGGGCCTGGAGCCCATCGGTGCCGGAAATCACCAGCACCGCGCAGTCCAGAATCGGCAGCACCCGCCCCGCCTCGGCGGCAAAATCCACGTGGCCGGGGGTATCCACCAGGGTCACATCCAGCCGGGCCGTCCGGAGCATGGCCTGCTTGGAGAAAATCGTGATCCCCCGGCTCCGCTCCAGGGCGTGGGTATCCAAAAAGGCATCCCCATGATCCACCCGCCCCAACACCCGCCGGGCCCCGGCACAATACAGCAGCGCCTCCGAAAGCGTGGTTTTCCCCGCATCCACATGGGCAAGAATCCCCACACAAAGCTGTTTGCTCATATAAAGCGCCCCTTTCTCATGCACAATTTTGACCATTATACCACAAACAGGCGCTCCAGTCGATAGCAAACCGAAAAACTGTATTCGATGGAAAAACTTACAGCTTGATAAATAGTTACAAATCGGTTACAATGCACCCTGTCCTCGGGAGACAAAATCTGAAAAGGAGGTCAGCAAGATGTTCTTCTTCAATTGCAACACGGATTGCAGCTCCATCTGGCAGATTCTCAGCCGAATCTGCGGCTTCTGCTGCTGATGATTGATGACGCCCCCGCCTTCCGGGGGGGGCGCCAAACTGTGGAAAAAAGGTTCTTGTGGGGGTAAATGATTGTCTACCGCACTGGCGCGGGAGCGCCTTGCCTTCCCCCGGGGGCGGTGCGTCGCGCAGCGAATCAAAATTAGTATGATTGCCGGGGGCAATCATACCGCTACGAATAGGTGGCCCGGCAAAGCCGGGTCGGATGAGGAATGCGGGCGATAACCTAAGACGTTGAATCTGTAAGGACTTGCTGAAATCATACCCAGTATTAGGCCCGAACACGGTACAAAATCGAACATTACCGCCCGCATTCCTCATCAGCCCCAGTGTGCGCACTGGGGCTGCTTCCCCCCGGGGGAAGCCATGGCGCCCCTTCGGGGCGCCCGGTGGCCGGAGGCCACGCCAATTCAATTACACCGCTAACCGATCATCTACCGCCATATCCGCATATCAACATCTCACCTTCGCACCAGTATGATTTTTCCTAAAATCAACCCCCCGGGGGGCTTGCGGCGGGGGGTGGTATGGGGTAAAATAGGGGGCACAAGGAGTGATTACTGTGAAAGAAATGACATCCGTAAAGCGGATCATCCTCTGCGCCGTCTGCATTGCCCTGTGCTATGTGCTGCCGGTGGCCTTCCACGCGGTGGGACTGGGCAGCGTCCTGTCCCCCATGCATATCCCGGTGCTGCTGTGCGGCCTGGTCTGCGGCGGCTTTTATGGGGCGGTTTGCGGCATTTTCGGCCCGATTCTCTCCAGCGTCCTGTCCGGTATGCCCCCGGCAGCCATGCTGGTGACCATGATCCCGGAGCTGCTGGTCTATGGCCTGGCGGCGGGACTGTGCCTGAAATTTATCCGGACGAACAATGCCGTTGCCAACCTCTATATCGCCCTGGGCTGCGCCATGCTCCTGGGCCGGGTGGCCGGCGGCATTGCCAAAATGCTGTTTTACCTGGGCTCCGGCGAGGGGTTCACCCTGGCAATCTGGGTCTCCAGCTATTTCGTGACGGCCCTGCCCGGCATCATCGCCCACCTGATCCTGGTGCCCGTGCTGTACTTTACACTGAAAAAGGCCCGGGTCATCCCCGGCGGCTGCACCGTGGGGGCCTGACATGGAGAAAAAGGATATTGCGGCGTTTTTCGACAACTGCGCCCCCTGGTGGGATGCGGACATGATCCGCAATGAGGATATCATCAAAAAAATTCTGGACAACGCCGGTATCAAAGCCGGCGTTTCCGTGCTGGATGTGGCCTGCGGCACCGGCGTGCTGTTCCCGGACTACCTGAGCCGCCAGGTGGCCAGCCTGACGGGCATCGACATCTCCGCCGAGATGGTCAAGGTGGCCCAGAGCAAATTCCCGGAGGTCACCGTCCTCTGCGGCGATGTGGAAGAAGCGGAATTTCCCGAACAATTCGACTGCATCATGGTCTACAACGCCTTCCCCCACTTCCCGGAGCCGGCCCGCTTGATCGAGGTGCTGGCAGGCTTGGTCAAGCCCGGCGGCAGGCTGTCCATCGCCCACGGCATGAGCCGGGCCCAGCTTCAGGCCCATCACGCCGGACGGGCCGCCCAGGTTTCCATCGACCTGATCCACGAAAAGGAGCTGGCAGCCCTGATGGAACCCTGGTTTGAGGTGGATGTCATCATATCCGATGAAAAAATGTACCAGGTGGCCGGCCATCGCCGGGCGGAAAAGGTCGAAGTCCAGCCCCGGCAGGCGGTGACGCCCCTGGACGAGGTGCTGGCCCTGATGAAATTCATGATCGCCCACAACGATGCCCACGCCCAGGAAATGTCCGCCCTGGCTGCCCAGCTCAAGGACATGGGCAAGGTGCGGGCCTACGAAAAAATCATGGACGCGGTAACGGATTTCGACATGGTGAACGCCAAATTCGACGCGGTTTTGAAGGAATTGGACACGGAAGAATAAAAAAGGTGCTGTTGCAAACGATTACTTGCAACAGCACCTTTTTGAATATTAAAGCATTTGCTTCGCCGCCCACAGGAGGGCAGATTTTTCATTGGGGATCGTTTCATCCACTACCTGCTCCAGCAGACCTTGCAGGCAGGCCCCCAGGGCTTTTCCGGGAGCATAACCCAGCGCCATCAGATCCTTTCCGTCGATGGCCAGGTCTTTGATCGTCAGGCAGGCGTTTTCGGCGTAGATTTCATCCAAAAGTTCCCGGATTTCATCAAATTGTTCCATTTCAATGGCATTTCCGATGCCTTTGCTGCCCATATCGGCCTTTTGCAGCTCCAGCAGCTGCTCCACCGTTTCCTGGCCCAGGCGGCTCAGGCGGCGGCGCAGGAGCTTCCGGTCCGGCTCCAGCCGGGTCATGTGCAGCTCCGCCAGGGACACCACCCGCTCCCGCAGGGCTGTGGGTGCCTTCAGGCGGCGCAGAATTTCCTCCGCCAGCCGGGCGCTTTCCCGGGCATGGCCGTAGAAATGGCCCCGGCCGTTTTCGTCCCGGGTGAAGGTGGGCACCTTGCCCACATCGTGGAGCAGCGCCGCCCAGCGCAGGGTCAAATCCGGAGGCACCGCCTCGGTGACATGGGCAATGTGGGTATAGAGATCGTAGGCATGGTGGGGCGAATGCTGATCGAAGCCGATGGCACTGCGCAGCTCCGGGATGGGCTGGGTGATCACAGGGGCCCAGCGGCACAAATCGGCGGCAGTGACATGGGGCAGTAGTTTACATAACTCATCAAACACCCGCTCCCGGGCCAATCCATCCATCAAATCCGACAGGCTTTCCATGGCCCGGAGGGTGGATTCCTCCGGCTCCAGCCCATATTTGACAGAGAATCGGATACCCCGCAAAATCCGCAGAGAATCCTCCCGAAACCGCTGTTCCGGCTCCCCAACCGCCCGCAAAATCCGGTTTTTCAGGTCCTCCCGGCCTCCGAAGGGGTCCGCAAAGCCCCGGGTGGGGGACCAGGCCATGGCATTGACGGTGAAATCCCGCCGGGCCAGGTCCTGCGCGATATCCGGCACGAATTTCACCCAATCCGGGTGCCGCCCGTCGGCATAGCCCCCCTCGGTGCGGAAGGTGGTGATTTCCACCACCCCATCGGGAAAAATCACCCCAACGGTGCCATGCTTCAGCCCGGAAAGCACCAGGCCATGGTCCGAAAACACCGCCTGAATCTGCTCCGGCAGGGCGGCGGTGCAGAGGTCAAAATCCTGGGGCGGCAAGCCCAGCAGCCAGTCCCGGACGCAGCCACCCACCGCATAAGTCGGAAAGGAAGCCCCCTCCAACGCGGCGATACAATATAAAATAGACTGCGGCAATTGCACAGGGGTTCCCTCCTTCCATGATTGTCATGTTCTCAAAAGATTCTTGGGCGTGTAGATGATTGTTTAGCTGTGTAATGAATTGCGGCAAGTCGGATCGTAGCCATGTCGTTCTGT
>JAZQHH010000077.1:0-20209 GCA_045540495.1 Faecousia sp.
CACCAAAATCTATGGATAATCCCATTCTACATTGTACGTTCATCGAACTTTTTCCTTATCGTAGATGATACCGGGAGATTGCCACGTCGCTTCGCTCCTCGCAATGACAGCTTGATCTTAGTGCGCTAAACAATCATTTACGACACATCAATACTCCACAAACCGTTCCAAATGGAACAGGTAGAGGCAGGATTTCTTTACAGGCTTTTCAAAAATCCGCCCCAATGCCTGCGCATAAGCATCCACCTGGGGCCGATACCGCTCCGAAACCTCCGGCAAAGTCTCCTCGGTCACATAGTCTGTCTTGAAATCAATGACCACAATGCCGTCATCCTCCATCAGAGCGCAGTCAACCACACCCTGAAGCAGAATTTTTTCTCCGGTCAACTCTTCCGCAAAAGCACTGCCATCATCCAGAATGGAAAATTTGAACTCCCGCAATACATTTTCCCCGGCCTGAAGCCGTTTTCCAAGAGAAGTTCCGAAGAAATTGGCTATTTTTTTGCAATCCACCAACTCCCCCATCCGGGCTGACAAAAAGCCCTCATCCACCAGCCGCGCAACCTCTGCTGCCACAGCCCTTTCGTCCGTGCAGGCCGCATAACGAATATACTGCATGGCCCCATGAATGGCATTGCCCCGATCCCGGCCGGTGACAGAGTTTTCAATAAACGACGGTTTGCGCCAGTGGCGACTGCGAACGGGAGGCTCCGCTGCATTTTCCGCCGCCTCCTGATCCTTCAGCCGCCCCTTCCGTTGGGTTGCGGTCTGCTTGGAGGGGGTGTATGTAGCTGCCGGATGGGCATATTGGAACGACAGATCCCGTTCCATCCGCCGCACCACCGCATCCGGTAAAGAAGCGCCCTGCTTCTCTTCCACGTCAGCAATACGCATCTCCGGAGCGGTCACGACCTTGATGAGCCAGGGATATTCGGAAACAGCCGTCTCCTTGGGCTTGCCGCCCAATTTGAACAGCTCCCCTGCCTCCGTCCTGGCCAAAGCCGCCAGCAGCACCCATTCACCGGGACAGCAGACTTCCCGAGTCAGCAGCTCCATTTGCCCCATATTCATCCGGGCCGCCAGATCGCAGACCTGTTCATCCAACTTTTTGGCAGTGTAGGTCATAATCAACCGATCCTTTGCCCGGGTCATGGCAACATACAGCACCCGCAGCTCCTCAGAAAGGCTGTCTGCTCCGATCCGTGCGCTGATGGCCCGCTTGGCCACCGTGGGATACCGCACCCGTCGCCCGCTGTCCGCCGCACTGATGCCGATGCCCAGCTCCTTGTGACACAAAACCTGGTCATATTGACTTTCCTTGTTGAAAGATCGGGCCAGATTACACAGGAAAACCACCGGAAATTCCAACCCCTTGGATTTATGGATGCTCATGATCGTAACACAGCCCTGCCCGGAATCTGCCGCGGCGGCCAGCCCCTTTTCCTCCATGGCCTCCAAATGATCCAAAAAACGACCCAAATCCTTCTGTCCGCCGTTTTCGTAGTCCACAGCCAACTGATAAAAGGCCTGCAAATTGGCCTTTTTCGCCGCACCGTCCTCCATGGAGCCATAGATGCCATCAATTTTCGTGTCAGAAAAGATGGATTCCATCAACTGCGTCAGTCCAAAGGTCTGGGCTTCCCGCCGGAATTTTTGCAGCGCATCCACAAATATTGCAGCTTTGGGATGATCGGAGCATCGGACCGCGTCATAAAAGGACATTTTCCGTTTGCCTGCCCGAACTGCCGCCAAATCGTCAGCGGTAAAGCCAAACAGCGGGCTTGCCATAGCGGCGATCAGCGGAATATCCAGCTGTGGATTGTGAATCGCCTGCAGCAGTGAACGCAGCACAGCAATCTCCGGAGTCTTCAGCAAATCACCGCCGCCTCCGGTGGTACAGCGAATGCCGGAATTTTCAAGAGCGGTGCGAAACACCTCGCCCACAGACCCGGGCGACCGGAGCAAAATCACAATATCATCCGGCACAATGGGCCGCAGCCCATCCTTATCCCGAACCATATGGCTGCCATCCAGCAGCTCCCCGATCCGCCGGGCCACAAAGGCCGCCTCCTCGGCATAGGAGCTTTCCTGCACCTGGATGCCGTACAGCTCAACCTCCGGCTCTCCCAACGGTTCATGGGGCACCCCCTCATGAAGTGCCTCCGCCTCACCGTAGTGCAGATTCCCCACCGCCGGGCTCATGCATTTTTCAAATACACTGTTCACCGCCGACAGCACCGCCCCGCCGGAGCGGAAATTCTTGCTGAGCAACACCTTCCGTCCCTGACCGGGCTGTGCCTGATCCGCATCCACATAGGACGCATATTTTTCCAAAAAAATCCCCGGATCCGCCAGCCGAAACTGATAAATGGACTGCTTCACATCGCCGACCATAAAGCAATTCCCCCTGGTGGTCAGCGCCGCGTAAATGGCATCCTGAACCTCATTGGAATCCTGATATTCGTCCACCATCACTTCCCGGAACCGGGCGCCCACCTCGTGGGCAATGGCGGTAGGGCCGCTGCGTTGCTTACCCAGCAGCAAATCCAGCGATAAATGCTCCAGATCCCCAAAATCCAGAATCCGACGCCGCTTCTTGGCATCGGCATAGGCTTTCCCGAAGTCCTCTACCAGAGAAACCATCCCCCGCACCGCCCCGGCAGAGGCGTCGAGATCAGCTAAAACCTGCGCCGACGGGTCACCAAAGGGCTTCAGCGCCCCTGCGAGCCCCACCTTGCAGGCGTCCCGGACCGCCTTAATCCCTTCCTTCAGCTCCAGATCCGTAAATTTCCCGGTAAAAGTCAACCTTCCAAAGTCGATCCTTCTCCGAGCCACGATCTCATCCCAGGTCTGACTGTTGCGAAGAAGCGTCAACTGCACCGCCGTATCCCGCATCAGCAGCGCCGGTTTTTCGCCGCCCTCAGCTTTGAATGCCAGGTCAGCGCAGCGATTTATGGCCTTAATCTGAAGATCAAGATAGGAAAACAGGGAATCCATCAAATATCTTCCCCACCGGGTTTCGGACACATCCCGAATCCCGGCCGTCTCAACCTCCTCCAGACATCCCTGAAGCCAGCCAGCCGGATCAAGATGGCACCGCGCACTGTCGTAAACCTTCAGCAATATTTCCGGCACCTGCCTATCATTGCGGCCAACGCCCTGGGTATCCACAAAGGCGCAAAAATCCTCATCTTCACCAGCATTTTCGTATGCCGCCTCCATGATCTGCTCCATCACCTGACTGCGCAGCTCCCGACATTCATTTTCATCCGCCACCCGAAAATCCGCACTTAGATCCAGCCGGTAAGAAAACTGCCTCAGCAGCTCACCGCAAAAGGAATGAACCGTTGAAATTTGGGTCATATACAGCCGCTGCAATTGCTGCTGCAGGTGCCGGTTTTCCGGCTGCTGGGCGATCTTTTCCGACAGCTTTGCCGCAATTTTCCCACGCAACTCCGAAGCCGCCGCCTTGGTGTAGGTAATCATCAAAAAATCATCAATATTCGCAGGCGACACCGGATCTGTCAGGTACCCCATCAGCCGGTCCACCAAAACCTTCGTTTTGCCGGAACCTGCCGCGGCGGAAACCAGCAGCTTACCGCCCCGGTTTTCCACCGCCTGTTGTTGTTGCATAGTCAGCTGTTCAGCCATGGTCATTCACCGCCTTTTCCACTTCCTCCCAGAATCTCTGGTCCGACATCGTCTTGTAATTTCTTCTTCCGGCCACATACTCCCCATGGCACACTGCCCCATAAGGGCACCAGGCACAGGCATCATGGCTGCTGCCCCGGGTGTAAGGGTTAGGCTCGACGTTACCGGAAGCGATCTCATCCACCATACCGCTGAGGATATGAAACACATACCGGCGCAGCATTTTCAGTTGCTCCCGGCTGGCCAGATTCCCGGTAAGCGCTCCATCCTTCTTCCTGGAGCAGCACAGCCGTCCCATATCCTCAGAATCCATAGCCGCCAGCGACAGCTCATCTTCCAAAAGCAGACCGCTGCGGACCCAGTTTTTACGCCGCCCGGCCTCCTCGCTTTCACCAGCACCGTCCAGAGACACATAGGGCACCCGGGCCGGGAAGTACTGCACTCCCCCAGGAACAGGCCGTTCTCCCAGAATCTGCTGCCCCCCTTGCTGCAAGGCGAACAGATACAGCAGCATCTGCAGCCCAACACCATTGAAAACATCGCAGTAATCAAAGGCCTTCTGTCCGGTTTTGTAATCCACAACCCGGAAGAAATTCACGCCGCCCACACTGTACTGATCCACCCGATCCACAAAGCCCTGGAGCTGCGCCTCCAGCTTTTGGCTGGGGATCTGAATGGCCTCCATTTCGCCGCCCTTACCAAAGTGAAGCTCAAAGCGAACAGGCTCATATTTCCCCTGGCTCAGTTCCTCCCACAGCTCCCGCACCACCAGATCCAGCTCCTGCATATTCCGCCGGAACAGATACTGCACCCGCTGGGATTCCAGCTGCCCAAAATGGTCTTTGGCATAAGCATCGGAATAGTGGTTCGCCAATTCCAGCGTCTCCTCCAGAGAAACCACATGGAACCCGCCCCGCCGCATCACTTCCGCAGCAGTCTTTTCCAGAACCTCATGGACATAGGTACCAAATTCCGCCGGATCAACGGTGGCCTCCTTCCGCTCCCTGGCCCGAAGTCCATACTTCATAAAATAGGAAAAACGGCACTCTGCCTGCCGGTCCACCTGAGAGGCGGACATGGTCAGCCGCTTCCCATACAGCGCCCCGACCCGTGCCGGATCGATCTGCCCAAGGGCGTACTGCCGCCGCCCACAAACATCCTGATAAGGTGCGTCCAGCCCCAGCTTCCGGGCCGCAGCCGCCCCATGGTGCCCCGCAAGATAACAGGCCGCGTCGTAGGGGTCCGTGGCAATAGCCAGATCGCCAATCTGTCGCTCACCGCCGACCATATCTTTCAGCCGCCGATAAACATAAGAAGGCTGTCCGCCACTGCAGGACACCGTAACAGTCTCTGAAGCGCCGCAGAATACGCCGTAAACCTCCGCAAATTCTGCCTGAATACCCTCTAACGCACCGCCGGTCAGCGGAACCTCCAGCTGCCGCAGGGCAACCCGTTCCTGATCCGTCAAAATTCCGGTGCTGCCTCCGTAACCGGGCAAACTGCCTTCCGACGCCCCCAGCACAAACAGATGCTTCTCCCGCTGGCACCGCATGGCGCTGACCGGGCCCACCGTCACCGCGTCCAAAACCGCCGGAATGGTGCCCACATCGTACTGGCTCAGCAGCAGCGTCAGCAGCCGCCGAAACGCCTCCTGATCCCAGGCGGTTTCCCCGAGAACGTCATAAAGCTGCTCCAGTGCCGTCAGCAAAATCTCCCACAGCTGATTCAGAATCTGCCCCGACCGACCGTCACCGGAGTTTTCCAGCTCCCGGGCCAGGTCCCCCAGCCGATCCGCATAGTGAATTTCATCCAGAAAATCATACAACGCCCTGACCTGCTGAGACAGCTTCGTAGCCTCCCGGAACCGGCGTTGCAGATGCACCAGCGGCTCCAACGCAATGCGCCGGGCCATCTCAATGGTCTGAATCTGCAACCGAGCCGCCTCATCCCATTCGCCGCTAAGCCCATCGGGGTGATTGTTCCATTCTTCTTTCCAGCGGTTTCCGTTGATATTCCAGACCACCGCATAGTTTTCCATCAAGTCGCAAACATCCGGCTCCACCGGCGACAAAACCGTCCGCAAATACCGCAGTACATCCTTCTGCTCAAAGCCATCCAGCGCTGCATCCAAAGCAGCCAGCACCGTCACCAGGGCTCCCTTGTTGAGAATGTCCTCCGTGCCGGAAAGATACACCGGGATCCCCAACCGCCGGAACACCAGCGACAGCACCGGCCGATAAGCCGCCATATCCGTGCAAACAATGCTGATATCCCGATACCGGCAGCCCTGTTGCACCAACTCCAGTACATCCGCTCCGGCAGCTTCACATTCCTGATGAATGGATTCCGCACTCCGGAGAAGAAGCACCCCATCCAGTCCGGGATCTGCCTGAATACCGCCCTGGAACAGCCCTTCGCAAACAGAACTTAACAGGGAATTTTCTCCATTAATAACCGTAACTTTTACAGGAATTTGATACTTTTGCGCACATTTTACCAATTCCGCAGCCGTTTCTCCGGCCTTTTCGAAGGCCAGCAGCTTCGCGCCCACACAGTCACAGTTCAGGCTGACCGTCACCTGTGCCGACTCCCGGATCATATGCTCCAGAATACCAAGATTCTGCCTGGTCAAATCAGGGAAACCGTCTATGTAAAAGACCCGACTGGACGCGAAATCGCTGTCCTCCAGCTGCTCCAGCACCCATTGCATCTGATCTCTCGGGTCCCGCTTGCCCCGGGCGCAGAGGGCATCGTAAGCCTCCAATAGCAGGGAAAGCTCCTCCAGCTTCTGAGCCAGGGCCCCCTCCGCCCGCTCCGAAGCGGCCTTCAGATCCGCCGCGGAAATGCAGCAGCGCTTAAATTCATCCACCGCATCCACCAATTGGGTCAAAAATTCAGGCTTCGTTTCCAAAGCTGCATAGGCCTTCAGGCTGCCATGGAGCTGCCGGGCAGCCGCCGCCATGGCCACTACCCGGCCGCCATTATCCAGGCAATCCAGCGCCGCATTTCCCACGCTGTCGGATACCCGCCGGGCCAGCCGCGTGAAGGACAGCACCTCCGCATACCGGCTGGCGGTATCCCCCGCCACGGCGCACAGCCGCCGCTCCATATCATGACTGATCAGCTCCGGCACCAGAATGATACGGCCGCCCTTTCGCTGTCCCACATCCTCTGCCACCCGGCGCAAAATCTCATCGGTGTTCGCGGTATGATCCTTTCCCAAAATCAATTCCAGCATCAAACCACCGCCTTTCTCTGTTTTGCTATCATTCTACCACAGGATGTGTCCAAAAAACAGGGTAGAATTATCCCCGATGAAAGAAATTTTCAATGCGTCCAAAGCAATCCAGCAGAAAAAACCGCACCTCATACTTTTCCTCCCCGGTGATGGCACCGCTGAGGCTGTCGGAAAAGCCCGCTCCTGCCGCCACATCCTCCACCTGCTCCGAGGCTGCAGGCAGACACAGGCTGGGAAACACCACGCACCACCAGTTCTGCCCTGCCCCATCCCCGATGGTCACCCGGAGAGAATCATAGACCCCGGCCGGAAGTGTAAAGGTATCATAGACCCGGGTAGGAAATTCCTCCGCCGTCAGAGAAACCGTAGCCCGGTCAGAAACCCCTGCCTCATCCAAAACGGCGTTGGCGATATCTTCCAGTTCAGACAGCCGGTTTTCAATGGAATCCTGGGCATCGGCCTTAAATTCCACCGCAACCAGTGATTCCTCCACCGCCTCCAAAACGGCATCCCGGACCTTCAGCTTCACCGCCTGATCCGCCTCACTGTCGGAGTTGGCCACCACATGGAGCCGCAAAATCTCTTCGCTGAGTTTATTTTTGTCCGCAATAACCGACCCCATGTAGACCACCGCCGCCACAAGTGCCAACGAAATGAGCCGTTTCACAAATTTAAACATAAAAAACACCGTCCATACTGAAATAACTCCAGTATGGACGGATTTCGGAAGGGTTATACAGGTTTAGCGATAAAAACCTGGGGGTAAGCGTCCTTAAGCATATTGCAGATCACCGCCGCGACCTCAAACTCGGACACCAGGCAGTAGACCGCAGAGCCGGAGCCTGACATCTGATAGCCAATCGCGCCGTAGGTGTTAAAAATGGACTTGATGTAATTCAACTCCAAATGATCCTCGGTGACCACGGGATCAAATACATTGCAAAGATTCTGGGCAACCTTCAAAAGATCCCCCGCCAGCAGTGCCGACTCCATGACCTGATGGTCAGGCCGCTGACCGATGACCTTCCCGTCGATTTTGCGGAACAGCTCCGGGGTGGAAATCGGAAAATCCGGCTTCACCACTACCAGCACGCAGTCGGGCATATCCGGCAGCTTACGCATCCGCTCGCCCCGGCCCTCGCACATCATGGTTCCGCCCACCACGCAGAATGGCACATCGCTGCCCACCTGGGCCCCAAGCTCCGCCAGCGCCCAAATGGAGAGCGGGCTGCCGTAATGCTCGTTCAGCGCCCGCAGCACCGCCGCCGCATCAGCGCTGCCACCACCGAGGCCCGCCTGACTGGGAATCCGCTTGGTAATGCGAATCTCCAGGCCCTCCGGGTCCTTATTCAGGGTGTCGCAGAACAGCTTCGCAGCCTTCCAGGCCAGGTTCCGCTCATCGCAGGGAATCCCCTCTTTGTCGCAGCGCAGCACCCAGGGCTTGCCGGTGCCAATATCGATTTCAATATCATCCCGCAGGGAAATGGTCTGCATGACACTCTTCAGGTCATGGTAGCCATCCTCCCGCTTGCCAAGCACATCCAGCGTCAGATTAATTTTGGCATACGCCGGTTCAAAGATGGTAGTCATCTGATTTTCCGTCCTTCCAGATAGTATCGCTTCTCCCGGGCGTGGCCCATAGAGAAGGTCTTCCGGGGCAGTGCGCCACCGGAAATAACGCCCCGGAACAGCTGATGCTTTTCCATCGGCGGCAGCAGGAAGCCGATGGCGCGATCCTGCCTGGCGAGGGCCAAAACCTCTTCATCGCCGTGAATATAGTCGATCTCGCCACCATTTTCGACAAGCCACTTGTCCAGGAACTCCTGCAGCACCGCCACAGCCAGCTCGCCCTTGGACTTATCCAGATAAATGGTGCCCCGCTCCTCCCCAATGGCCCAATCCACCCGGAACCCATCGGAAGCGCAAACAGCGGACAGATCAGCCAGCAGCTTCTTCCCGTGCACACCGGTAATAATCCGATGAATGGGTGCAAAAACCAGAGAAGGATCATGGATATTCTCCAGTTCAACCAGCGAAAACCGGGCGGGATGATTGGAAAGATCCTCGCCGGGGTTGGCAGCCTTCAGCGCTTCGTAGCAGCTCTTGGCCGTGGCCAGAGAATGGTTGCCATCGCCAACAGCCAGCAAAATAGAGCCATTCAAATCGGCATATTTTTCATCCACCGTGGCAGCAAAGGAAGCAAAACGGGCATCAAAGCCTTCTGCAGCCTCCCCCTGCACCAGCCAGCCCCGAATCCGACCGCCCTGCTCCATCAGCTCAAAGTCGTAGAGCATAGGCAATTGATCCCGCATCTCCGAAATGGGCTCAATCAGACTCTTTTGGTCATCATCGCAGAGCATCAGCACATGGGGCAGCTCAATGGCCGCATCCTTGCGAACCCGCTGCCGGGGCGGAATACGCTCCAGCACCGTCTTCTCGGTGGCCCGAACGGCAGAGGCAGAGCCGGGATTGTAGTTATAGCATTCCAAATCCACCGCACCCAGCAGACCGGGCCGAACAGAACCATCCGCCAGAGTCCGCTCTACATAGACATAGGAATTGGGATAGACAGTAAAAATACCATCCACCAGATACCGCTCCATGGCGGCATTGATTTTGGCAACCGTCTCCGCCTCATTGGCAGAGCCCAGCTCCGCCTCCGGCAAAATCAGATGGATGGTGGAAGGCCCATCCCCCGCCGCAGCGCGAACCCGCTCCCAATAGGCCGGGTCGGAAGTAAACTGGTCGCAGGCGATCACCGCCCACTTTTCCATATCCACATTTTGCGGCAGCAAAATATCGGTGCTTCGAAAAATATTCATGTAAAAATTCCTTTCTGCAGAAAGTATTTGTTATATTATAGCGGAAAAAGTCCGTTGCGTCAATCCGAAAGTATAATCACCGGCGAACCGGGGATAATACCACCGTAACCAAACCATAACGGAGGGAATACTATGTTGGATACGTTGGCATTGATTCTATCGGTGGTCGGCTGCCTGAACTGGGGACTGGTGGGTATTTTCCAGTTTGACCTGGTAGCCTGGCTGTTTGGCGGCCAGGATGCCCTGCTCAGCCGGATCATTTACACCGTCATCGCCCTTGCCGGTCTCTGGTGCGCCACCTTCCTCTTCCGCAAAAGCCGCTGCGGAATCGACGACTGAAAAAAAGCTGCCACACCCAAGGTGGCAGCTTTTTATTTTGGGATAATAAGGAACAATTCAAGTGAATAAGTAAAAATAGACATTCTTCTTAAGAAGAATGTCGATTTTTGGCGGAGTGAGAGGGATTTGAACCCTCGCGTGGCTTTTGACCACCTACTCCCTTAGCAGGGGAGCCCCTTCGGCCTCTTGGGTATCACTCCGAATAAAAAGCATATTCACTTGACTGCCAAAGTATTCTAGCACAGTTGTCCCCTTTTGTCAAGCACTAGTTTCAAAAACAAATGTATCCCGTAGAAAAACTTTCATATTGACTTTTGGGACTGAAAATGGTAAAATCCATCCCGTACGGAGAGATGTCCGAGCGGTTTAAGGAGCCAGTCTTGAAAACTGGTGATGGGGCAACCCACCGTGGGTTCGAATCCCACTCTCTCCGCCAAATCGATACCCACTCTGCGGAGTGGGTATCGCTATATCCTTGGAGGTAACTATGAACAAAAGAAGCAGTTTTACCGGAAAAATCGGTTTTGTGCTGGCGGCTGCCGGCTCTGCCGTTGGTCTGGGTAATATCTGGCGGTTTCCCTACCTGGCGGCCAAGTACGGCGGTGGCATTTTTCTGCTGGTGTACCTGATTTTGTCGCTGACCTTCGGCTTCGCCCTGATGGTAGGCGAGATTGCATTGGGCCGTAAAACCGGCCAGAGCGCCATCGGCGCCTTTTCGTCCCTGAATAAAAAATACAAATTCATCGGCATCATGGCCTCCATCGTGCCCATGATGATCCTGCCCTACTACGCCGTCATTGGCGGCTGGGTTACAAAATATCTGACGGTATTTCTCACCGGCCAGGGCGGCGCCGCAGCAGCGGAAGGTTATTTCGAGACCTTCATCGCCCAGCCCATGGAGCCCATCGGTTGGTTCCTGCTGTTCATCGGTGCAACGGCCCTGATCGTGCTGCTTGGTGTCGAAAAGGGCATCGAAAGCGTCAGCAAATTTATGATGCCCGTCCTGGTAGTCCTGACCTTGGGCATCGGTATCTATTCCATGTGTATGCCCGGTGCCATGGAGGGTGTCCTTTACTACATCACCCCGGATTTCTCCAAATTCTCCGCCACTACCGTGCTGGCAGCCATGGGGCAGCTGTTTTATTCCATGTCCCTGGCCATGGGCATTATGATCACCTATGGCTCCTACATGAAAAAGGATGTCAGCATTGAAGCATCGGTCAAGCAAATTGAACTGTTCGACACCGGCGTTGCGTTTTTGGCCGGACTGATGGTCATTCCCGCAGTGTTCTCCTTCTCCGGCGGCAACGAAAGCGCCCTGGGCAAGGGTCCCGGCCTGATGTTCGTCACCTTGCCGAAGGTGTTCAACAGCATTGGCGGCGTTGGCGGCGGCATTGTGGGCACCCTGTTTTTCCTGCTGGTGCTGTTCGCGGCCCTGACCTCCTCCATTTCTCTGATGGAAACCGTTGTGTCCATCTTCCGGGATAAATTCGGCTGGAGCCGCAAGACCACCTGTATCGTCGTCCTGCTTGGCTGCATCGCCTTGGGCCTCCCCTCTTCTCTGGGTTTTGGCGTCTGGAGCGGAATCTCCTTTGCAGGCTTGACGATTCTGGATATGTTCGACTTTGCCTCCAACAGCATCCTCATGCCCATCGTAGCCCTGATTACCTGCTATTTCATCGGCTATGTCATCAAGCCCCAGCCCCTGATCGACGAAGTGGAGCTCAGCGGTAAATTCGGCCGTAAAAAGATGTTTGTCATTATGATCAAATACATCGCGCCGATCTGTATCATCCTGATCCTGATTTCCTCAGTCCTGGATGTACTGGGCATTATGAAAATCTGACTCCCCTGCCCCGGAAAATTTCCGGGGCAGAATTTTTAATTTTATGGTTGACAAATGGATAAAGCTGTGATATGATACCGAAGCTGTCGCAAGACAGAAACAAAATATGGGCGAGTGGTGGAATTGGTAGACTCGCTAGATTCAGGTTCTAGTGTTCACTGCGGACGTGCGGGTTCAAGTCCCGCCTCGCCCACCAAAAATCGACAAATCTCAACAGAGGTTTGTCGATTTTACTTTTTCAATATTCACTCATCACCAAAATCAAAGGTCGATTTTGGGATCATTACAAATTGTCGTAAACAGCGAAAAACGAGCCAGGCTGATCGCCTGGCTCGTGTCATTCACTGAATATGCACATGATTGCTGATATGCTCCTCACAGTAGCAATAGTAGCCATTGCACCGGGAGCAATACCGGAATTCCAGCTCCGGATTCGATACATCCGTCCGACCGCAAACCGTACAGCGGTGCATATATGGGGCCTTCACCGTAGCCACGCTGGCCTGGTACGAACCGGCTGTGGGGAACGGAACGGTCTTGGCCTCCCCTTTTTGGACCTTTTTCTTCTTCCGGAACAGCCGGGAAGCATTGGCCCGCCAGGAAATCGGCAGAACATTCACCACATCCTTACCAAAGAACAGGAAATAATTCGCCAAAGAAATCACCGAGAACAGATTCGCCGGGAAAGGATAGGCAATCAGGCCAAAAACAACCAGCGCCAGATCCACCACCGCAAAAATCCAGGCCTTCACAGGAATAATAAACAACAGCAAGAACTGTGCGTCGGGATACAGGGTCGCGTAGCCCAAAAACAGGCTCAGGTTCAAATACGAAACATCCGCCCGGCCTCCGAAGATCATGCAGTACACATCCATCATCACAACGCCGCACAGATAATACAGGTTGAACCGGCAGGTCCCCCAAAGATTCTCCATCGCTCTTCCCAGGGAATAATAGCAAACCAGCGAAATGAGCACCAGTATCATATTGTAGCTTCCGATGCCATAGGTCAGCGGATAGGTAATCAGCCGCCAAACCTGCCCCTGTAAAATCAGAGCCTTGTCAAAGCAAAGCCAGTAGTAAAGCACATAATTCTGAGCAACATAGCTCATCAAATACACCAGCCCAGCTCCCAGGCTGAGATACAGCATCAGATTCGGGATCCCCTTATTCCGATGCCGAAAACAAAACCGTTCAAACCGATTGCGAAATTTGTTCAAATGCTCCATCTCCTAAAAAATGCTTTATAACATTCTAACAGCAAACGCAGAAAAAGTCCATAGTATAATTGTGAACATTTTCCCGAAATAATCGTCGAAAAAAGGGTTGACTTTTGGGGATAAATGAGTAAAATATATTAGGAAATTGCATACAGCCTTATCAAGAGCGGTGGAGGGAACGGCCCGATGAAACCCGGCAACCTGTTAATTCAAGGTGCCAAATCCGGCGGCAGACGAAAGATGAGGATTCGATAACACGCACATCGAATCTTCGGTGTGCGATTTTTCATACCTTATGAAATATAGAAAGGAATTATCAAATGGAAAAGAGACTGTTTACCTCCGAATGTGTCACCAACGGCCACCCCGACAAGGTCGCCGACTCCATCTCCGACGCCATCCTGGACGCATGCCTGGCGCAAGACCCCGGCTCCCGTGTGGCCTGCGAAACCATGGTCACCACCAACTTCTGCCTGATCTGCGGCGAGATCACCACCAAAGCAGTGGTAGATTATCCCGCCATTGCTCGGGAGGCTATCCGGAAAATCGGCTACATCTACCCCGGTGATGGTTTCGATGCGGATACCGTGGAAATCCAGTGCCGCATCCACACCCAGTCCGCCGATATCGCGCTGGGCACCAACGACGAAGTGGGCGGAGCCGGCGACCAGGGCATGATGTTCGGCGGTGCCTGCACCCAGACCCCCGAGCTGATGCCCCTGCCCGTGGCCCTGGCCCGGGCCCTGTGCAACCGACTGACCGACTGCATCCACAGCAATGACCTGCTCCGTGCCGACGGCAAGACCCAGGTTTCTGTGGAATACGACGAAAAAGGCAACGTCATCGGCATCGACACCGTGGTGGTTTCCGTCATGCACAGCGCGGATTTCGCCATTGAAGAGCTGCGTAAATATATCCGCCAGGGTGTCATCGCCCCTGTCCTGGAGACTTACGGCTTCAACATTGCCGATGTTCCCAACATCCACATCAACCCCACCGGCAACTTTGTCATCGGCGGTCCCAACGGCGACACCGGTCTGACCGGCCGGAAGATCATCGTGGATACCTACGGCGGCTACTTCTCCCACGGCGGCGGTGCCTTCTCCGGTAAGGACCCCACCAAGGTTGACCGCTCCGCCGCCTACATGGCCCGCTACATGGCCAAAAACCTGGTAGCCGCCGGCCTGGCCTCTCAGGTTCAGGTTCAGCTGGCCTACGCCATCGGCGTCGCGGAGCCCGTTTCTGTCCGGGTGGACAGCTACGGCACCGGCGTCATTTCCGATGAAAAGATGACTGAGCTTCTTCATAAGACCTGCGACCTGACTCCCGGCGGCATCATCCGCAAGTTGGACCTGCGCCGCCCCATCTATGCCCCCACCGCCGCCATGGGCCACTTCGGCGTAGCCGCCCGCCCCTGGGAAGAAACCGACCTGGCCCCTACCCTCAAAGAACTGGCCGGTATCTGACAAATAAAATGGCTCTGTTCGGTTTCGAACAGAGCCTTATTTATTATGCGACAGAATCAAAGATTTCCCAAAGAATCTGACGATTCTTCTTAAAATTGATATTATACTGGAACCAGTCCACATAACCCTTACGAATCTCAACATAACCGCTGCTGAAGGTCCCCGCAGCAGGAATCTGGGCCGACTCGTATTTACAGGAAGTCAGCAGCGGCGCCAGCTCCCATATAAGGTCAATGATCTCACTCTTGCTCATATTGGTGCTAACCAGAGGCAAAATATCATCCAGCATGGCGATCATATCCACCACGGGAAGACTCATATACCGGTTAATCAGCGACTGCAGCACATCCCGCTGCCGACCCGCTCGCTGATAATCACTATCGATCTTCCGAATGCGGGAATACATCAGCGCCTGCTCACCGGTCAGGCGAACCTTACCGGCCTTCAGCCCCCAATTTCTCCCCAGATTCATGTAATCAGCCTCTGCCTGGGTCAGGGTAATATCCACGCCCCCCAGCTTGTCAATGAGCTTCTCAAACTGGGAAAAATCCACTGCGATATCCTTGCTGACATCCACACCAAAATTCGTCTTCAGGGTCTTATTCAGCAGGCTCATGCCGCCATACTGGTAGGCATGGTTGAGCTTATAGGGCTTATAACCCGGGATATCCACAAACGCATCCCGCATAAAAGAGGTCATGGTAATGGTCTTGGTGGTCTTGTTAAAGGTCACCAGAATCATGGCATCGGAGCGGCAGCGGTAATTCTCGTTGGGCCGCTTGTCCTGGCCGATGAGCATAACATTCACAATATCGCCCTGAATGGAGTAAGGATCGGTGGGATCCACCGTTGCAGGGGGCGTAGTGGCCGGAGGATTGGGTTGACCGGGAACAGCGGGCGAAGTAGCCGCTGTAGGCTCCTGGGGCTCATCCTCAATCGTAGCGCCAGGTATCTGAATATCTCCAATCTGAATGTAGGTCTCGTCAGGATCCGCCAGCTGACCACCAGTGGCCAGAATCTCCGACTCTTCAATAGAGGAGAGCTTGGATTCATCGGTGACGATCTCGATCTTATCCAGCATGCTGTTGACCTTCCACCAAACGATGCCAACAGCCGCCGCCAACAGGATCACGATCACAGACAATGTAATGCACAGGGCCTTCACCCACGTGCGCATTTTCTTTTTCTTCTTAACAGGAGCCTGCTCCGGGCTGGATTCCTGTGAAGAATTATCTATATCAAAATTTTCTTCCATAGTCAGACCTTTCCTCTGGCATACTATAATACACTACTATTCTACCACAACTTAAGAAACAGTCAAGAAACAAAATTCGAATATTTGGAAACAATTTGTTAATTTCGGTCACAGAAAATTATAAAATCCCCGGGCCCATCCGGTGGACAAATGGAGATAAATGTGGTATATTTTAGTGTAAGATATTATGCGACGAAGGAGAATCCGGAAATATGGGCAAACTGATCGTAATCGAAGGCACCGACGGTTCGGGAAAATCCACCCAATTCAAGCGACTGACCGACCGCCTCAGCGCAGAGGGCAAACCCTTCCGGCAGCTGGTTTTCCCCCGCTACAGCGAACCCAGCTCCGCCCTGATCCGAATGTACCTCGGCGGCGAATTTGGCAACAATCCTTCGGATGTCAACAGCTACGCCGCCTCCGCCTTCTACGCCGTAGACCGCTACGCCTCCTACAAGCAGGACTGGGGACAATGGTATGAAAACGGCGGTCTGATTCTCTCCGACCGTTACACCACCTCCAACGCCGTCCACCAGGCCGCCAAGGAGACACCGGAAAATCGCCCGGAATACCTGCGCTGGCTCTACGAATTTGAATATGACCGCCTGGGTCTCCCCCGCCCCGACCTGACTATCTACCTGGATGTGCCCACGGATTTCACCGAACAGCTCATGCGCCGCCGGGAGGCCGATACCAACACCACCGCCGATATCCATGAAAAAGACATGGCATACCTGGCCACCTGCCGCCAAAGCGGCAAAGCTGCCGCCGAATTCTACGGCTGGACCGTCATCAATTGCGTCAAAAACGGAGCCATGCGCTCCATCGAAGATATCCACGAAGAGATTTTCGCTCATGTGGCGAAGCTGCTGGAGGAATAAATTATGGTATACGTATTGCTTGGAACCGGCTTCGAGGAAACCGAAGCCATCGCCCCCATCGACCTGCTGCGCCGGGCAAACATCCCAACCCTGACCGTTGGCGTGGACGGTAAAACCGTCACCGGCAGTCACGGCATCGCTGTGGAAGCCGACATCAGCATCGGCGAAATGGATTTGACTGCGCTGGACATGATCGTGCTCCCCGGCGGTCTCGGGGGCGTTGCCACCGCCCGGAAAAGTGAATCGGCCCTGGATGCCCTTCGTTTTGCCTGGGAAAATGATAAATTCGTGGCCGCCATCTGCGCCGGTCCCACTGTTCTGGCAGATTTGGGCATCACCGCCGACAAAAATGCCACCTGCTACCCCGGCTGTGAAAGTGGCATGGGCTCCGCCAACATGATTCCGGATACCGCCGTGGTCCGGGACGGCAAGCTCATCACCGGCACCTCTGCCGGTTGTGCCATTCCCTTCGGCCTGGCCCTGATCGAGGCCCTGAAGGGCAAAGAAGAAGCGGAGCGGATCAAAACACAGATCGTCATCCGCTGACAGGAGGAACCCCTATGGAAGAAGAAAAGATTCTCCCCCCGCCCCCGGTGGAAGAAGATCAGCTCCCTGAGGCACCTGCTGACCGGGAGCCCGATGTACAAACGGAACCTGAGACAACAGAAGAAATCACGCCCCTCCCCGAGCCGGAGACTGCTGAAATACCCGAAGCGCAACCGGAAAACATTGATACGCTTTTGAAGGATATGCCCATTCTGTCCACGGACCCGGAGGATTTTGAACCCGGTGAACTGACAGAAGAGGATGAGCAGTGGCTGAATGCCCTTTTGGCCTCCACAGAGCCCGGCGGCGAAATCCTGGCGGATGAAACTGCCGTAGCAGCCGCCGGACTGACCAAACACAGCGAGCTGGAGCTGGAGCAGATCATTCAGGAAACACAATCCGAGGATTGGGGCCTGGAGGAAGCCATGCTGGAATCCCAGCTTCTGCCCTCCACCCAGGGTGATGCCGATCCTTTGACCAACACCGATATACCCCTGGACGATGACGCACTGTTGGAGCAGATTCTCAACGAGCAGTCCATTCCCGATACCACTGACCCCGATGCGCCCCTGCCACCGGAGGCGGAAGTCCCCCAGGAGCCGGAGCCTCCCAAAAAAGCGCCCCCGGATCCTCTGGAGAAGGGCCGCCCCAAGCGCAAGCAGGGTTACGGCCTCTTCGGCCTGCCCCATCTGGCCGCCACTGCCGTATGGCTTGCAATCATTCTGGTCATCGGCATTTCCATCGGCCGTATGGCCTGGCTCTGCGCAGCGGACGTGCTGGCCCTGGGCCGGGAACCCAAGACTGTCACCGTTACCATTGACGAAGACGATACCATCACCGATGTGGCCGCCAAGCTGAAGGATGCCGGCCTGATCCGCTATCCCGGCCTGTTCAAGATGTACGCCGACTTCACCGATGCCATGGAAGACATCAAGCCCGGCACCTATACCCTGAATCCTCCCGATGCCGAAGCGGACCAGAAAAATATCGTCTACGACTATATGGCCCTGGTCACCGTGCTGTCCCCCCACAATCCCGGCCAGGTGGTTGTTTCCGACCTCCGGATCCCCGAGGGCTACACCTGCGCCCAGATCTTCAGCCTGCTGGAAGAGAAAAACGTCTGTACCGTTGCGGAACTGGAAGCCTATGTGGCGGGCCTGGATGCCTCCAGCCTGGACTATTGGTTCCTGGAAGGCGTCCAGTGGGGCGATAAGTATTCCCTGGAGGGCTACCTCTTCCCCAACACCTACGATTTCTACGAAAACGACAAGCCCGAGCGGGTGCTGAAAAAGCTGCTGGATTCCTTCGATGCCAGCTTCACCGACAGCATGAAAGCAGACCTGGAGATTCTGAACGATCGGCTGGCCCAAATGCTCAAGGCCAACGGCTATAGCAGCGATTATATCGAAACCAACAAATTCACCATCCGCGAGGTGGTCATCATCGCCTCCATGATCGAAAAGGAAACCGCCAACAACCTGGAGAGCTTCACCGTTTCCTCCGTCATCTACAACCGTCTGACCGATCCCGATGACTACCCCTACCTGAACATTGATGCCACCATCGTCTATGCCCTGGGGGGCAAATCGGACCTGACCGACGAAGACCTGAAGATCGACCACCCCTATAACACCTATACGAACCCCGGTCTGACCCCCGGTGCGATCTCCAACCCCAGCCAGAACAGTCTGGCCGCAGCCCTTGACCCCAGCGACACGAATTACTATTTCTACGCCTTTGATCCCTCCACCGGTGAGCACCACTTCTCCGAAACCTATCAGGAACATCTTGACTTCCTGGCAACTTTGCGGGAGGCGTAATGAGAAAACTGGAATTATTAAGCCCCGCCGGTGATATGGAGCGGCTGCGTATGGCCGTTCTCTACGGTGCCGATGCGGTATATTTGGCGGGAACCGATTTTGGAATGCGCTCCTTCGCCGGGAATTTCTCGGCGGAGGAGCTGCCCAAGGCTGTGGCCTTCGCCCATAGCCATGGAGTCAAGGTCCACGCCACCGTCAACACCATGCCCCGCAACGAAGAGGTGGCACGGCTCCCGGCTCACCTGGAAATGCTCCAGGATGCCGGGGTAGACGCCCTGATTCTGGCGGACCTGGGGGCCTTTACCCTGGCTGGAAAATATGCCCCCAAATGCCAACGGCATATTTCCACCCAGCAGTCCATCGCCAACTACGAGTGTGCAACCGCGTGGTACGATTTGGGGGCAAAAAGAGTGGTTTTGGCCAGAGAATTGAGCCTTTCGGAGATCAGTTGCATCCGTGAAAAATGTCCAAAAGAGCTGGAAATTGAAACTTTCGGTCACGGTGCCATGTGCGTCAGCTACTCCGGCCGGTGCCTGCTGAGCAACTATATGACAGGAAGAGACTCCAATCGTGGCGCCTGTGCCCAGCCCTGCCGGTATCAGTACGCCCTGATGGAAGAAAAGCGTCCCGGGGAGTATTTCCCAGTTTTTGAGGACGAAAAAGGCACATATATCCTGAATTCCCGGGATATGTGTACAATCGACCACCTAAAGGAACTGATGGACGCGGGCATCGACTGCATCAAAATCGAAGGCCGTGCCAGAGCGGGCTACTACGGCGCCATCGTCACCGGAGCCTACCGGCATTGCATTGATGATGTCTCCGCCGGTCGAAATCCGGACCCAATTTGGCGAAACGAGGTGGAACACGTCTCCCACCGGATCTACTCCACCGGGTTTTATTTTGGCGAACCGGGTCAATATGTGGAAAATTCCCGCTATATCCGGGACTGGCAGATCTGCGCCATTGTCGAAAGCTGCGACGAACAGGGTCTGGCCCTGTGCAACCTCCGGAACAAATTCCCCGAAGGCGCCCAGCTGGAGGCTGTGGGACCGAATTTGCGTCCTTTCCCCATCACCGCCCAAAACATGACCGACCTCGACGGCAATCCCCTCCCCGAACCCC
>JAZQHH010000078.1:0-4474 GCA_045540495.1 Faecousia sp.
GTACCAAAATCTATGGATAATCCCATTCTACATTGTACGTTCATCGAACTTTTTCCTTATCGTAGATGATACCGGGAGATTGCCACGTCGCTTCGCTCCTCGCAATGACAGCTTGATCTTAGTGCGCTAAACAATCATTTACCTAACCAAGAAAAATTCAGGGGAAGGTCAGCATGATCCCTGTGAGATATAAAAAAACGGAGTGCTGCCGGTGCAGCACTCCGAAATTTTTTATTTTGCGTATTCAACCGCCTTGGTTTCCCGGATGACGTTGACCTTGATCTGGCCGGGGTATTCCAGCTCGGCTTCGATCTTCTTGGCGATCTCCCGGGCCAGGAGGATCATGTTGTCCTCGGTGACCACCTCGGGCTTGACCATGATGCGGACTTCCCGACCGGCCTGGATGGCGAAGGCCTTCTCGACGCCGGGCCAGGAGCCGGTGAGCTCCTCCAGCTTCTGCAGTCGGCGGATGTAGTTTCCCACATTCTCACGGCGGGCGCCGGGACGGGCGGCGGACACCGCATCGGCGGCCTGAACCAGCACGGCTACGACGGTCTTGGGCTCCACATCCCCGTGGTGGGCCTCGATGGCGTTGATCACAACGGGATTTTCCTTGTACTTCCGGGCCAAATCGGCGCCCAGCTGCACATGGCTGCCCTCCCCCTCATGGTCGATGGCCTTGCCCAGGTCATGGAGCAGACCGGCCCGCTTGGCCAGGGCCACATCCACGCCCAGCTCGGAGGCCATAAGGCCGGCGATGTGGGAAACCTCGATGGAGTGATTCAGCACATTCTGGCCATAAGAGGTGCGGTACTTCTGGCGGCCCAGAATTTTCACCAGCTCCGGGTTCAGGTTGTGGACGCCGGTCTCGTAGCAAGCCCGTTCGCCCTCCTCCCGGATGGTGCGCTCCACTTCCCGCTTGGCCTTCTCCACCATATCCTCGATGCGGGTGGGGTGAATCCGGCCGTCCTGAATCAGCTTCTCCAGCGCCAGACGGGCGATCTCCCGGCGGACGGGGTCGAAGCTGGAAACGGTGATGGCCTCGGGGGTGTCGTCAATGATCAGATCCACACCGGTGATGGTCTCCAGGGTGCGGATATTCCGGCCCTCCCGGCCGATGATGCGGCCCTTCATCTCGTCGTTGGGCAGGGGCACAACGGAGACGGTGACCTCGGCGGCGTGGTCGGCGGCGCAGCGCTGGATGGCGGTGGAGAGGATCTCCCGGGCCTTTTCGTCGGCCTCGTCCTTCAGCTGCTGCTCGATTTCCTTAATTTTCAGGGCGGATTCGTGGCGAACCTCGTCCTCCACGATCTTGAGCAGGTAATTCTTGGCCTGCTCCTGGGTCAGCTCGGAGATTTTCTCCAGAGTCTGCATCTGCACGGCCTTGAGCTTATCGGCCTCGGCCTGGGTTTCGGCGGCTTTCTGGAGCTTTTTGGCCAGCTCCTCTTCCTTGCGTTCGAAGGCGTCGGCCTTCTTGTCCAGAGTTTCTTCCTTCTGTTGCAGCCGACGTTCCTGCTTGGTCAGTTCAGCGCGGCGCTCTTTGACTTCTTTTTCGTACTCTGTGCGCGATTTATGGATTTCGTCCTTGGCTTCCAGGAGCATTTCCTTTTTCTTGCTCTCGCCGCCGCGGATGGCTTCGTTGATGATGCGGGTAGCCTCGGCCTCAGCAGAGCCGATTTCCCGTTCTGCTACCTTTTTGCGGTAGGTCACGCCGGAGACAAAGCCCAGGCCGATGCCCACAGCGGCAGCAACGATAATCAATACGATGGCTAAAATAGGTTCCATAATCCTGCAACGCACCTCCTTCATTAAAATGTACCTCGGCGAAGGGTGGCGCGTCGCCACATGTTGTATTCAATTTGTATACCAAATAAAAACGCCATGAGGCGAAAACGCGATCAACCCGGCCGAAGCCGGTTATCATGAAACGCGCCCCAAAGGAAAAACTGGGGCAGCGTACACCATACCGAATTTATTTTACACAACTTGCCCCGGCCTGTCAAGTAGTTTAGCCCAAAAATAAACAAAATTTCCCACCACTTTTCGACATATGGTCCAAAAGCGGCGGGAGCTATTCGGTTCCGTCGGAGGTGAAGCGGACGATCCCCTCAGCCTGGCAGTCCAGAATTTCGCAGAGCTTTTCGACGGTGTAGAGGGTGACGGAGCGATTGTGCTTCAAATTGTGGATGGTCCGGGGGTTGATGCCGTGTTTGTTGATGAGGGTGTAGGTGGTAATGCCCTTGGATTCCATGGTTTTCCACAGCGGTTCATAAGAAATCATGCGTTCATCCCCTCTCAATTCGATAGATACATTATCTTTATGAAAAAGGGGCTTTACTATACTGAAAAAAGTATCTATAATGAAAGCGGAGGGGATGGGAATGGATGATCGATTGAAGGATTTATATCAGATGCCGGAGGATGTCATGCCCCGACAGGCGTATATTGAGGAATTGCGCTATCAGTGCGAGTGGTTGGAACAGGAAATTACAAATGCGCCGCTGCCACCGCCTGTGTCAGCGGCGCTGGAAAGCTACATCTATGCAAGAGACGAACTGGAGTTTCAGCTGGTAAAGCGGGCGCTGGGATTCGCACAGATGACGAGGGAACGCAGAAAAGAAATAAAATAAGTGGTCATTGTTTCAAAAAACCCCTCTTTGCAGGGGAGGGGCCAAAGGCCCTTCTCGACAAAGAGGGGGATTTTCACAACGATGGCGGTTTTTATGCATGGTCAATTTCCGCCTGCCCGGCCCTTAGCCGAAACCAGCCGTCGCAGGCGCACAGGAGGAGCAGCGGGGCGTAGATCATCAGATATCGGCTGTTGCACTCCCAAATCATCATGAAAATGGTCATGCCGAATAGTGCGGTCCGGGCGAACAGCAGGGGGTCGGACTCCTTGTTTTTCCGGGCGAAGAGGCAGGCCAGCAAAATGCCCAGGAGCATGGCAATGTGGTAGGCACCGGTGTAAATATCCCGGATGTAACCCTTTTCTCCGTCCTGGGTAAAGACATCGTGCATCCAGGTGCCGGGATACACCGGGTCCCGGTGGACGTAATCCGCCCCGGCGAAGTGGTCATTTCCCCAGGTTCGGGCAACTTTTGTCACCAAAAGCTGCTGGATGGTGCCCTGAACGCCCTTTTCGGAGAGACGTTTTTCAATTTCGGCCATGTTGGCGTCGAATTTTTCATCGTAGCTGCCGAAGCTGATGGTAAAATCCACATCCGCGTGGCTGTAGCCGCCGTAGCCCAGGCCCATCATGACCCAGTGGGTGAAGGGAAACTCGTATTTTTCGGAAAGCTCCTCGGAAATGGGCACCGTCCGGTCTGTGACGGCGTTGGTGATGCCGAGGCAGCAGGCAAAGGCCAAGGCCAGGGCGGTCAGGTTGATGAGCCCCCTTTTGGCTTTCTCCAGGGAGTCGGTGGACAGGAAACTGTCAATGAAAATAGCGATGATGAGAATCAGACCCATCACCTTCACCTGGAAGATCAATGCGGCCAGGGCACCGATCCCGGCGGCCAGGGCCCAGGATTTGGATTGCCGGTATTGAACGTACAGGTATGCGGTGCAGGCGATCAGGAGCATACCGGGGGTGTCGGTGTAGCAGAACTGGGAATATAAATAGAAGGGCAGAAACAGCAGCGCGGCGATGCCCACGAACAGGGCCTTTTCGGGGTTCCAGATTTTTTGGGCGGTTTTGTAAATCACAAAAATCGTCAGCTGCACGAAGGCCACGCTGACTACCACGGAAACGCCCTTGCAAACCGTGGTGGAGGGATTTTTGACAAAAAATCCGACACAACGGAACAACCCGGTCAAAACCGTCAGCCAGAAGCGGTTGTTGGGGTAGCGGGCGTAGTATTCGAGCAGAGAAATGTCGTCGCCCATGGCGATTTCGTAGGCGGTGCGGATCAGCTGCCCCCAATCCCAGGAGTAGCGGACCGACAGGATGAAGGCGAAGCATAGCATCACGCCGGTGGAGATCAGCTGCAAAATGGGCCAAAGATATTTTCTGGGGGTCAGGGGTTTTGCGTTACGCAGGAGACATACTGCCAACAAAATCAGCGGAAACGCCAGAATCCCGGCGAAAAAGCTGTCTTTCACAACGGTTGTAATGCCAACCACCGATACAATATAAAATAGAATAAGAATCAGCAGGTTCAAAATCCTTCTCAGGCAATTCATAACATCCGGCCTTTCTGATTTGGGGTCAGTTCATTATAGCCTGCTTGTCAGATAAAGTCAATCCAGGCAGGGATGAGGGCAGATAAATGATTGTTTAGCGGAGTAATTGAATTGCGGCGGCCTCTGCCGCCGAGCGCCCCGGAGGGGCGCCATGGCTTCCCCCGGGGGGAAGGCATGGGCGCTTCCGCGCCAGTTGGTTAAACAATCATTTATACTTTATCGACAAATATGGCGCATTATTTTGGGCTGAATTCCTGTTGTTACGCAAAAAGGCCGCTAAGTCGGATCGTAG
>JAZQHH010000079.1:0-2968 GCA_045540495.1 Faecousia sp.
CGGATGCGGCTGAAGTCCACGCCGCTGTAGTAGATGCTCTTTTCGGTCATGCTCCACAGCCGGATATCGGCGGCAAACAGATACACCACAGCCATAAGCGTGTAGTTCCCTTGTCCAGTCGGTGAATTGCCTTCGTGAACATCTCCCGATGTCGTTGGTTTCTAAATTTCATTGAATTTTCCTCACTTTCATATAAATAAAAAAAGCACATAGGGATTAATTCCCATGTGCTTGTGAGCCAAAATATTAATTTGAGGGTTCGAATATGTTCAGTCCCTGAAAAACGCAACTTCACATCTGTGTGACTATATTGAAATTCGGTACCTGTAAAAATGGAAAAAGCCTTGATTTCTCAAGGCTTTTTCGGTGGACATCTATATTGTTGTCCTTTTATGGTGGACTTGAAGGGATTCGAACCCTCGACCCCCACAATGCGAATGTGGTGCGCTCCCAACTGCGCTACAAGCCCGGATATTGCGTTTACCGCAATATTATATGACTTTGTGTTCCGTTTGTCAAGGAATTTTTACCGGCGGATGGCGTATTCCACCGGGGTATCCGCCGGGAGCTCCAGGAGTTGGGGGTGCTCCAGCAGTTCCTTGACCAGGGCTACCGTGCCGGAATAATAATAGCCGTCAGCAATCCGCTCGTCCAGGGTGATGCCGATGGGGATCACCTCGTGGAGGTCGCCGTTGCCCTCCTTATCGTATTCCATTTTCAGGTGCTTCTTGCCGATGACGATGAAGCAGGAGTTGGTGCCCCAATTGACAAGATGGTGGTAGCCACACTCCAGGCCGATGGAGCCCAGGTTCGTCAGGAAAATGGCGGCGTGGTTGGGGTCGGAGCCCACCAGGAAATCCGGGGCCCAGCCGTGCTTATCCAGCCACAGGACGAATTTCACGATTCGGTGGATCAGCCACTGGGGCAGCTTGGTGATGATATCCATGGCGCCGGTGGAGGTATCCTTTTCCGTGTCGCTTTTGGTCAGATGAATCTGGGCCATGATTTTCTCGTGGTAACTTTCCAGAGTCTCCTTGGGGTCGTATTTGAAGAAAGCCAGAGCCTCCTTCGCCTGGTCATTAAACTTTTTCTTCACCGTGAAGCCCACCGTCACATCGTGGCGCTGGTACAGCTTGCCGCCGACGATGAACCGGTTCATCCGGGGCCGCAGGATGAAGGCCTTGCCCACGGCGGCGCTGATCAGGTGGAAGAAGGTATACTTATCCTCTTCCCTGCCTTCGTTGAGCTTTTCTAAGTAGGCGTTCAGGGGGCGCAGGTCGATATCGATGTTGATGTAGGCCTCGTTATCCGCCCGGTTGGGCATCAGGGTGGGCATAATCCGGTTCATGGCGGGGATGTCCTTGAGCCAGACCCCATCCTTCCGGTCGCCCCATTTTTTCTTGATTTTTGCCATGATGTGATCCTCTTTCTCTCTATTTGGGGATATGATACAGGGTAAATCGGGGTTTGTAAATATGATATCGATGTCATTGCGAGGCCGAAGGCCGTGGCAATCTCCAAGATTTTTCATCGCCGCAGGTGATTGCCACGGGCTACGCCCTCGCAATGACATGGTTTTATTTCAGCCCGTTGCCCCGCAGTTCGATGATTTGGTCCCGGAGGACGGCGGCGTATTCGTATTCCATCATGCGGGCCGCTTCCTTCATTTGTTTTTCCAGCCGGGCGATCTCCTTCTCCTTTTCCGCCTTGGTCATCTTGACACCGGTGCGGCCCTTTCGCTCGGCGGTGGGAGAAGATATTTCGATCAAATCACGGACGGATTTGATGACCGTCTTGGGCACGATGCCGTTTTCCTTGTTATAGGCATCCTGGATGCCCCGGCGGCGCTCCGTTTCGTCGATGGCGGCCCGCATGGAGGCGGTCACATTGTCGGCGTACATGATGACCCGGCCCTCGGCATTTCTCGCCGCACGGCCGATGGTCTGGATCAGGCTGGTTTCCGACCGGAGGAAGCCCTCCTTGTCGGCGTCCAGGATGGCAACCAGGCTCACCTCCGGCAGGTCCAGACCCTCCCGCAGGAGGTTGATGCCCACCAGCACATCGAACTTCGCCATTCGCAGATCACGGATGATTTCCATCCGCTCCATGGCACCGATATCGGAGTGCATATACCGGACCTTGATGCCCGCCTTTTGCAGGTAGACCGTCAAATCCTCCGCCATTTTCTTGGTCAGGGTGGTGACCAGCACCCGCTCGTTTTTGGCGGTGCGGGCGTTGATTTCCCCGATCAGATCGTCGATTTGCCCATCGATGGGCCGGACCTCCACGATGGGGTCCAGCAGGCCCGTGGGACGGATCACCTGCTCCACGGTTTGGCCGGAGCGGGTCTGCTCGTATTCGGCGGGGGTGGCGGACACATAGATCACCTGATTGAGCTTACTGTCGAACTCCGTAAAATTCAGGGGCCGGTTGTCATAGGCCGAGGGCAGGCGGAAGCCGTAGTTCACCAGGGCATCCTTCCGGCTCCGGTCCCCGGCGTACATGGCCCGGCACTGGGGCAGGGTCACATGGCTTTCATCAATAAACAGCAGAAAATCCTCCGGGAAATAGTCCAGCAGTGTGGTGGGGGGCGTCCCCGGGGCTCTGCCCTGGATGACCCGGGAATAGTTTTCAATGCCGTTGCAGAAGCCGATTTCCGTCAGCATTTCCAAATCGTAGGCCGTCCGCTGGGCGATGCGCTGGGCTTCGATCAGCTTGTCCTGGGAGCGGAAGAAGGCCACCTGCTCATCGCATTCCCGCTGGATCTCCAGCATGGCCCGCTGGAGCTTTTCCTTAGAGGCCACATAGTGGCTGGCCGGGTAAATGGCCACATGGTCGATATATCGCTCCACCATGCCGGAAACGGCGTTAATTTCAGAAATTCGGTCGATTTCATCTCCGAAAAATTCCACCCGGATGGCACGGCCCGACCAGTAGGCGGGGTAGATCTCCAGGGTATCCCCCCGGA
>JAZQHH010000080.1:0-2035 GCA_045540495.1 Faecousia sp.
GTTTTTGGCGGTGGCAGCACTCAGACCGGAGACCTGGCGCAGCAGGCTCTGGGAGGCAGTGTTCAGGTCTACGCCCACGGCGTTGACGCAGTCCTCCACCACCGCGCCCAGAGCGCTGTCCAGCTCCTTCTGGGGGCAGTCGTGCTGGTACTGGCCCACGCCGATGGCCTTGGGGTCGATTTTTACCAGTTCCGCCAGGGGGTCCTGGAGCCGCCGGGCGATGGAAACGGCGGAGCGCAGATTCACATCATACTCCGGGAACTCCTCCGCCGCCAGGGGGGAGGCGGAATACACCGATGCGCCGGCCTCGCTGACGATGGCGTAGCTGGCAGCGGGGAAATTCCGCAGCAGCTCCACGGTCATGGCCTCGGTTTCCCGGGAGGCGGTGCCGTTGCCGATGGCGATGTGGCGGACGATGTGCTTTTTCATCAGAACCGAGAGGGTGGCGATGGCCTCCTCCTTCTTCCGCTGGCTGAAGGTGGGGTAGACCACGGCGGTATCCAGCACCTTGCCGGTGGCATCCACCACCGCCACCTTGCAGCCGTTTTTGTAGCCGGGGTCCAGGCCCATGGTGACGAAGCCCTTCACCGGGGGCTGCATCAGCAGGGGCTTCAGATTCAGGGCGAAATTGGAGATGGCGCCGCCATAGGCCCGGTCGGACAGGTCGCTGCGGACTTCCCGCTGAATCGACGGGAAAATCAGCCGGTCAAAGGCATCCTCGGCGGCGGCCCGGACGAAGGCGGAGACGTTCAAAGTGGGCTTCAGGGCCGCCCGGCAGACCAGGGCGGAGCCCTCGTTGCCCGGGAGGGTCACATTGGGCTTCAGGATGCCCTCCTTCTCGCCCCGGTTGATGGCGAGGATTTGATGGTCGAGAATCCGGGAAATGGGCTGGGAAAAGTCGTAATAAAGCCGGTAAACCGAGTCATTTTCCGGATTTTCCGCCTTACAAGTAAAGATGCCCCGGCGGTTCATCAGCTCCCGGAGGCCCTTGCGGATGTCCGCATCGTCGCTCAAATCCTCAGCGATGATGTCGCTGGCACCCTGGAGGGCATCCTCGACAGTTTCCACGCCCTTTTCGGGGTTTACATAATCCTGAGCAAGAAGATTGGGGTCGGACCCATCCTGGGCGAAGATGGCGGCGGCCAGGGGCTCCAGGCCCCTTTCCCGGGCGATGGAGGCCCGGGTGCGGCGCTTCTGCTTGTAGGGCCGGTAGAGGTCCTCCACCTCCGCCAATGTGGCGGCGGCATCGATGGCGGCGGACAGCTCCTCGGTGAGCTTGCCCTGATTTTCGATGGAATTTTTCACTTCCTCCCGGCGGGTCTGGAGGTTGCGCAGATAATTCAGGCGGGTTTCCAGGTTACGCAGGGTGGTATCGTCCATGGTGCCGTGCATTTCCTTCCGGTACCGGGCGATGAAGGGGATGGTGTTGCCCTCGTCCATGAGGTCGATGACGTTTTGAACATATTCCAGCTTCTGCCCCAGCTCCTGGGACAAAAGTTCAGCGATGGTTGGCATGGTCAGGTCTCCTTAAATAGAATGACGTTATTGGGATAAAAACCCTCTGTAGGGCAACGTGTCGAGAAAGCTGTAAATGATTGTTTCGCGAACTAAGATCAAGCTGTCATTGCGAGGAGCGAAGCGACGTGGCAATCTCCCGGTATTATCTACGATAAGGAAAAAGTTCGATGTACGTACAATGTAGAATGGTATTATCCATAGATTTTGGTGCGAATTAGGACCAAAGTTGTACCAGGAGATTGCCACGGTCTGCGGCCGCCGAGCGCCCCGGAGGAAGTCGGAGGCCAAGGCGGTCTTAGGAAGACAACATGTTTCCCCAACTCCTTGGCTCACAGAACGACATGGCTACGATCCGACTTGGATATCCCCGCCCTGAATTTTTGTTGGAGCGGTAAATGATTGTTTAGCGCACTAAGATCAAGCTGTCATTGCGAGGAGCGAAGCGACGTGGCAATCTCCCGGAAGTCGGATCGTAGCCATGTCGTTCTGTGAGCCAAGGAGTTGGGGAAACATGTTG
>JAZQHH010000081.1:0-7936 GCA_045540495.1 Faecousia sp.
TGGCCTACTCCATCGGCCACTACTGCAAGACCAAGGCCGCCGAAGCCACCACCATGGGCGACCTGGCCGCCGCTACCGCAGTCTACGGCTACTACGCAAAACAGTATTTCGCATAATCTAAAGCAACAATGTCATTGCGAGGGCCTGACGGCCCTCGCAATGACATTTATTTATTGCTCGCTCAGGATGACAATATCTTTACATTTTTCGGCTTTGGTTCTATTAAAAAATGACGTCGCGAGCTGCGACGGCATTTATTTTGGTATTTACTTGCCCAGGAATTCCTTGGTGACCTTGACGATGTTTGCCTCGCACAGGCCGAAGGCTTCCAGCACTTCCGCGGCGGGGCCGGAGAAGCCGAATTCGTCGTTCACGCCGATGCGGCGGACGGGGGTGGGATAATTTTCAGCCAGGAAACTGCACACGGCCTCGCCCAGGCCGCCGATGACGGAATGCTCCTCGCAGGTGATGATCTTGCCGCACTCCTTGGCGGCCTTCAGCACCAGCTCCTCGTCCAGAGGTTTGACGGTGGACATATTGATGATCCGGGCGTTGATTCCCTGGGCAGCCAGGGTCTCGCCGGCCTTGATAGCCTCGTAAACCATCAGACCATTGGCAACGATGGCCACATCGGTGCCATCGCGCATCACTTCGCCCTTGCCAATCTGGAACTGGAAGCCCTCTTCATGGAACACGGGCACCGCCAGACGGCCCATCCGCAGGTACACGGGGCCCTTGTATTCGTAAGCGGCCTTGGTGGCGGCCTCTGCCTCCACACCATCGGCGGGGCAAATGACCACCATGCCGGGGATGGAACGCATCAGGGCGAAATCCTCGCAGCACTGGTGGGAAGCGCCGTCTTCGCCAACGGACATACCGCCGTGGGAGGCGCCGATTTTCACATTCAGGGCGGGATAGCCGATGGAATTGCGAATCTGCTCAAAGGCACGGCCGGAAGCGAACATGGCAAAGGAAGAAGCAAAGGGGGTGAAGCCGCTGGCCGCCAGGCCCGCTGCCACACTCATCATATCCGCCTCGGCGATGCCGCAGTTGAAATGCCGGTCGGGGAATTCCTTGGCGAACATACCGGTCTTGGTGGAGCCGGCCAGGTCCGCATCCAGCACCACGATATCGTCATGCTCCTTGCCCAGAGCAACCAGGCCCTTGCCGTAGCCATCACGGGTGGCCATTTTCTTAACATCTGCCATATTATTTGCCCTCCAATTCCGCCAGCTTGGCCTTCAGCTCGGCCATGGCCTGCTCGTACTGCGCGTCGTTGGGTGCCACGCCGTGCCAGCCCGCCTGATTTTCCATGAAGGAAACGTCCTTGCCCTTCACGGTCTTCATGACGATGGCGCAGGGCTTACCCTTGACGGTCTTGGCCTGCTCCAGGGCGGCCTCGATCTGCTCGAAATTGTGGCCGTCAATGGCCTGAACGTGGAAGCCGAAGGCCTCCAGCTTGTCTACAATGGGGTACGGGCTCATGACCTTGGCCACATCGCCGTCGATCTGCAGACCGTTGTTATCAATGATGACGCACAGGTTGTCCAGCTTATAGTGGCTTGCGAACATACAAGCCTCCCAAACCTGACCCTCCTGAATCTCGCCGTCGCCCAGCAGGGTGTAGACCCGGTTCTGCTTGCCCTTGACCTTGGCGGCCAGCGCCATGCCGCAGGCGGCGGAGATGCCCTGGCCCAGGCTGCCGGTGGACATATCCACGCCGGGGACCGTATTCATATTGGGGTGGCCCTGCAGATAGCTGCCCACCTTACGCAGGGACAGCAGATCCTCCACAGGGAAGAAGCCCCGCAGTGCCAGCGCAGAATACAGGCCGGGAGCGGTGTGACCCTTGGACAGGACGAAGCGGTCCCGATCCTCCCACTTGGGGTTGGCGGGGTCCACATTCAGCTCCTTGAAGTACAGGTAGGTGAACATTTCCGCAGCGGACATACTGCCGCCGGGATGGCCGCACTTGGCCGCATGGGTGGATTCGATGATGCCCATCCGGACCTTGCAGGCAGTGATGGAAAGCTGGTTCAGTTCCTGAGATGTCATAGTATTTCTCCTTCGTTTTTCGGCCGGAGTACCGACCCAAAGTCGCCCATTTTGATTAGAGCCTACTACCCGATTATATTATCATTGTTCCCAGGATTTTTCAAGTGCTTTCACGTTTTTTCATCCTTTTTCTGCCGACAAAACCGCCGCCGTCGGGTCATCTCCCCTGCCCCGGAGATTCTGCCATGGTATTGCGTAAAAATTTTTTCAAAAAGGTATTGATTTTCTGACGAAACTGCGTTATAATGCATATCTGTATGAAAGTTTGAGAACAGGAGGTGTGAACATGCCCAACATCAAGTCCTCTAAGAAGGATGTCCTTTCTTCCAAGATTGCTTACGAGAAGAACAAGGCCAACAAGTCCGCTCTGAAGACCACCGTCAAGAAGTTTGACGCCGCTCTGGTCTCCGGCGACAAGGCCGCTGCCCAGGCTGCCTACGGTGCCGCCATCAAGGCTGTGGATCAGGCTGTCAACAAGGGTCTTCTGCACAAGAACAACGCTGCCCGCAAGAAGAGCAGCATGACCCTGAAGCTGAACAAGCTGGCTTGATTGATTCTCTGAAAATATCTCCCTCCCGTTTCCCGGAGGGAGTTTTTTCATATCTTTTACCCTGTCATTGCGAGGGCCGTAAGGCCCGTGGCAATCTCCTGAAGATATCGGAAACCTTTGGAGATTGCCACGCCAGTGTGCGCACTGGCTCGCAACGACATGAAATCGAGGTGATCCTATGGCAAAGCTATCCGATTCTATCACCGTCCTCAAGGGCATTGGGCCGGCGAAGGCCAAGTCCTTTGAGAATTTGAATATTTTTACCCTCCGGGATTTGATCTGCCATTTCCCCCGGGGCTACGAGGACCGGACCAGGCTGGTGACCATCGACAAATTGGAGGTGGACAAGCCCGCCTGTTTCCGGGCCATGGTCATGAACCACCCCCGGACGAATCACATCCGCAAGGGGCTGGATCTGACCAAGGTCCAGGTGGCGGACCACACCGCCCGGCTGAATCTGACCTTCTTCAACAACCGCTACGCCGGCGATGCTCTGCAATATGGCAAGGAATACATTTTCTACGGGGCGGTCAGCGGGGATTTCATCGGGTACAATATGACGAATCCCGTCTTTGAAACCCTGGATTCCGCCCCGGTGACCACCCGGCGGGTGCTGCCGGTGTACCCCCTGACGGCGGGGCTGAACAACGCCAGCGTCCTGAAGGCCGTCCGGCAGGCTCTGGCCATCTGCGACCCACCGGCGGAAATCATTCCGGAGGCCGTGCGGCGGCAGTATGGCATCCTGCCGGCGGAGCGGGCCTACTACGCCATCCACGAACCCGGCTCCATGGAGGAGGCGGAGCTGGCGAAACGGCGGCTTGTTTTTGAGGAATTTTTCGTCTTTTCCGCAGGATTATCCCTGCTCCGGGCCAGCCGGGCGGGGAAACAGACCGCGCCCTATGAAAATGTGGAGCTGCAGAGCTTCTATGGGGCGCTGCCCTTCCAGCTCACCGGGGCCCAGAAGCGGGCCATTGAGGAAATCCGGGCCGATGTGACCAAGGGGGCCCCCATGAACCGGCTGGTGCAGGGCGATGTGGGCAGCGGCAAAACCATGGTGGCCGCCGCTGCGGCGTACCTCGCCGCCCAGAACCACCGGCAGGCGGCTCTGATGGCCCCTACGGAAATTCTGGCGGAGCAGCATTATCAGTCTTTGTCGAAATTATTCGAGCCCCTGGGACTTCGGGTGGCGCTGCTCACCGGCTCTATGAAGGAGAAGGAAAAACGCAGCATTCGGGAGGCCATCGCTCTGGGCATGGTGGACCTGGCGGTGGGCACCCACGCCCTGCTCTCGGGCACCACAGTATTCAACGATCTGGGTATGGTCATCGCCGACGAGCAGCACCGTTTCGGCGTGGCCCAGCGCAGCAAGCTCTCCGCCAAGGGGGCGGACCCCCATGTGCTGGTCATGTCCGCCACCCCCATCCCCCGGACTCTGGCGCTGATTATGTACGGCGATTTGGATGTGTCCATTCTGGACGAGCTGCCTCCGGGGCGGCAGGCGGTGGACACCTTCCTGGTGGGAGAAAGCTACCGGGCGCGGATCAACGCCTTCATCCGCAAGCAGGTATCCGAGGGACACCAGTGCTTCGTGGTTTGCCCGGCGGTGGAGGAAAATGAAGAATTGGGCATCAAATCTGCCGAGGTCTGGGCGGAAACCCTGCAAAAAACCGTATTTCCCGACCTGAAAGTTCTGCTGCTCCACGGGCAGATGAAGGGGACGGAGAAGGAGGCGGTGATGGCGGCCTTCGCTTCCGGCGCAGGGGATGTGCTGGTGGCCACCACGGTCATTGAGGTGGGCGTGGACGTGCCAAACGCCACGCTGATGGTCATCGAGGACGCGGACCGGTTCGGCCTTTCCCAGCTCCATCAGCTCCGGGGCCGGGTGGGTCGGGGCAGCAGCAAGAGCTACTGCATCCTGACCTCCCACAACCGCAACGCCGAAACGCTGCAGCGGCTGAAGGCCCTGTGCAAGACCACCGACGGCTTCAAAATCGCCGAGGAGGATTTGAAGCTCCGGGGTCCCGGCGATTTCTTCGGCAGCCGGCAGTCCGGCCTGCCTGCCTTCCGGGTGGCGGATTTGAGCTATGATTTGCAGACCCTGAAGGATGCCCAGGCCGCATCGGCCCAATGGATCGACCTGTCCGGCACCGCCGACACCCCGGAAGCCATCGCCCTCCGGGAACGCATCGGCGACCTGTTCCACCGGGCAGAGGGGACCATGAACTAAAAAAGCACCGGGAGGGCAAAGGCCCTCCCGGTTGTGTGTAGATTGGGATGCAGATGATTGTTTAGAAAAGGAAACATCCCTTGCCCCCCTCATTTATGAGGGGGGTGGCCGAGCGAAGCGAAGGTCGGGGGGAGTCCGAAACACTGTGAATGGTATACTCCCCCCGCCCCTTCGGGGCACCCCCCTCGTAAACGAGGGGGGCAAGGGGGCATCATTTAACGCTCCAGCAACCCCAGCAGGCGGACATCGGTGAGGGCTGGGTGGGTGTAAGCGGCGTCCAGAAGGGTGTCTACATTTTCGGCGCTGTTTTCAATCTCCTTGGACCATAGCTGGGCGGTGACCACCGGGTCGCCACCCAGATTTTTTATCAGGATACAGGCAGATAAAATCAGCTTCACCCGGCAAATCAGGTCAAAATCCGACACCGCCTGGAGCCAGTACCGCTCGATGCCATACCGGGCCAGTGCCCGAATCTCCTCCGGCCAGTGGGTCAGGGGCTGGGGATTGCGGAGCCGGTTTTCCCAGCGCTCCGTCAACAGCTCCAGGGATAAATAAAACCCCCGCAGATCCTCAGCCGTTCCCGGCTGGGCCATTTGCCGGGCAAAGGCCAGCTCTGCTTCGGCATCAAAGGCCACCGCTTCGCCGCCGTCCAGCTCATCCTGGACCCGATAGCTGTAAAGCAGCAGCAATTGCAGCGCCTGGGGCACGGGATGCTGCTCCAGCAACGCAAGGGCCTGACGGCGGGTGCGAAGCAGAATGTCCATGATCTCGGCATCATATTCCGGTGTCTCGCCGCCGGGGGCCTCCCCTTCGATGGCGGGCCGGGCTGGGGCGGTCAGCAGAATCCGGGCGGCCTCGGGGCAGGATAGCTCCAGGCCGTATTCCACAAAATCCCCATAAGCGTGGGTCAGCCGGGGAAATTCCCGGCAGGTCTTGCACAGGGCACCCTCGCCCAATTCGAATTGAATTTGACACAAGCCGTCCCCCCGCCACATGGGGCACCGGCGGTCGGTGATTTCCAGATACCAGCCATCCTCCTGCTTCAGCTTTTGGCGGAGGCGGTCGCCCAATTCGCCGGGAAGGCTGCGATAGTATGTGGCGGCATCCTCGTCCACCGCTACGTCCCATTCCTGACAGCAGCTGTCCGGGCAGCTGCCTGCGATGCAGTGAAAGGCATCAAAATACGCATTTTTTCGGATAAGCATAGGGCACCTCATGAACATGATTTCAACACATATGGGCCGATGCCCACATCGGCCCACCTTCCCATTGGGAATCTAAATGGGCCGATGTGGGCATCGGCCCCTACGGCAGTGATCGTTCGAAACTGTTATTCCTCCGGCCGGATGGCGTAAAGGCCCGCGGCGGCATCCCGGAGGGACTGCTTGCTGCCGGTGACGGCCTGCTGCAGGGCAGTCAGCTGGGCGCTGACCTGGTCGGAGATGCTGGCGATTTGCAGGGCAGCAGCATCCACCTTGGCGCTGGCTTCGGAAATCACGGCGGTGGCCTTCTGATACATGGCATCGCTGCGCTCCTTGGCCTGACGCTCAGTGCGCTCGGCCCGGCGGTAAGCCTCCAGCTCGGCGTGGTTGCCGGGCTTGGTTTCGGACTTGGCCGCATCCCGCTGGGCGGTCATATCGGCCAGTTCCTTTTCCAGGCTGTTGATGCGGTCAAAAGCGGCCTGCAGCTCGGATTCCAGTTCCTTGACCTTGGCCTCGTTGTCGGGCTTGGCCCGCAGGTCCCGGTTCTCCTTCTGGGCGGCGTCCAGGTCGGAGCGGAGCTGGTTGAGCTGGGTATTGTGCTTGGAATTAACGTATTCGATGTAATGCACCACGTCCTCTTTATGGAAGCCGTTGATGGCGGTTCGGAAATTGTAGGATGCAGCCATGGGGTATTCCTCCTGTTTCGGCGGATTTTTTTTGATTATAGCACACTTTGTCAGAGAAAACAACCGGGCGAATTGCAGAAATTTTTAATTTTCCTCTTTACAAACGGAAGAAAATGCGCTATAATATCTAGGCTGTCAAGCAATGCACCGGTGGCTCAATGGATAGAGCATCGGATTCCGGTTCCGAGGGTTGGGGGTTCGAGTCCCTTCCGGTGTACCATGAAAAGGGTTATCCCATTTGGGATAACCCTTTTCATATTGCATATGAAAGGGACTCGAACAATAAAATGCGGCGCGGATGAGCGCCGCCGGCGACGGCTTGACGGAGCCGAACCTTGATTGAACGAGTCCCTTCCGGTGTACCATATGTCCACGCTAACTTTGATAGAGTTGGCGTGGACTTTTTTTATTATTATTTTGGATATTACCCCTAAAGGGGGTAAAAACGCCACTTTCCGGGAAATAACTCGGAAGGTGGCGTTTTTGCATTATTCAAAGGGTGGTTTTTCCCGGAAACTCCGTGTAGCGAATAGGGGTCTCCGTGCAACTAATAAAGGTCTCCGTGTACACTGCGATTAAATCAGAGGTTCCCTAAGTAAAATCTGTGTAAAGTGAAAGACCGCATCCTGCGAAGATGCGGTCCACTTTTTGCTGTTGGCAACAGTATCTACTGCTGGAATCAGGCGAAGAACAGTTTATTCAGGGTCATGGGGTCAATGTACTTGCCGTCCTTGTAAACGCGCATGTTGCCGGAAGCGACCTCATCGATCAGCATGACGTTACCTTCGGGATCGTAGCCAAACTCGAATTTGATGTCGTAGAGTTCCAGACCCTTTGCTGCCAGATCGTCAGCCACAATCTTGGTGATAGCCTGGGTCTGAGCCTTCAGGGAATCGTACTGCTCGGCAGTCATAACGCCCAGGTCCACCAGGCCGTCCTTGGTGACCAGGGGATCGCCCAGCGCGTCATTCTTGAAGGTGGTCTCCACATAGTAGGGCAGGTCCTGGCCCTCGGTGCAGTACTGGTTGTAGCGGCGGAAGAAGGAGCCGACAGCCTTGCGGCGGCAGATGACCTCCAGACCCTTGCCGAAGACCTTGGCGGGCAGCACTTCCATAGTGGTATTTGCCAGGTCAGCAGATACATAGTGCGTCTTGATACCGGCAGCATTGATCTTCTCAAAGTAGTAAATGGACATTCTCAAATTCACGTCGCCCAC
>JAZQHH010000082.1:0-5171 GCA_045540495.1 Faecousia sp.
ACTACTGCAAGATCAAGGCCGCCGAAGCCACCACCATGGGTGAACTGGCCGCGGCTACCGCAGTCTACGGCTACTACGCAAAACAGTATTTCGCATAACCTAAAGTAAGAATGTCATTGCGAGGGCCTGACGGCCCTCGCAATGACATTTATTTTTTGCTCGCTCAGGATGACAATACCTTTGCATTTTTCGGCTTTTCGATTCCTGGGGAAAGGAAACGGATTGCCACGGGCTTCGCCCTCGCAATGACAGAGGGGGGACGGGCTTCGCCCCTCGGAATGACTCGTGTTTTCAGAAAAGATACTTTTTGACATACAGAAAAAGTCGCAGGAGCCGATTAGCTCCTGCGGCTTTTGGTATAATAATTGTTTTTATTTGCCGGGAAACAGTTTTTCGATGGCTACACGGGCGGCATCCTGCTCCGCCCGCTTTTTGCTGCGGCCGGTGCCTTCTCCCACCACTTCTCCATTGAGGCTCACCTGTACCCGGAACTGTTTATCATGGTCCGGGCCGGATTCGCCGGTGAGGGTGTAGGTCAGCACCTGGTTCTTTTTCTGCTGCACCAGCTCCTGCAGGGTGGTCTTATAGTCCACATTATGCAGCTGCTTTACCGGCACATCGCACAGAATGAAGGTGCGAATGAAATTCGCCGCAGGCTCAAAGCCGCCGTCCAAGTAGCTGGCAGCGATGATGGACTCCACCGCGTCCGCCAGGATGGAAGCGCGGCTTCTGCCGCCCCCCTGCTCCTCGCCGTGGCCCAGCAGCAGGTGCTGGCCAAGATTCAGCCGGTTGGCTACCGCCGCCAGGGTCTTTTCGCAGACCATATCCGCCCGCATCCGGGTCAAATCCCCCTCGGGCCGGTTGGGGAAATTGCGATAGAGGTAGTCCGCCACGGTCATGCCCAGAATGGAATCCCCCAAAAACTCCAGCCGTTCATTGCTCATCAGACTGTCGTGGTACCGCTCGTTGGCGTAGGAGGAATGGGACAGGGCATTTTGCAGCAGGGAAATATTGTTAAATCGGTAACCGATGGCCTTTTCCAGATCACTCAGCATGGCTGCTCTCCTTGATGGCGGCGAGGCTCTGCTCCAGGTCGGCGGAAATATCGTTTTGGGCCGCTTCCATGGCCTGGCGAACCGCATTGCGGAAGGCCAGCCGGTCAGAAGAACCATGGGCCTTGATGACGGGCTTCTTGATGCCAAGGAACTGGGTGCCGCCGATTTCCCGGTAGTCCATCATTTTCATCACATCATCCACGCCCTTCTTGCAGAAGAGGTAGCCAATCATGGAGAGCCAGTTGCGCTTGAAAATCTTATGCTTCATCAAGCTGCCCATGAACATGGCGGTGCCCTCGATGGATTTCAGCAGCACATTGCCGGAGAAGCCGTCGCAGACCACCACGTCCACCTCGCCCAGCAGCACATCCCGGCCTTCGATATTGCCGATGAAGTTCAAAAGGCCCTTGTTGTGGGCATCGGTCAGCAGAGCGTGGGCCTCCTTCTGCAAAGGGGTGCCCTTGGAATCCTCGGTGCCGATGTTCAGCAGGCCAACTCTGGGATTGGAGATATTCAGAGTCTTGCGGGCATAGAGGGTGCCCACGATACCGAACTGGAGCAGAAATTCCGGGGTGCATTCAGCGTTGGCGCCGCAGTCCAGCAGCACGGTTTTGCCACCGGCCTTATTGGGCATACAGGGGCCCATGGCCGCCCGGCGGATGCCCTTGACCCGCTTGACAACCAGGGTCGCGCCGGAAAGCAGAGCACCGGTGGAACCGGCGGAGATGAAAGCGTCCCCCTCCCCTTCCGACAGCATCCGCAGGCCAACAATCATGGAGGAATTTTTCTTCTTCCGCACCACATTGGCCGGGTCGTCATGCATATCCACCACTTCCTCCGCGTCGGCGATGGCAACGCCGGTGGGCAGGGTGTCGATGCCGTTGTCCCGGAGGGTCTTCAGAATTTCCTCGCCCCGGCCAACCAGGGTGATCTGGGCTCCAAAATCCTTCGCCGCGTCGATGGCGCCCATCACGGGAGCCAGCGGGGCATTGTCGCCGCCCATGGCGTCGAGAATGATTCTCATAAGTTACCTCTTTCTTTCAGTTCGTCAATGACCGCCAGGGAGCGGTTGGCGATGGCGAGATTTTTCTCTGCTTTCTTACGAATTCTCTGTTCCAGAGGGGAAATGATGCTAAAATTCACATTCATCGGTTGGAAATTTTCGATGCTTTCGTCGCTGATGTACAGACCCAGGGCGCCGATGGCGGTGGTTCGGGGGAAATCGGGAATCTCCCGGCCCTGGACCTTGGCCGCCATAGCCACCGCCGCCAGGAAGCCGGAGGCAGCGGACTCCACATACCCTTCCACACCGGTCATCTGCCCGGCAAAGGCCACCAGGGGGTTCCGGCGGTCCGCATAGTACCGGTCCAGCAGCTTGGGGCTTTGGAGGAAGGTATTCTGGTGCATGACGCCGTAGCGGACAAATTCCGCATCGTGCAGCGCCGGAATCATGGAGAACACCCGCTTCTGCTCACCGAATTTCAGGTGGGTCTGGAAGCCAACCAGATTATAGACACTTTTCGCGGCGTTATCCTGCCGGAGCTGGACCACCGCATAGGGCTCCTTGCCGGTTTTGGGGTCCCGAAGGCCCACGGGCTTCAGGGGGCCATAGCGCAGCGTATCAAAGCCCCGGCGGGCCATGACCTCCACGGGCATACAGCCCTCGAACACATTCTTATCCTCGAAGCCGTGGACGGGAGCCTCCTCGGCGGAAACCAGCTCCTTCATAAAGGCCTCGTACTGCTCCTTGTCCATGGCGCAGTTGATATAGTCCGGGGTGCCCCGGTCGTAGCGGGACTGCCACCAGGCCAGGTCCATATCGATGGACTCCGCCGTGACCAGCGGGGCGGCGGCATCGAAGAAGTGCAGGTAATCCGCACCGAAATACCGACCGATTGCTTCGGACAGAGCATCAGAGGTCAGGGGGCCGGTGGCGATGATGACAGGGCCCTCCGGCACCTCGGTGACTTCCTGGGCCGTAACCGTAATATTGGGATGATTTTTGATCTTCTCGGTAATCAGGGCCGCGAAGCCCTCCCGATCCACCGCAAGACAGCCGCCGGCCTCCACTCTCGTGGCATCGGCGCAGGCGATAATCAGGCTGTCCAGCCGCCGCAGCTCCTCTTTCAGCAGGCCAACGGCATTCTCCAGCCGGTCGCCCCGGAGGGAGTTGGAGCAGACCAGCTCGCCAAAGTTTTCGCTATGGTGGGCGGGGGTCATTTTGTGGGGCTTCATTTCAATCAGCTCCACCTGTACCCCCCGCTGGGCCAGCTGCCAGGCCGCCTCGGAGCCTGCCAGGCCGGCACCGATCACTTTTACCTTATTCATTCGGCCGCCCCTTTCTTTTTCCGGGTGGTTGTCTTCTTGGCCGCCGTTTTCTTGGCGGCGGTTTTCTTCTTGGGTTCCTCCTGGGCGGGCTGTTCGCCCTCCTCGGCGGTCTTCTTTTTATAGTAGCCCCGCTTGTCCTCCGGCAGGTAGTTTTCGCAGGTGTCGTTGATACAGAAGGGCTTCATGCGGCCCCGGCCGGACTTCTTGAACATGGTGAAGCCGCACTTGGGGCAATCCTCGGCGGTGGGCACATCCCAGGTCATAAAGCCGCAGTCGGCACCCCGCTCGCAGGCGTAGTAGGCGTAGCCCTTCTTGGACTTCCGCTTCAAAATGGTGCTGCCGCACTTGGGGCAGCGGCCGGGCATCCGCTCCACGATGGGCTTGGTGTTGGTGCATTCCGGCCAGCCGGGGCAGGCCAGGAATTTGCCGAACCGGCCCATTTTGATGACCATGTTCTTGCCGCAAACCTCGCAAATTTCGTCGGTCACTTCCTCCGGCACCTTCAGGCGGACGCCCTCCAGGGCGGTTTCCGCGTCCAGCAGCTCCTGATGGAAGCCGCCGTAGAAGTCGGACAGCAGATCCTTCCAGTTCCGCTTGCCTTCCTCCACCTCGTCCAGCTTGCTTTCCATGTTGGCGGTAAATTCCACATCGATGATGTCGGTGAACCGCTCCATCATCAGGCCGTTGACCACCTCGCCCAGGGGCGTGGGGCTGAGCCGCTTGTCCACTTTATTCACATACTCCCGATCCTGGATGGTGGAAACGATGGAAGCATAGGTAGAAGGTCTGCCCACGCCCTTTTCCTCCATGGCTTTGACCAGGGTGGCCTCGGTATACCGGGCCGGGGGCTGGGTGAAGTGCTGCTCCTTGTCGATTTTGGTGCAAAGGGCCTTGTCGCCAACCTGCAAATCGGGCAACGGAGAGCCCATGGCCTCCCCTTCCTCGTCCCTGCCCTCTTCGTAGACGGCGATGAAGCCGGCGAAGCGCATACTCTGGTGGCTGGAGCGGAAGATGTGCCCGGCGCACTCGGTATCGATGGACACGGTATCATACAGGGCATTGGCCATCTGGGAGGCCAGGAACCGGCTCCAGATCAGCTTGTAGAGCTTATACTGCTCCTTGGTCAGGCTGGAGGCGATGCGCTCCGGGTCCAGCTCCACATGGGTGGGGCGGATGGCCTCGTGGGCATCCTGGGCGTTGCCCTTGGTCTTGAACACATGGTGCTTACCATAATAATAGGCATCGCCATAGCGGTGGCGGATGAAATCCGCGGCGGCATCCATAGCCTCGTCGGACAGACGCAGGGAGTCGGTACGCATATAGGTAATCAGGCCCAAGGTGCCCTCGCCATAGACATCCACGCCCTCATACAGCTGCTGGGCGATGGCCATGGTACGCTTGGGGGTCATATTCAGCTTCCGGGATGCCTCCTGCTGCAGAGTCGAAGTGGTAAACGGAGGAGCAGCGGAGCGCTTCTTTTCACTCTTTTTCACGTTGGTAACGGTAAATTCCTTGCCGTCGATATCCCGGATGATCTCGTTGACCTGCTCCTCGTTCTCCAGCTCCCGCTTCTTGTCCTCGCCGTGGTAGTGGGCGACAAAGGAGCCGGGCTTGCCGATGCGGTCCAGGGTCACATCCAAAGACCAGTACTCCCGGGGCTGGAAGGCACGAATCTCATTCTCCCGGTCCACCACCAGCCGGGTGGCCACGCTCTGGACACGACCGGCGGACAGGCCCCGGCGAACCTTCTTCCACAGCAGGGGCGACAGCTGATAGCCCACGATTCGG
>JAZQHH010000083.1:0-2349 GCA_045540495.1 Faecousia sp.
ACAATGTAGAATGGGATTATCCATAGATTTTGGTGCGAATTAGGACCAAAGTTGTACCAGGAGATTGCCACGGCCTGCGGCCTCGCAATGACACGGTTGTTGAGATCGGCGCGTCGTTTTAGGCCGCTAAACAATCATTTACAGGCGATTCGTGAATCGCCTCTACGAAGAGAACACAATAACAGGTTTTTTCACTATGCGAACAGCGGGAGCCAATGAGTGGCTCCCGCTGTTTTGATATGTTGTTATTCCTCCGCCAGTCTGGAGACGCCTTTGATGATGGCGCTGAGGATCAGCAGAACGATGCCGGCGGCCAGGGTGATGTAGTGGACCGGGGCGAACAGGGATACCACCGCGCTGATGATACCGCCGACCAGACCGCCGATGGCATCGGTCAGCAGGGTGGGCAGAATCTGCAGCAGCACCGTGGGGATGGACAGCAGTGCGCCCAGAACGATCATGGGAATGGCGGCACACTTGAGGGTGCTGCTCAGCCGGAACCAGTTGGTCAGCAGCAGCAGAACCAGAATCAGCACGTTGATGGCCACCAGGGCCCACAGCACATTGTCGGAGGTGTAGTACTTCAGGTCAGCCAGCAGCTGCTCCACGGTGTAGCCGTCCTGGCCGCCGGTGATGGAGATCTCCCGCACATGCTGGATCAGCTCCTGCTCGATCAGCTCGTCCAGTTTGGCGGATTCCACCATGTTCAGCACATCCTCCCGCATGGCGGGGGTGACGGTCTCGCCGAAAACCTCCTCGATGAGGTCGGCGTTTTCGTTGATGAGCTGGGCAATCTCCCGGCGGGAGATGTCGGTTTCATTGGTGCCGGACAGCAGGTCGGACAGGTAAGCGGCGGATTTTTCGGCCAGGAAGTCCTTGGCGCTGGATTTTTCGAAAAATTCCTCCATTTGGGCGTAGCTGGCATCCATTTCGGCGCCCAGCTCCTCCTTCAGGGAGTCGTAGACCCAGCGGAGGATGGATTCGTCGGATTTGGAGGAGGCGGTGCCGCTGCCGCCGGTTGTGACTGTGGCGGAATTGGGCAAACGGAGGGTCAGGCTGGAGCCGATGACCCGCTGGAGGTTATCCTGGCTGGTCATCTGCCGCAGGTCCAGCACCGCAATGGTCAGCAGCAGGCTCGCCGTCAGGCACAGGCACAGCAGGAACGACAGCAGCCGCAGGAATATCCTTGCGGCGGGGCCGGGACCCTTCTTTTTCTTTTTGGGCTTGGGCGGTGCGGGGGGCACCGGGGGCTTGGGGGGATCATAGACCGGGGGCGTGACGATCACAGGCTCGATGACGATGGAGCCGGTCTCGGCGGTGGCTTTGCCGCACTTGGTGCAGAATTTTTGGGTTTCCGACAGAGCCGCGCCGCAGTGGACGCAATGCTTGGCAGCCGGAGGCTCTGCCATGGTGCTCTTGCCGCATTTGGAGCAGAATTTCTGATCCTCTGCCAGGGGCGCGCCGCAGTTGGCGCAGGTTTTGGCGGGAGCCGCCGGGGCGGTGGAGGTGCCGCATTTGGTGCAGAACAGCTGATTTTCAGCCAATTCGGCGCCACATTTGGCGCAGGTTTTCACCGGGGCGGGGATAGGCACGATGGGCTCCGGCAGGATGATGGGTTCCACGACGATCTCCGGCTCGGCCACGGGCTCAGGTATGACGATGGGCTCCGGCTCGGTCTTGTGGGTGGGGTAGATGGGGGTGTCGCACTGGGGGCACAGCTGCATCCCCTTGGTCAGCTCGGCGCCGCAGACGGCGCACCGCATGGCAGGCTCCTGGCCCGGGGCACAGGTGTTGGTGCCGCAATAGGTGCAGAAAATGCTGCCGGGGGTCAGGGGATTGCCGCAGACCGGGCAACTGTCCGGTGCAGCCGGGGTTTCTGCGGGGGTGATTTCGGGCTCCGGCTCCGGGGCGGCAGGCTGCTGGGACTGCCGGGATTGCTGGCCCTGGGCTGGGGGAAGGGTACAAAGGGTGCCGCATTCGGGGCAGAACACGGAAGTCTCCGGCAATTCAGCGCCGCAATGGCTGCAGATCATGGTATCCTCTCTCCTTACATTATAATATAAGAGATATTTTACAGGATTTTGCTGCGCTTGTCAATGATTTGCGGAGAGAATGGAGGAGATTGGCGTTGGGCAGTCTGTCGAAAAAGGGATTGCACATATAAATGATTGTTTAGCGAACTGGCGCGGGACCGCCCATGCCTTCCCCCGGGGGGAAGGTGGCCCGGCGAAGCCGGGTCGGATGAGGAATGCGGGCGATCACCTGAGATGACGAATCCGTAAAGACTTGCTGAATCTTACCTGCTAAAAAGCCTGAACACAGTACAAAATCGAACATTTCCGCCCGCAT
>JAZQHH010000084.1:0-9832 GCA_045540495.1 Faecousia sp.
CGCCATCAGGTTCAGGTCAGGACGGAAAGAGGGGACGTGGATGGTGGTGCCTTCCACGGGGATCTCCAACAGGTTCAGGTACTTGACCATCTCAGTTTCGGAGATGTCGGTGCCCAGCAGCTTGTTGATCTTGTCAGCTTCCAGAGGCAGCTCCTTGGGCTGGGGCACGTAGTTGATGATGTCGATGATGCCGTCCAGCACATCGCCGCACTCCAGCAGCTCCACCAGCTCGCAGGCCCGCTGGACCGCGGGAACGGTCATCATGGGATCCAGGTTCTTCTCGAACTTGCCGGAGGATTCGGTGCGCATGCCCAGAGCCAGGGCAGTCTGGCGGATGGAGGTGCCGTTGAAGTTGGCGGACTCGAAGACCACGGTGGTGGTGTCATCCACGATTTCGGAGTTTTCGCCGCCCATGATACCGGCAAGGCCGATGGGCTTATTTTCATCGGCAATGACCAGCATACCGGGCTTCAGCTCCCGGACATTGCCGTCCAGGGTGGTCAGGGTTTCGCCGGCTTCGGCCTCCCGGACGATGATCTTGCCGGAGGCAACATACCGGTAGTCGAAGGCGTGCATGGGCTGGCCGTACTCCAGCATGACGTAGTTGGTGATGTCAACGATGTTGTTGATGGGGCGGACGCCGTTGGCCCGGAGCCGCTGGCGCAGCCACTTGGGAGAGGGGGCGATCTTGACGTTCTTCACCATCCGGGAAGAATAGCGGTTGCACAGGGTCTCAGCGGGAACTTCCACGTCCAGCATCTCATACATAGAGCCGGCATCGCTGCCCTTGACCACAGGCTCGTTGTGGCGCATGGGCTTATCGAAGGCAGCAGCGGCCTCCCGGGCCAGGCCGATGATGGAGTAGCAGTCAGGGCGGTTGTTGGTGATTTCGAAATCCACGATGGTATCATCGTTGCCGATGACCAGGTTGATATCGTCGCCGGGCTTGCAATCCTCATCGTTGAGAATCCAAATGCCGTCGGCGTAGGCATCGGGCAGGTCGTTCTGGGTCAGGCCCAGCTCCGCGAAGGAGCAGAGCATACCATTGGACTTTTCACCACGGAGCTTGCCCTTGGTGATGTGGATACCGCCGGGCAGATAAGAATTGTGCAGTGCGGCAGGCACCAGGTCGCCCTCGTGGACATTCTGGGCGCCGGTGACGATCTGGACGGGCTCTTCCTGGCCCACATCCACCTGGCAGACCCACATATGGTCGGAATTTTCATGGCGGACGATGGAAACTACCTTGCCCACCACGACGTTCTTAATTTCAGCGTCCATCCGCTCGTAGGTTTCCACCTTCTGACCGGCAACGGTCATGGTTTCTACAAATTCCTTATCGGAGATGTGGGAAAGGTCCACGAACTCCTCATGCAGCCATTTTCTGTTCAGTTTCATGATTCTTTCCCTCCTTTTAGAACTGTTCCAGGAACTTGATATTGTTGTCGAAGATCAGACGCAGGTCGTTGATCTTCAGGCGGCCCATGGCCATCCGCTCCAGGCCCATGCCGAAGGCGAAGCCGGAGTATTTTTCAGGATCGATGCCGCAGTTGCGCAGCACCTCCGGGTGCACCATACCGGCACCCAGCAGCTCAATCCAGCCCTCGCCATGGCAGGTGGGGCATACCTGGCCGTCTACCTCGCCGGTGCCGTGGCACTTGTGGCACTGCATATCCATTTCGCAGCTGGGCTCAGTGAAGGGGAAGTGGTGAGGGCGGAAGCGCATCTGGGCATCCTCGCCGTAGATGGCCCGCATAATGGTGATCAGGGCACCCTTCAGGTCGCCCATGGTGATGTGCTCGTCCACAACCAGACCCTCGATCTGGTGGAACATGGGGGAGTGGGTGGCGTCGGCCTCGTCCTTCCGGAACACACGGCCGGGGGCCAGCATACACAGAGGGGGCTTGTTGTTCTCCATGAAGCGAATCTGCATGGAGCTGGTCTGGGTGCGAAGCAGGATGCTGTCGCCATCATTGAAATAGAAGGTGTCGCTGCGGTCCCGGGAGGGGTGGCCCTCCTCGATGTTCAGCCGGGTGAAGTTGTAGCTGGCCAGCTCCACTTCGGGGCCGTCCACCACGGTGTAGCCCAGGCCGACGAAGATATCCTTCACCTGCTGCAGCACCTGGTTCATGGGGTGCTGGTGGCCCAGCTCGACAGGCTCGCCGGGGATGGTCACATCGATGGCCTCTTCGGCCAGCTTCGCTTCCAATGCGGCGGCGCTGAGGGCGGCCTTCCGCTCCTCCAGCTTGGCTTCAATCTCAGCACGGACGGCGTTGGCCATCTGGCCCATGATGGGCCGCTCCTCAGCGGACAGCTTGCCCATCATTTTCAGGACGGCAGTCAGCTCGCCCTTCTTGCCCAGCCACTTAACACGCTGCTCGTCCAGAGCGGCGGTATTCTCTGCAGCCTCCAGAGCAGCCAGCGCATTTTGGCGGATCAGCTCTAATTGTTCTTTCATATATCTTTCCTCCTAAGAGTAATTTACAAAAAATAAACCCTTCATCCCACACATTAGGGACGAAAGGCATTCCTTCCGCGGTACCACCCACGATTCGCCATACGGCGCAGCTTAAAGCGCAAACACGCTCGTGACCTGTAACGGGGTCAACCGGCCATTCCTACTGAATTTCAGATGGCAGCTCCCGGGAGAAAGCCCGCTATCGCACCCAAGCGGCTTTCACCCTCCCGCTCTCGCTATTGTGATGCTTGTGATATTGGACAGCCCGTTCTGCGCTTTTTACATATCGTTCGAATAATACCACATATAAAATAGAAATGCAAGTGTTTTTTATATTTTTGATGGCTTGACGGAAAGGAAATGCGGTGGTATGATGAAACAAAATATCCCGTTGTCATCCTGAGCGACCGTCAGCGAGTCGAAGGATCTACGCACTGATTTGCAGTTATTGTATCGGTAGTGCGCAGATCCTTCGACTGCGCTTCGCTCCGCTCAGGATGACATCTCCGGGAGCTGGCAATGATTGAAGGGAGGTTTTTGTATGTATCAGCCTTTGGCGGATTTGCTGCGGCCGCAGAATTTGGATGAGGTTTACGGACAGGAGCATATTTTGGGGAAAGGCGCGGTGCTGCGTCGGCTGATTGATTCCGGGAAGGTGCCGAATATGGTCTTTTATGGCCCCAGCGGAACCGGAAAGACCACCGTTGCCAACATCATTGCCAAAATGACCGACCGGACCCTCTACAAGCTCAATGCAACCACCGCTTCCACTGCGGACATCAAGCAGATCGTTGCGGAATTGGACACCTTTATGGCGCCCAATGGGGTGCTGCTGTATCTGGATGAGATTCAATCCTTCAACAAAAAGCAGCAGCAGTCCCTGCTGGAATACATTGAAAACGGGAAAATCACCCTGATTGCTTCCACCACGGAAAATCCGTATTTTTACGTTTTTAACGCCATTTTGAGCCGTTCTACCATCTTTGAATTTAAGCAAATCTCTGCTTCCGCTGCCTTGCAGGCAGTGAAACGGGCGGTTTCCTATATGGAAGAGCGGACGGCGCTGAAGGCGGTGCCGGAGGAGGGTGCTTTGGAGTATATTGCCTCCAGCTGCGGCGGCGATCTTCGCAAGGCACTCAACGCGGTGGAGGTGCTGTTCTCTGCCGGGGTTCCCGAAGGGAATTTGCTGCCGCTGACGCTGGCGGACACCAAGGTGGTCACCCAGAAAAGCGCCATGCGGGCGGATCGGGATGGGGACAACCATTATGATCTGCTTTCCGCTTTGCAGAAGTCCATCCGGGGCTCCGACCCGGATACGGCCTGCCATTATCTGGCCAGACTCCTGGAGGTGGGGCAGATGCAGTCCGCCTGCCGCCGGTTGATGGTGATTGCGGCGGAGGATGTGGGACTGGCGTTTCCGCAAATTATTCCCATAGTCAATGCCTGCGTGGACATGGCGCTGAAGCTGGGAATGCCGGAGGCCCGGATTCCTCTGGGGGATGCGGCGGTGCTGATGGCCACGTCACCCAAATCCAATTCCGGGCATATCGCCCTGGATTCGGCCCTGGCGGATATTCGCAAGGGAAAAGGTGGGGATTTTCCCCGGCATTTACAGAATATGCACGCCGATTCCCATACCATGGAGCGGGAGCAGGGGTATTTATATCCCCACGATTTCCCAAATCATTGGGTGGAGCAGCAGTATCTGCCGGATGGTTTGGTGGGCACCAAATATTATGAGTACGGCCCCAATAAGCTGGAGCAGGCGGCGAAGCAGTATTGGGATAAGATTAAGGGAGAGTGAACCGGATGGACATCCAGGTTGGTGATATTTTGACGATGAAAAAGCCCCATCCCTGTGGGGAAAAGCGATGGCTGGTGCTGCGGACCGGGGCGGATTTCCGGCTGCGGTGTCTGGGCTGCGGCCATGAGGTGATGACAGCCCGGTTCAAGGTGGAGAAAAATATCCGGGGCGTACAGAAAAGTTCTTCGCAATAGGAGTAGTGGACATTTCCGTGAGATAGCGGATACCTTTGGAGATTCCCACGCCAGTGTGCGCACTGGCTCGGAATGACACAACTTTTTTTACAGTAGTGTGCGCACTGGCTCGGAATGACACTCTTTTTTGATAGTTTGACGGCATCCGATGGTTCGGATGCCGTAATTTTTGTTTTGAGGGCGTGAATTGCGGTTGCATCATGGCGGGGTTGCGACGAACTTTTTTGGCCGGAGGCGGTAAACTGGTGGACAGGAGGTGTGGTTGTGCCGCTGTATTTGGATGTGCTGATACTATTGAACTTTTTAGTGGACTTTTTGATGTTAATCGCCACAAATCGACTGTCCGGCCATCCAAACGGCGTTAAAAAGTGCGCTGTTGGAGCGGTTTTGGGCGGTCTCTACGGTGGGGCCTGCATGGTGCCGGGGCTGGGGTTTCTCGGCAATATCCTTTGGCGTTTGGTGAGCCTGGGGGCCATTGGGGGCATCGCTTTTGGATTCCGGCGGGAGGCGGTGCGGCGGTGCATTCTGTTTGTGTTTTTGAGCATGGCCCTTGGAGGTGTGGCCCTGGGGCTGGAGGGGGATTTCTGGTCATTGATTTTGTCCGCCGGGGCGGTTTGTGGAATGTGCCTGCTGGGCTTTCGGGGGCGGGTCGGAGCGGAATATGTGCCGGTGGAGGTGGACGGTCTGCGTTTGACGGCCCTGCGGGATACCGGGAATACGTTGACGGATTCCATTACCGGGCAGCAAATCCTGGTGGTTTCGGCACAATTTGGACAGCGGCTTTTTGGCCTTCCACAAAAAGAACTGGCGGATCCGGTTCGTGCCGTGGAAAAGGGGAAAGGGCTGCGGCTGATTCCGTTTCACGTGGTTGGAAACAGCGGGGGACTGCTGCCGGCGAAGCGGTTTGAAAATGTCGTAATTGGGCGGTGGAAGGGGAGCTGTCTGGTGGCGGTTTCCCCCAATGAGCTGCCATATGAAGCATTGACAGGAGGGGTAGAATGAAAGGATTTCTCATGGAGGTACTGAAGTGGCTGGGGTTACTGCCCAGGCAGGAAATCTTCTACATCGGGGGCAGCGACGTGCTGCCCGCTCCCTTGAAGGGGCAGGAAGAGCAGGAGGCACTGGAAGCACTGGAGCAGGGGAGCGAGGACGCTAAACAGCTGCTGATCGAACACAATCTGCGGCTGGTGGTGTACATTTCCCGTCGGTTTGAAAACACCGGGGTGAATTTGGAGGATCTGATTTCCATTGGCACCATTGGGCTCATCAAGGCAATCGGAACCTATCGCCGGGATAAGAATATTAAGCTGGCGACTTATGCCTCCCGGTGCATTGAAAACGAGATTTTGATGCATATTCGCAAGATTTCCAATCAAAAAAATGAAGTTTCTTTGGATGAGCCCATCAATATGGACTACGATGGAAACGAGCTTTTGCTGTCGGATATTCTGGGCACCGACGAGGATATGATTTTGCGACCCCTGGAGGATGATGTGGATCTGTGCGTTCTGCGTCAGGCCCTGAGTCAGCTGCCGGACCGGGAGCGGGAAATCGTGGTGATGCGGTTCGGGCTGGAGGGGCGCAAGGAGCTGACCCAAAAGGAGGTGGCGCAGAAAATGGGGATCTCCCAATCCTACATATCCCGGCTTGAAAAGCGGATTATGCTAAGACTTCGAAAAGAGATGATCCGGCAGACAAGTTGCGCTTGACTTTGGGAAGGGGTGTGCTATAATCGATATAGTATATCGATAAAAAATTGTATCGATTGGGAGTGATGGTGTGGAACGCAAGGAGATTTCCAAATCCGTGCTGAAGCGGCTACCGGGGTATCTGGCTTACCTGAAAAATATCCCCGAGGGTACTTCGCCCTATATTTCTGCTACGGCTCTGGCCAACGCCCTGGGCATGGGAGAGGTGCAGGTCCGCAAGGATTTGGCCATGGTCTGCGACGAGGGCCGGCCCAAAATCGGCTATCCCCGGGATGTGCTGATTGATGATATCGAGCAGTTTTTAGGTTATGACAATACCACCGATGCGGTGCTGATTGGTGCCGGTAAGCTGGGGCAGGCGCTGCTGGGCTATATCGGCTTTGAGGCCTACGGCCTGAATATTCTGGCGGCCTTTGACATCAATCCCACATCGGACAAAACCGATGATGGCAAGCCCATTTATCACATCGACCAGCTGGAGAGCTTCTGCCGTAGTCACAAGGTGCTGATGGGCATTATTACGGTGCCCGGGGAGCACGCCCAGAGTGTCTGTGACCAGCTGATTGCCTGCGGCATCAAGGCTATTTGGACCTTTGCACCCACCCATTTGGAGGTGTCCTCCAATATTCTCGTTCAGCATGAGAATATGGCTACCTCTTTGGCGGTTCTGAGTATGCACCTGCGGGCACAGATTAAGGATAAGAAATAAATGAACGCCGTACCGATTGTTTCGGTACGGCGTTATGATTATTGGAGCGCGGAAAGATAGGTACTTACATCGTCGTAGGAAAGCTGCTGGAGCTTTTTATCCAGCATGGCGGCCAGGGAATCCACCGTTTTCATGCAGCAGGCGCTGAAAAGGGGGCAGGTATCCGGGCAGCTTTTGTCGCAGTGGAGAATGAACCCGGCGAAGGGGTTGGTGCTACTGGCGAGTTTGTCTACGATGAGTGGGTCGTGGAAATAGTTCAGGACCTTCATGACGTATTCCTTGGTATATCCTTCGGAGAGCAAGGTTAAGTACCGCTTCAGGGCGATAAGATATTCCAGATCCTGCTCACGGGCCAGGGGAAGCATACCATCCAGGCAACCGGCGGCCAGCTGATAGCGATTCAGGGCATAGTAAACGTAGCCCAAAGAAGCGGCTTTCAGGAAGTTCTGCTGCCCGGCAGTGGCGGTTGAGGGGATCTTTGCCAGCATGATGAAGCTGTGGATGTCTCTGTTTTTGGAATCTACGGCCTTCAGCCGATCAAGGTGCATCAGCAGGCCCATCATATCCGGAATGGTGGCCTTAGAGGGATCACGCATGACCTTAATCGCGTAGGGAGCGTAGCGCTGGTCATCGGATTTGACGGAGAGACGGTTGATGTAGCATTCGCTGTAGCCAGGAACGATGACCTGATAGGTGGGGAAGCCCAGACAGGAGGCGTCCCGGGCCAATATGGACAGGCCCTGGCCGGCGAAGTGGTCGATGCAGAAACGAAGCAGTTGCCGGTTGTCACCGCTGGTTCCCACGTTGGGATCGAAGGTGAAGGTGCTTTCGTCCACGAAAAAGCCCGGCAGCTTGTTGCCGGAGCTGCGACGCAGCTCTTCGTAGAAGGCACCAATTGAGAATTTTTCCGAAGACTTCTTGGAAAATGCCTCGTTTTTGGCGATTTTTTCAATCGTTCTTCCCTGAAAACTCTCGGTCAATGCCCGCTCCAGGGCAATTTCGAAAACAGGATGGGCGCCGAAGTGGGTATGGTAGCGGCCGGTGCGCCGGTCGATGATACAGGCGCAAACAACAGGGTAACGCGTGTTCAAAGACGCGTCTTTAATGGAAACCTTGTAGCCGTTGTTTCTTACGAAATCAATGATTTTGTAGGAAACAACGTACTTTTTTAGGATATCTTCGGGAATCTCGGGCAGGGCAAGTCCTTCTTTGATGATGCGGATCTGGTGGTTTCGCTCTACTACCTCGCTGATGGCTTGCACCAACGCTTCCTCAGGGGTGTTGCCGGCGGCGCAGCCATTGCTGCCGTAGATCCGCTTGCGCAGGAGGGTGGGGAAATAAACTTTTTTAGAGGTGGTCAGGTCAAAATAGGGGGTGACGGAAACGAGACCCTTGTCAGTGGAGCACTGGCTAAGAAGATTTTCCGGTGTGGTGGTCTCTCCGGTGGAATCCAGTAGAACATCCGCCATGGCCTGATACCAACCCCGGTTTGTTTCCAGGAGATCCTTTGCGCTGATCAGATCGTATTTCGGGTCATCAATGGCAAAATCTCCGTCTTTTAAGGAGGTGGGGCCATAGATGAAGCCCACCTGGAGCCGCTCGATCAGCTCGCCGTAGGCGCTGGCAAGGGCCAGGTCCTCGGTAAGGCCTTTGCCGTTGCTGTGGAAGGTGGTGCCCGGGATGGTCAGATGGTTGGAATAGCAATAAGGAACGCCGCTGTTATTCCAATGCAACTCTGTCTTGATGTTGTTTTCGCGGAGGATGGACTTTATCCGCTCCACAGTTGCCAGGGGGGTGCTGTCTTTTCGCTGTCTTTGAGTAATTTCGGCGTTCTCGGTCATAGCGCGGACATCCTTTCGCATTATTTGCCGGGCTTGAAGCTGTCTTTCAGACTGACGGAGCGGTTGAAGACCAGATGGTCGGGGGTGGAATCCTTGGAGTCGGGGCAGAAGTAGCCCAATCGCATGAACTGATAGGAGGCGGGGGCGTTGGCGGAAGCCAGGCTCTTTTCCAGCTTGCAGCCGGTGAGTACCTCCAGAGAGTTGGGGTTCAGGCAGCTGAGGAAATCCTTTCCGGCAGCATCGGGGTCGGGATCGTCGAAGAGGTTGCTGTACTGACGGACTTCCGCATCGACGGAAGTTTCGGCATCCACCCAGTGGATGGTGGCACCCTTGACCTTCCGGCCGTCGGCGGGGTCGCCGCCACGGGACTCGGGGTCGTAGGTGGCAAGAACCTCCACCACGTTGCCGTTTTCGTCGGTAACGCAGCCGGTGCATTTGATGAGGTAGGCACCCTTCAGGCGGCACTCGGGGCCGTCGGGGTACAGGCGCTTGTACTTGGGAATGGGTTGGGCAAGGAAATCGTCAGCCTCGATCCACAGGTTCCGGGAGAAGGTGACTTCCCGGGTGCCGTCCTCGGGGCGGTTGGGGTTGTTTTCCACAACCATGGTCTCGGACTGACCCTCGGGATAGTTGGTGATGGTCAGCTTTACGGGCTTCAGGACGGCCATGACCCGCTGGGCGGTTTCGTTCAGATCCTCCCGGAGGCAGTGCTCCAGGAAGGCGTATTCGATGGTGTTGGGGCTCTTGGCCACGCCTACCCGGTCGCAGAAATTGCGGATGGAGGCGGGGGTATAGCCCCGGCGGCGCAGGCCGCAGAGAGTGGGCATCCGGGGATCATCCCAGCCGGAAACGTAGCCGTTTTCCACCAGGGCTCTGAGCTTGCGCTTGCTCAGCACGGTGTGGTCGATGCCCAGCCGGGCGAACTCAATCTGCCGGGGATGGTGGGGGACGGAAACGTTTTCAACCACCCAGTTGTACAGGGGGCGGTGGTTCTCAAATTCCAGGGAGCAAAGGCTGTGGGTGATGCCCTCCAGGGCGTCCTGGATGGGGTGGGCGAAGTCGTACATGGAAGTCGGAGGCCAAGCGGTCTTAGGAAGACAACATGTTTCCCCAACTC
>JAZQHH010000085.1:0-10835 GCA_045540495.1 Faecousia sp.
ACCCCCGACCTACTGCTTAGAAGGCAGTTGCTCTATCCAGCTGAGCTACTGGCGCATTTCTATGGAGCGGGTGACGGGAATCGGACCCGCGTATCCAGCTTGGAAGGCTGGTGTTCTACCATTGAACTACACCCGCAGATCCACTGTCCTCGGAACTATTCAGCCAAGTGATTTTAGCATACCTTTACGGGTTTGTCAAGGATTATTTTCAAAATCCCACAAAATGATAAAAGCTATTCGTAGGGGAGGGTCAAACCCCCTCAGTCTGTCGAAAAAGCGATTGCACATATCAATGATTGTTTAGCGGTGTAAGATAACACTGTCATTGCGAGGCCCAAAGGGCCGTGGCAATCTCCTGGTACAATCTCACGAAAAAAAATTTGAAGGGATGTAAAATCTTATAAACCTGGTTGCAACCACCTAATATGTTGCTTTTCCGGCATTTCACCGGGAGATTGCCACGGCCTTCGGCCTCGCAATGACATGCTTTTTTGAGGGTGCATCCTAAGCGAAACAATCATTTACACTTTATCGACACGCTAAGGGGAGGGTTTTGACCCTCCCCTACAGTATTCATTTTTACCCCATTTTCTCCAATTTTTCGATTGTCTGCTGGAAATACGCCGGCAGGGGGGCGAAGACCAGCACCGGGCGGCCGTCCTTGGGGTGCCGGAAGCACAGCTGCCCCGCGTGGAGAACCTGGCTGGATTGGCCCAGCTCCGGCTTTTTGTGGCCGTAGACCATGTCCCCCAGAATCGGATGGCCGATGTGCGCCATATGGACCCGGATCTGGTGGGTCCGGCCCGTTTCCAGGCGGCAACGGATGTGGGTATAGCCCCGGTAGCGGCGCACCACCTCCCAATGGGTCACAGCGGGCTTGGAATTGCGCTCCGTGACGCACATTTTCTTCCGGTCGCTGGGATGCCGCCCGATGGGGGCATCCACGGTGCCGCTGTCCTCCCGGAAGGAGCCGCAGACAATGGCCTCGTAGGTCCGGGCCATGGTATGGTCCTTCAATTGGCTGGCCAGAAAGGTATGGGCCCGGTCGTTTTTCGCCACCGCCAGCAATCCGCTGGTATCCTTGTCAATCCGGTGGACGATGCCCGGCCGCAGCTCCCCGTTGATGCCGGAAAGGTCATCCCCCAGGGCGTAGAGCAGGCCGTTGACCAGGGTATCATCCTGATGCCCCGCCGCCGGGTGGACCACCAGCCCCTTGGGCTTGTTGATGACCAGCAGATCCTCGTCCTCGTAGACGATGTCCAGGGCCATGGCGGTGGGGGCAATGTCCACGGCCTTGGGCTCGGGGATGGTGTAATCGATGGCATCGCCTTCATTTAATTTGTCATTTTTCTTCCCGGGGCGGCCGTTTCGGGTCACCTGCCCCTCCTCAATGAGCTTCTGGGCGGCGGACCGGCTGAGCCCCTCCCCCCGGCGGGCCAGGAACGCATCCAGCCGCTCCCCGGGGATATCGGCGTAAAGTGTCATAAATTCTCTTCTTTCCAAAAGGCCTTGTTAACGAAAATCAGGCTGACCATCAGGGCGATGCAGCCGCAGGTGATGAAGCAGTCCGCCACGTTGAACACGGGGAAATGGATGAACTCCACCTCGATCATGTCCACCACATAGCCCAGCCGCACCCGGTCGATGATGTTGCCCAGGCCGCCGGCCCAGACCGCCGCCAGGCACCAGCGCTCGAATTTCGTAAAGGGCATGGGTTTTTTGAAATATTCGTAGACCAAAAGTGCTGTCAAACCCGCAAAAATCACCACAAACAGCCACCGCATCCCCCAAAACGAGGAAAACGCCGCGCCGTAATTTCGGACATAGGTCCAATGCACCAGCCCATCCAGGAAGGGCACCTTGGTATGCAGGGGGATATGCCCCAGCACCAGCAGCTTCGTCACCTGATCCGCCGCCACGATCCCGGCAGCGAAGAGGCAGTAGTAGAGAAATGTCATGGTGATAACCTCCAATTACAATGTCATTGCGAGGAAGCTGTGCGATGTGGCAATGACAGCAACAATCATCTACCATCATACCATCAACCAATCGGATAGTCAAATAAAAAACCGCCCCGAGTATTCCCGGGACGGTGCTACAAGAGCCGTATTGATCAGGCGAGGAATTTGGCGGCAGCCTCCTGGAAGGCGCGGAACTGCTCTTCGGTGCAGTCGGCCCGGACATGGACGACCTGGCGGAAGTCCAGGCTGAACAGGCCCATGAAGCTCTTGGCATTGACCAGGGTCCGGCCGTTGCCCAGCACGATGCGGAAGGGCTGCACCGTGGCGATCTCCACGAATTCCTGCACATCCTCGAAGGAGTGGAGCGTAATATCAAACTGCTTCATATGCCGCTCCCCCTGTACAAATGGCGAAAGATGTTGTATAATGTAACATTATTATAGCAGATTTTTGGTGGTTTTCAATTGACGGTTTGGACGAACCTTACAATCTGACAATTCAAAAATTGGTGGAATTGACATGAAATTCGCATTTTACACCCTGGGCTGCAAGACGAATCAGTACGAAACCCAGGCCATGGAGCAGCTTCTCGTCAGCCGGGGCCATGAGATCGGCAGCTTTGAAGAGAGCTGCCAGGGCTACATCATCAACACCTGCTCCGTCACCGCCGTGGCGGACAAGAAGAACCGGGCCGTCATCCGCCGGTGCCGCCGGGAGCATCCCGATGCGGTGATCGCCGTCTGCGGCTGCTACACCCAGCACGACCCGGCGGCGGCAGAAAAACTGGGGGTGGACGTGATCGGCGGCAGCGGCCAGCGGGAGCAGTTCCTGGATATGCTCATCGCCACCGCCGCCGACCGGCAGAGCCGGAAAAATGTGGATGCCGCCCTGAAGCGGCGGGAATTTGAGATCCTCCCCGCCGGTGGGCTGGAGGAACGGACGAGAGCCATGGTGAAGGTTCAGGACGGCTGCGTGAATTTCTGCTCCTACTGCATCATCCCCTACACCCGGGGGCCGGTGCGCTCCGCGCCGCTGGAAACGGCGGTGGCCCAGTGCCGGGCTTTGGCGGAGCAGGGCTACCGGGAAATCGTCATCACCGGCATCGAGATCGCCTCCTGGGGCGCGGACCTGCCGGGAAAGCCCAGTCCCGCGGTTTTGATTGAGGAAATCTGCCGCGCGGTGCCGGATTGCCGGGTACGGCTTGGTAGCCTGGAGCCCCGGATCATTACGGCGGAATTTTGCGAAAAAATGCGTGATTTGCCGAATTTATGCCCACAATTCCATCTTTCCATGCAATCCGGGTGCGATTCTGTCCTGGCCCGGATGCGCCGGAAGTACGACACCGCCCGGTATCTGGAAAGCGTCCGGCTGCTGAAAGTTTCCTTCCCGGGCTGTGCCATCACCACGGATATGATCGTGGCCTTCCCCGGCGAAACGGAGGAAGAATTTTCCGAAAGTCTGGCATTTATCCAAAAATGCGGCTTTGCGGATATGCACATTTTCCCCTACCCCCGCCGCCCTGGCACCCCGGCGGACAAAATGCCCGGCCAGCACCCCAACGCCATCAAGGAGGAACGGAGCCGGGCCGCCATCGCCGTGGCCCAGGCCATGAGCCAGGCCTACCGGGAGAGCCTCATCGGCACAGTGCAAAGTGTCCTTTTCGAGGAGCCGGAGGGAGAATTCTACACCGGCCACGCCCCCAATTATGTGAGGGTGTATGTGGATGGCGAAAATCTCCACAACCAAATCCGGGACGTAACCATCACCGGCCTTTATAAGGACGGCGTGATGGGAATATTTTGTAGAGGAAGTGCAGCACCGAAATAAAGGAATGTCATTGCGAGGCCCGATAGGGCCGTGGCAATCTCCTGGTACAATCTTACAAAAAAAGAAGTTTGAAGGGGATGCAAAAATCTTACAGGCCTGATTGCATCCACCTAAAATTGTTGTTTTCCGGCGCTTTACCAGGAGATTGCCACGGGCTTCGCCCTCGCAATGACAAGCGTTTTTTCCTAAACTAAACAATCACCCCCGCTTCTTGCAATCCCTCATTTCCCATGATATAATAACTTTTGAACCATTTTTCGGAGGTTTTTCCATGAAAACACTGCTCCATATCTGCTGCGCCCCCTGCGCCAATCAGCCCATTGAGGTGCTGCGCCGGGATGGGTTTGAGGTCAGCGGATTTTGGTACAATCCCAACATCCACCCCTTCACCGAATACCGCGCCCGGCGCAACTGCCTCCGGGACTACGCCGCCGAAATCGGGCTGAATCTCATCGAAAAAAATGACTACGGCCTGCGGCCCTTCGTCCGCTCCGTGGCAGAGGATATCGAGCATCGCTGCGGCAAATGCTACGAAATGCGGCTCTTCGAGACCGCCCGGCAGGCGGCGGAACTGGGCTTCGACAGCTTCACATCGTCCCTGTTCATCAGCCCCTACCAAAACCACGAGCTGATGCAGGAAACAGCGGAGCGGGCCGCGGCGGAATACGGCGTGAAATTTCTCTACCGGGACTTCCGGCCCTACTTCCGGGACGGCCAGAATTTCGCCCGGGAGCATGGGTTCTATATGCAAAAATACTGCGGCTGCGTCTTCTCCGAAGAGGAGCGTTACCTGAAAAAGAGTAAAATAATTCCGTAAATCCCTTCCCCCTGGAGGAAGGGCAGCGTGTCGATAAAGTGGTAAATGATTGTTTAGGGGTGCGTGGGATTTGGGGTGCCCCCCGGCCCCCGGGCGCCCCGAAGGGGCGCAATGGCTTCCCCCGGGGGGAAGCTGTCGCCGCCGCAAGGCGGTGACTGATGAGGAATGCGGGCGGAAATGTTCGATTTTGTACCATGTTCAGGCCTTTTAGCAGGTAAGATTTCAGCAAGTCTTTACGGAATCGTCATCTTAGGTTATCGCCCGCATTCCTCATCCGTCCCGGCTTCGCCGGGCCACCTTCCCCCCGGGGGAAGGCATGGGCGCCCCCGCGCCAGTTCGCTAAACAATCATTTATCTGTGCAATCGCTTTTCGACAGACCGCCCTTCCCCCCCGGGAGAAGGGAATCAGAATGGAGGTATTATGTCAACTTTTGAATTTTCTGTCCCCTGTCTGTTTGGGCTGGAGGGCATTGCCGGGGATGAGCTTCGGCGGCTGGATTTGGAGAATGTTCGGGTGGAGAACGGACGGGTGCTGTTCTCCGGCGACGAGAGCGCCATCGCCCGGGCCAACATCGGTCTGCGGACCGGCGAGCGGGTTTTGATCGTGCTTGCCGACTTCCCCGCCAAGACCTTCGAGGAGCTTTTTCAGGGGGTCTACCGGACGGAATTGGAACATTTCATCCCCAAAAACGGCACTTTTCCCGTGAAAGGCCACTGTTTGAACAGCACACTCATGTCCGTTCCCGACTGCCAGGCCATCATCAAAAAGGCCGCCAGCAAGCGCCTCGGGGAACGCTGGGGCCTGAGCTGGCTTCCCGAGGACGGGGCCAAATATCAGCTCCAGTTCTCCCTGATGAACGACCGGTGCCAGCTGTATCTGAACACCTCCGGCCCCGGCCTGCACAAGCGGGGCTACCGGGCCATCGGCAACGACGCCCCCCTGCGGGAAACCCTGGCCGCCGCCATGGTTATGTTAACCAAATACCGGGGCCGGGACTTCGTCTGGGACCCCTTCTGCGGCTCCGGCACCATCCCCATCGAGGCGGCCCTCATCGCCAAAAACCGGGCCCCCGGCCTGCGGCGGCGTTTCGCGGCGGAAGCCTTCGACTGGCTCACCCCGGAAATCTGGCAGAACGCCCGGGGGGAGGCCATGGACAAGGAATTCAAGGGCAACTACCGCATCCTGGGCTCCGACAACGACCCCAAATGCGTTTCCCTGGCCATGGCCAACGCCCGGAAGGCCGGTGTGGCCGACTGCATTGAATTTAAGGACGGCGACGCCACCAAAATGAGCCTGCCCACCGACAGCGGCATCCTGATCTGCAACCCGCCCTACGGCCAGCGGATGATGGAACAGCAGTCCGCTCAGCGGCTCTACGCCGCCCTGGGCCGGCATCTGAAATTCGCCGACGGCTGGAAAAAATACATCATCACCTCCGAGCCGGAGTTCGAGCATTACTTCGGCCGCCGGGCCGACAAAAAACGCAAGCTCTACAACGGCATGATCAAGTGCGACTATTATATGTACCTGGGCGGAAGAACGAAGAAGTGATGTAAAATACACAGCAATTCATAGATACGAGATATGAGATACGAGATACAAGATAGTCGTATTTCCCATATCTCATATCTCGTATCTCATATCTCTACATAGCGGGAGGATTTTATGACCCATCTATTCATCATCAACCCGGCGGCGGGGAGTCGGGACCGGACTGCGGAATACAGCGAGGTCATCCACAAAACCATGAAAGACCAGGGCCTGCCCTATGAGATCCGGGTGTCCACCGCCCCCGGAGAGTGCCGCCGGATCGCCCGGGAGGCCGCCGCCAAGGGGGAGGAAATCCGGCTCTACGCCTGCGGCGGCGATGGCACCCTCAACGAGGTGGTTCAGGGGGCCGCTGGCTTTTCCAACGCCGCCGTCAGCGTCTTTTCCGGAGGCAGCGGCAACGATTTCGTGAAATTATTCGACGACCCCCAGGCCTTTTTCAGTCTGGACCGTCTGCTGGACGCCGAAGAGGCCACCTTCGACCTGATCCGCTGCAACGGCGACATCGCCATGAACATCTGCCCCGTGGGCCTGGACGCCCGAATCGGCACCGATGTCTCCCGGTACAAGCGGCTGCCCCTCTTGCACGGCTTCCGGGCCTACGCCGCCAGCACCCTGGTCAACGTCATCAAGGGCATCGCCGAGCATTACATCGTGGAAATCAACGGAAAGCGCATCGACGGCAAGCAGACCTTCGTCTGCGTGTGCAACGGCCGCTTTTACGGCGGCGGCTTCCAGCCGGTGCCGGAGGCGGACCCGGCGGACGGGCTGCTGGATGTGCTGCTGGTGAAACAAGTATCCCGGCTCCAGGTCCCGGGCATCATCGGCAAGTACAAAAACGGCCGGTACAAGGAGCTGCCCAAAATCGTGCGGCACTACCGCACCAAGGAAATCAAAATCATCTGCGACAAGCCCACCCCCATCAATCTGGACGGAGAGCTGCGGACGGCCCAGGAAGTGACCATGTCCATCGCCGATGAGAAGCTCCGCTTCTTCTACCCCAAGGGCCTGAGCTGGGCCGTGAAGGAACTGGAGAAGGTGTAATTGCGATCCAACCTTTTGCAAAAAAAGGCTTTTATTATGTAAATGATTGTTTAGCTTAGGATGCACCCTCAAAAAACGCATGTCATTGCGAGGCCGAAGGCCGTGGCAATCTCCTGGTACAACTTTGGTTCTAATTCGCACCAAAATCTATGGATAATCCCATTTTACATTGTACCTTCATCGAACTTTTTCCTTATCGTAGATGATACCGGGAGATTGCCACGTCGCTTCGCTCCTCGCAATGACAGCTTGATCTTAACAATCATTTCCCACTTGATCAATACACTGTCATTCATTGCAGCGACTTAACCGGGAGGTGAAATCCATGGAAACCTGCGTGATTTTTTGCGCCGGGGAATTTGAAAAGCTGGCCTGCCCCATCGGGCCCCAGGACTATATTCTGGCGGCGGACGGCGGCCTGCGGCATTTGCATCAGCTGGGGCTGACCCCCGACGGCATCATCGGGGATTTCGACTCCCTGGGCTATGTGCCGGAAAACGCCCAGGTGTTCCCGGTGGAGAAGGACGACACCGACTCCATGCTGGCGGTGCGCCAGGGCCTGAAACTGGGCTTCCGCCGCTTTCTCCTCTACGGCGCCCTGGAGGGCTCCCGATTCGACCACGCCATCGCCAACCTCCAGACTCTGCAATTTCTGGCGGACCACGGGGCCACCGGCTGCCTGATTGGCAAGCGGGAAGCCGCCGTTGTCATCAAAAATTCCAAAATCTCCTTCCCCGCTGCCCAGGGCATCCTGTCGGTGTTCTGCCTGGGGGCCGACGCGGAAGGGGTCAGCATCCGGGGGCTGCAATACGGCCTGGAAAACGGCACCCTGACCGCCGGATATCCCCTGGGCTGCAGTAACCATTTTATTGGGAATCCTGCGGAAATTTCCGTTAAAAACGGGAGTATTCTGATTATTTATCCCACAGAAGTTGGAATCCCGGAGGTCACGCCATGCTGACCTACCAGCTGAAAAAGGCTCCCGGGGTGCCCCTTTACGAGAGCCTCTACCAGTGCATCCGCGCCGACATCCTCTCCGGCAGGCTGGCCCCGGGGCAGAAGCTGCCCTCCAAACGGGCCCTGGCCGCCAATCTGGAGGTCAGCAAAATCACCGTGGAGGGGGCCTACGCCCAGCTCCTTTCCGAGGGCTTCATCACCGCCCGGGAGAAGGTGGGCTATTTCGTGGAGGCCCTGGAGGCCCCGCCATCGCCCCCCTCCATCCCGGCCCAGCCGGAGCCGGAGGATTCCGATTACATCGACCTGACCGGCGGCGGACCGGGGAAATTCCCCTTCTCCGTCTGGAGCCGGCTCCAGCGGGAGGTCATGCTGGACTATGGCGAAAGCCTCCTGCGGCCCCTGCCCAACCAGGGTTACGCCCCCCTGCGCCGGGCCATCGCCGCCCATCTGGGAGCATTCCGGGGCATGAACGTGGCGCCGGAGAACATCCTCATCGGTGCGGGAACGGATTTTCTGTATAATTTACTCATTCAGCTCCTGGGCCGGGACAAAATCTACGCCGTGGAGGACCCGGGCTACGGAAAAATTCTGAAAATTTACGCCGCCAGCGGTGCGGGCTGTCTGGCGGCCCCCATGGACAGCCTGGGAGTCATGCCTGAAACTCTGGAAAACGCCCATGTGCTGCACATTTCCCCCAGCCACCATTTCCCCACGGGGCAGGTGATGCCCACCCAGCGGCGGCTGGAGCTGCTGAACTGGGCGGCGAGAGGGGACCGGTGGATCATCGAGGACGACTACGACAGCGAGTTCCGCTTCAATGCCCGGCCTCTGCCGGCGCTCCAATCCCTGGACCGGGCCGGCCGGGTGATCTACATGAACACCTTCTCCAAAAGCCTGGCCCCCTCCATCCGGATCAGCTACATGGTGCTGCCCCCGGCCCTGATGGCCCGGTTTCAGGAAAAGCTGGGCTTTTACGGCTGCACGGTGCCCTCCTTCGAGCAGTACACCCTGGAGCGGTTCCTGAGCCGGGGGCATTTCGAAAAACACATTAACCGGATGCGCAAATTATACAAAAACCGACGCAACCGTTTGGTGGAACTGCTGAACTCCAGCCCCATTTCCGATAAAATTACGATTCTTGAGAAGGATGCGGGGCTCCATTTTCTGCTGCGGTTCGATACAGAGGAATCCGACGAAACCCTGACGGAGCGGTTTTGGGCCGCCGGAATCAAAATCCAGCCCCTGAGCGCCTACTATCACGGCCCCGCCCCGGAGGAGGCAAACCACTGTCTCATCGTCAACTACGACCGCCTCTCCGACGAGGATCTGGAAAAGCTGGAACGAAGATTGGAATTGCTTGTAAGGTAGAGGATTGTTTTGCGTATCAGATTAGGATGTCATTGCGAGGCCCGAAGGGCCGTGGCAATCTCCTGGTACAATCTCACAAATACAGAAATCCGGAAGGATGTAAAATGCTTATTAAACCGGTGCATCCACCTAAAATGATAACTTTTCTGACATTCTACCGGGAGATTGCCACGTCGCTTCGCTCCTCGCAATGACAGGGGAGAACGGATTGCCACGACTCTTCGGGCCCCGCAATGACATTCTAAAGTAGTACGCCAAACAATCATTTACCGCACCAAGGAGGTACCCATGGACACACAACCTACACCCATCGGGCGGTTTGCGCCCACGCCCTCTGGGCGGATGCATTTGGGCAACGTGTTCGCCGCCCTCATCGGGTGGCTGTCCGTCAAATCCCGGCGCGGCTTTCTGGTGCTGCGGATGGAGGACCTGGACACCCAGCGGACCAGCGCCGCATTTGCGGATATTTTACGGGATGATTTACGGTGGCTGGGCCTGAGCTGGGACGAGGAAACCGCCCCCCAGAGCCAGCGCAGCGCCCTGTATGACCGCCATTTTGAAAAATTGCGGGATTTGGGGCTGCTCTACCCCTGCTACTGCACCCGCAGCCAGCTCCACAACGTCAACGCCCCCCACCTGTCCGACGGCACCTACGTCTACGCCGGCACCTGCCGGAATCTTCAAAATCCCCCCAACCGGCTCCCGGCCTGGCGGGTGATGGTTCCCGATAAAAATTACACCGTAAACGACCTCTGCCAGGGTACATTTATCCAAAATCTGTCCACAGACTGTGGAGATTTTGTGGTGCGCCGGGCGGATGGGTGTTATGTCTACCAGTTGGCCGTCACCGTGGACGACGGGGAGGCCGGGGTAACGGAGGTGGTCCGGGGGATGGATTTGCTGGGCTCCGCGCCCCGGCAGATGTATTTACAGGAGCTGTTCGGCTTTCCCCACCCCCAGTACGGCCATGTGCCCATGCTGCTGGCCCCGGACGGCCGCCGCCTGAGCAAGCGGGACCGGGACCTGGACCTGGGAGAGCTGCGAAAATGGATGAAACCGGAAGAATTGATTGGAAAATTGGCCTTCGCCGCGGGAATTTTGGAACAAAATACCCCCATTTCCGCCAAAGAACTGGCCACCGAATTTACCTGGGACAAGCTCTCCGGCGAGGCGATCTATTTATAGCCGCACCCTCCCCCAGCGTGTCGATAATGTGGTAAATGATTGTTTAGCGAACTGGCGCGGGAGCGCCCATGCCTTCCCCCGGGGGGAAGGTGGCCCGGCGAAGCCGGGTCGGATGAGGAATGCGGGC
>JAZQHH010000086.1:0-23977 GCA_045540495.1 Faecousia sp.
AACATGTTGTCTTCCTAAACCGCTTGGCCTCCGACTTATCGCTTGACTTCCAGCGGCATCGCTGTTCCCGTTGGTATGAAAAATCCCACAAGCGGCGATATTTCCGTCATGCTCAACTCTATCATGGCCGCCCAGCATGCCCATACGTTTATCTACCGCGGCTGGGAGGTGCAAACCACCGGTAATGAACTGGCCCACGCCATTCTCCGGGGATACGTCAATCGCCACGGCGAAGCCATCCCCAACTACCATTTCGAGGAGCTGGAGCATCTTTACAATGCTTATGCCGCCAAGGGGCTGGAGAATATCGCCCTGATCGTGGACACCAATCACTCCAACTCCGCCAAAAAATATATGGAGCAGCCCCGGATCTGCAAGGAAGTGCTCCACTCCTGCCGCCACAGTGCCCATATCCGCTCCATGGTCAAGGGCTTCATGATCGAGTCCTATCTGGAGGGTGGCAGCCAGAAGATTGGCGAGCATATTTTCGGCAAATCCATCACCGACCCCTGCATCAGCTGGGCTGATACGGAGCGGCTGGTGCTGGAGATCGCTGATTTGATTTAATTATGTAGAAAAAATTCAGGGAGGTTTCAATTCAATGAAACCTCCCTGATTTTATGTAGTTAAGGATTGGAAACCCGGATGCAGACGATGTATTCAACGCCGTCTACCGTGGCTGTCAGCAGAGCTCTGCCCACGGCTACGGCGGTTACCTTGCCGGTGGCGGGGTCGAAGGAGCAGACCGCTTCGTCGTTATTATGCCACTGCACATTTTCCGCATTGGTGATGGAGATGGTGCAGTCGCTGATATTGGCGCCCATGCCCAGATACAGCATCACGTCCGCAGAGTTCTGCTTATTCTCGAACAGATAGGCAGGCTCCCAGTTATTGATGAGCAGCTTGTGTTCCACGGCCTCTTCAGAAGGTTCCGTCACCTCTTCGCTGGGCTCAGTGGACTCCTCGGAGGGCTCGGTCACCTCTTCGGAAGGATCGGTGACCTCTTCAGAGGGCTCCGTGGGTTCCTCCGAGGGAGCGGTGGGCTCCCCGGAGGGGTCGGTAACTTCTTCAGAGGGCTCGGTCGCTTCTTCGGAAGGCTCGGTCGCTTCTTCGGAAGGCTCGGTCACTTCTTCGGAGGGTTCAGTTACCTCTTCGGAAGGCTCGGTCACTTCTTCGGAGGGTTCGGTGGAATCCTCGGAAGGATCGGTGGGTTCCGGAGTCTCAAAGGAGCAACGGACGTAGCAGAACACTTTCTGGTCGCCATATTCTGCGAAAATCTTAGCACTGCCGTGTCCAACGCCCACAACCTTGCCGTTTTCAACGGTAGCAACCGCTTCGTTGCTGGAGCTCCAGGTGATATCCGCGGGATCAAGTTCACCATTATAAAGCATCCAGCTTTCGCCAAAATAGGACAGTGTGAAATCATCCCGGTTCAGCTTCAGCTCCACGGTAACAGAGGGAGCGGTGGGCTCCGTCGTTTCGCCGGGGTCGGTGGGATCGGTGGGAGACGTAGGATCGGTGGGCTCTTCCAACTGGCATTTGACCACAATTTCTGTCTTCTGGTCGCCGCAGGTGATGGTTATGGTGGTCTTGCCGTTGCCAACCGCCTTGACACGGCCGCTGGCATCCACCGTGGCAATGCTCTTATCGGCGGAGGCATAGGAAACGGGATCGGTGGTATTGGCGGGCTGGACCATCAGCTTGATCTGCATGGGATTCTGATTTACAAGCTCCAGCTCCGCTTCCTCTACCACAAGGCCGGTGCAGGGAATCCGGTCCACATCGGGCTTGCTTTCGCTGGGCTCGGTGGCACTGGGCTCCGTGGTGTCCGTACCGCTGGGCTCGGTGGCCTGGTCGGTGGGAGACTGGGAGGTGCCGGTAGTGGGAGTCGGGTCCTTGGAGTCCTTATCACCGAAGAATGTAATGACAATATAGCTGGAAACCGCAATGATCGCCAGCAGCAACAGCACCACGATGACTACCAGCCCCTTGTTGGAGACGCCCTCCAGCTCGTCCTCGTCGAAGCCATCGTCATCGGATTCATCGTAGCGGTTGGAGATGGGCAGCTCGGGCTGCTGATTGGCACTGGATTTCATGCGCTTACGGACATTACTTTTAGAAAAATGGCCGCCTTTGGTGGGAGAATAGGTGGATTCTTCCGCTTGGACTGTATTTCCTGCGGATGTCTGGCCGCCCCCGGCATTGGCTGTGCCGCAGATGGGGCATTGCGAGGCGGTCTCGGGATAATCGGTACCGCAGACATCACAAATTACCTTGTTCATACTGTTCCTCCATTCCGGCACAAACGTGCCTTATGTCTTCGTCATTATAGCACTGAACAAAAAATAAAACAACCTCCCCTTCGCAAAATTTACAAAAATTTATTGGGTTTGGCTTCGGAAGAAAGCTGTTGCATTTTACACGGAAATTGAGTATGATATAGGAAGCTATCACAAGGAGGCGATGGAATTTTGTCCGAACCCAAGCGAATCTCTCCCCTGTTGGACGGTTTTATTGTCGGCGAGACCATGAGCGCCCATCATGGAATCCGCTGTTGCCCTGCCCTTCGGGAGGAAACCGAAGAGCGGCATATTGTAAAAATTATTTCTGTCCCCTCTTCCAAGACGCAACTGGATGCCCTGCTGCTTTCCGGCGCTTATGCCAGCAAAGAGCAGGCTCAGGATTACTTCCGGGAGCTGGCCCAGGGTATTCTGGACGAAGTTCAATTGCTGGAAAAGCTCAGCCGAATGGAAGGGTTTCTGCCTTATCAGGCTTCTCAAACTATCGAACTGCCCAATTGTGTGGGTTTTCTTGTATGTATGCGCTCCCCTTATCAGCGGACTTTGGAAAAGCAGATGCGCCGGGAGCCGCTGACCCATTTGGCTGCCGTGAATCTGGGGCTGGATATGTGCGCCGCCCTCACTGCCGCCCGGCGGGCCGGGTATCTCTACGCCGATCTGAAGCCAAGCAATATTTATTGCACCGAAAATCGGGGATACTGCATCGGCGATCTTGGCTTTATCCCCCTTTCCTCCTTAAAATATGCCTCCCTGCCGGAGAAATACCGTAGCCGCTACATTGCGCCGGAGATTACCGATGCCTATGCCTGCCTGAATGATACACTGGATATTTACGCACTGGGTCTGGTGCTGTATCAGGTCTACAACAACGGTGAGCTGCCTTCGGACAATCCCCTGCCCCCTCCCCTGTATGCGGACTATGAGATGGCGGAGATTATCCTGAAGGCCTGCGATCCCGATCCCCAAAAGCGCTGGAGCGACCCGGCGCAGATGGGACAGGCTCTGGTCAACTATATGCAGCGTAACATTGTAAATAACACTTCCATCGTTCCCCCACCGGTGGAAATTCCTGATTTTATCGAAGAAGAACCGGAGGAATTTCTAAGTGAGGACGAAAACGAGGCGGAATTTGCCGAGCTCATGGCCCTGATCCCCGACGAACAGCCTCCCGAAAATATGCCGGAGCCGCCCGTTTATGCCGAAAATGCTGGTGAAATGGCCGATGAGGGCGTGACGATGGAAGTGGCGCAGATGCTGGCCCAGGCCGACGAGCTGCTGGCTCTGGAGCTGCCGGAGCCTGTGGTGGCCCCGGACCCCATTGATGTACCCATCCCGCCTCCCATTGTGCCGGAGGCGGAAATCGAGGAGCCTGATGAGGAGCCCCCCGCTGAACCCGCAATTGAAGCCGACGAACTGGAGCCGCCCGTTCAGGATGAGCCGGACCCCGAGGTGCCGGAAGAAGAGGCTGTAGAGGCCGCCGAAGATGACGACAAACCGGAAGCAGCCGCAAAAAAGAAACACATCGGCCTGTTCCTTTCCATCGTGGCCATTGTAGCGGTCATTGTGATGTCGATTTGGGGTGGCCACCGATACTATTATAATGAATATATCCAAACCGTTGACGCCATCACCGTTGAAGGCAGCAAAAATCAGATCACTGTGATGGTGGTATCTGAAATCGAAGAAGGGCTGCTTACCGCCGTCTGCACGGATACCTATGGCAATACCCTCCGCTCCCCCATTCGCAATGGCGTTGCCACCTTCACCGGGCTGAATGCCAGCACGCAGTACAAGGTTTCTCTGGCAATATCCGGCAAGCACAAACTGACCGGCCCCACAACCGGCAGCTATACCACCGCCGCCGAGACCCAGGTCCATAATTTTGCCGCCATTACCGGTGTCACCGATGGATCCGTCAAGTTGAGCTTTACCGTCAGCGGCCCGGATTCGGAAAGCTGGTATATGGAATACTCCAACGGTGCTGCCACGAAAACTCTGGAATTCCGGGGCCACAATGTGGAAGTCAACGGTCTGACACCCGGAACCGATTATACGTTCCGGCTGACGCCAAAATCGGAGCTGTACCTGACCGGCAACTGTGAACTGACCTATACCGCCACAAAACTGATCCTGGCCCAGAATCTGCGTCTGGAATCGTATATCGGCGGCACAATGTCCGTTGTTTGGGATAATCCCGAGGGTTTTGACGGGGTCAAATGGACCATTCGCTGCGAAAATGACAAGGGTTTTGAGCAGACCGTCACAACCGACGTTCCCGGCGTTGAATTTTCCGGGTTGGACACCGGTTCCGCCTATGTGATCACTGTGACCGCCGAAGGGATGTCCCAGAGTCAGAGCCTGGCTGTGGGGGCTAACCCCATCAATATCACCGCCATTACCGCTAGCCCTGTGGCGGATGCCCCTTGGTTGGTGGAACTGACTTGGGAATTTAACGGCATTGCGCCCCCCGCCGGGTGGGAAATCCGCTATGCCGCCGCTGACATGGACTCCCTCACTGTGACCAGTCTTGAAAATTCTCTGCGGCTGCCCCTGCATCCGGGACTGGACTGCGAATTTGAGATCCGGCCTGTCCACGATGGGCCTGGGTTCGGCCTGTCCTATTCCTACGAAGCGCCGGATGCCCTTCCCTTCCAGGGCTTTGGCGAAAATATCACCATGACCCTTCACAGGATTCCCCAGGCAGAGACCTGGACCGCTGAAGATCTGGGAGAACCGGTACAACAGCTGTATCATGGGGAGCTGGGGTGTCTGCTTCTGCCTGTGATGCAGCCTTACGACAAGGAAGTGGTCACCGCCACCTTCGTCATCACCGGCAGTGACAATGAGCTTGTCAGTGCCAACTCCGCGGGACTTCTTTGGCTGACGGATTCCGTCTGTCTGCTTACTGTCAACGATATGCCTGCCACTCTTGGCAGCTATACTTTGTCGCTGTATCTGGACAACCAGTACGTAGCCCAAATCACCTTCGAAATTCAGCCTGCCGCCGACGCGGCGGGCTGAATTTTTGATTTTCCCCCTTGAAAATGTCAACACGAAGGAGTAAAATTCAGGTATCCAATCCTTTCAGGAGGTAATTTTATGATCGATCAACTTTTTTCCGAGCTTTCTGCGGTCCCTCAGGTGGAAGCCATTGCCCTTGGCGGCTCCCGGGCCGGGGTCCATTTTGATGAAAAATCTGATTACGATATCTACCTTTACTGCACCGGCCCCATCAGCGAGGATGTGCGGCGGGAGATTCTGGGCCGCTACTGCTCTTATGTGGAGTACGGCAACCATTTTTGGGAGCTGGAGGACAACGGCACCCTGAATAATGGCATCGATTTTGATTTGCTGTTCCGGAATCTGGACGATTTTACCGCCGATGTGGCAAGGGTTGTGGAAAAGTGCCAGCCCAGCAATGCCTACACGACATGTATGTGGCACAATCTGGTCACCTGCAAGATCATCTACGACCGGGACGGTCGGCTCACTGCCGCCAAGGAGCGGTTCTCTGTCCCCTACCCGGAGCAGCTGAAGAAAAATATCATCGCCCAGGGCAGCCGACTGCTACGAGGCTCTATGCCGGCTTATGAGGATCAGATTCTGAAGGCCGCCAACCGTGGAGATCTGGTCAGCATCAACCACCGGACCGCTGCCTTTTTGGAGACCTATTTTGATGTTCTTTTTGCCCTGAACGGTAAGACCCATCCCGGTGAGAAGCGGTTGATTCAGCTTTGCAAGGAAAGCTGCCCCCTGCTCCCCGCCCATTTCGAGGAGAATTTGTCGGCCCTCTTCTCACATATGTTTTCTGATCCCCAGGCCCTGAAGGCAGATTTGAATCGAATTTTGCAGGAACTTGAAAAAATCATCTAATTTTCCTCTTGCAATATTCCACCGGTGGTGGTATAATGTCCACAGCTTATGTATTCGGAGGCCAAATCATGGTCAATTCCACTTTCGCCGCACAGTTTTTCTTTAGCTACTATTACTTTTTTACCCAGAAAAAGTAATAGCGATTTGTGCTGCAAAGATTTTACAAGAGCTGTAAAACCGTATTTCCAAAACGCCGCACGGATCATCCGGGCGGCGTTATTTTTGTTAGGAGATGTTCATTATGATCGCAATTTTGAAGCACGGCACGACCCCCGAACAAACCAAGCACCTCATCAACTGGCTGGCCCGGATGGAGCTGGATGTCCATGTATCCGAAGGTGCCGAGGTCACGGTCCTTGGTCTGATCGGCGATACCAGCCGGGTGGATATGGAGCTGCTGAGCAGCCTGGAAATGGTGGAATCCGTCAAGCGGGTGTCTGAGCCCTTCAAGCAGGCCAACCGGAAATTCCATCCCAACGATACCGTTATCGAAGTGGGCAAAGTGAAAATCGGCGGCGGCAATTTCGCCATGATGGCAGGCCCCTGCTCCGTGGAATCCGAAGATCAGATTATCGAGGTAGCCAAGGCCGTCAAGGCCGCCGGTGCCAACATCCTCCGGGGCGGTGCCTTCAAGCCCCGCACCTCCCCCTATGCCTTCCAGGGCATGGGTGGCCAGGGCATTGATCTGCTGCTGAAGGCAAAGGCCGAAACCGGCCTGCCCATCGTCACCGAGATTATGGACATCTCTACCCTGGATTTGTTTGCGGATGTGGACATTATTCAGGTCGGCGCCAGAAATATGCAGAATTTTAATCTGCTGAAGGAGCTGGGCAAAACCAACAAGCCCATTCTGCTGAAGCGGGGCCTGGCTAACACACTGCAGGAGCTGCTGATGAGCGCCGAGTACATCATGAGCGAGGGCAACGAGAATATCATGCTCTGCGAACGGGGCATCCGCACCTTTGAAACCTATACCCGGAACACCCTGGATTTGTCTGCTGTGTCCGTGCTGCATGAGCTGAGCCATCTGCCCGTAATCGTGGACCCCAGCCATGCCACAGGAAAAGCAAAGCTGGTGCCGCCCATGGCCGTGGCCGCAACCGCAGCCGGTACCGACGGCTTGATTATCGAAGTCCACAACAAGCCCGCCTGCGCCCTCTGCGATGGTGCCCAGTCCCTGACCCCCGCTCAGTTTGAAGAGCTGAGCCGGAAGGTGCAGAGAATCCGGGAGGCGATAGTATGACCGTCGGAATTTTGGGGCTGGGTCTGATTGGCGGCTCCCTGGCCAGAACTTATGCCCTGGAGGGGCACCGGGTGCTGTGCAGCGTCCGGAATGAGAGTATGCTGTCCTTCGCCATGCTGGCCGGTGCGGTGGAGGCGCCCCTGACCCCGGAAAATATGGCCCAGTGCGACCTGATTCTGCTGGCCATCTACCCCGAAGGCTCCGCCGCCTGGCTGGAGAAAAACGCCCCCTATATTCGCAAGGATGCCCTGGTTATCGACTGTTGCGGCGTTAAGAAGGAAATCTGCGACCGGTGCTTCCCCATCGCCAAGGAATACGGCTTCACCTTCATCGGCGGCCACCCGATGGCGGGCACCCAGTTCTCCGGCTTCAAGTACAGCCGGGCTAACCTTTTCGACGGTGCCCCCATGGTGCTGGTACCGGACCGGTTTGACGATATCGACCTGCTGGACCGGGCCAAGCAGGCCCTGGCCCCCTGCCACTTCGGCTCCTTCTCGGTGACAACCGCCGCGGACCACGACCGGATGATTGCTTTTACTTCCCAGATGCCCCACATCGTCAGTAACGCCTTCATCAAGTCCCCCACCGCCCTGGAACACAAGGGCTTCTCCGCAGGCAGCTACAAGGATTTGACGAGAGTTGCCTGGCTGAACCCCCAAATGTGGGCAGAATTGTTCCTGGAAAACAAAGAAAATCTGCTTTTTGAATTGGACACTCTGATTGAAAGTTTGAAAAAATACCAAATGGCTATCCAAAACGACGACGAAGCTGCCCTAGTGGCTCTGCTGGACGAGGGCAAGCGCCGAAAGGAAGCGGTGGACGGATGAAAACCATCGAAGTGACAGCCTCCAGAAGCTACCAGGTGCTGATTGGCAGCGGCCTGCTGTCGGCACTGGGGCGGGAAGTCAAAAAGCTTTGTAAAGCATCGAAAGTTGCCATTGTCAGCGACAGCAACGTGTTTCCGCTCTACGGCGAAAGGGCCGCCTCCAGCTTGCGTGAAGCTGGCTTCGAGGTGATCGATTTCGTATTTCCCGCCGGAGAAGAAAGCAAAAACGGCAGGATTTATCTGGAGCTTCTGAACTTTTTGGCAGAAAATCACATCACCCGCTCCGACTGTTTGATTGCACTGGGCGGTGGCGTGGTAGGCGATTTGACCGGCTTTGCCGCTGCTACATTTCTCCGGGGCATCGATTTTATTCAGGTTCCCACTACCCTGCTGGCGGCGGTGGATTCCTCTGTGGGCGGTAAAACCGCCATCGATTTGCCCGCCGGGAAAAATCTCTGTGGTGCTTTCTACCATCCGAAGCTGGTGCTGTGCGACACCGACACCCTGAACACCCTGCCGGAGGACATCTTCCGGGACGGCTGTGCCGAGGTGATTAAATACGGCATTTTGTATGATCCTGCCCTGTTTGCGCATCTGACCCAATTTGGGCTCGCCTTCCATCGGGAGGATGTGATCGCCCGGTGTGTGGAGCTGAAGCGGGATGTGGTCATGGAGGACGAATTCGACACCGGAGCCCGGATGAAGCTGAATCTGGGTCACACCATCGGCCATGGCGTGGAGGCTCAGAGCCACTTCAGCATCTCCCATGGCAAAGCCGTTGCCATCGGTATGGCCATCGTGGCCCGGGCCGCCCAGCGTCAAGAGCTTTGTACCGCGGAAACAAAAGAGCAGATCGTTGCCTTGATCCAGCAGTTTGGCCTCCCCACCGAAACGGAATATGATGCCGAAAGCCTTTACAAAAGCGCCCTTTCCGACAAAAAGCGCGCCGGTGGCACGGTCAATTTGATCGTACCGATTGCAATTGGAAACTGCATCCTGTATCCGATAGAAGTCACGAAACTTCAATCCTTGATTCAAGAAGGTCTGTAATATGGACATCACCATCCACCCCCGCCTGCTGCGGGGGGATATCACCATCATCCCCTCCAAATCCCAGGCCCACCGGCTGCTAATTTGCGCTGCCTTCGCTGACAAGCCCACCCAGCTTCGATGCCCGGAAACCAACCGGGATATCGAAGCTACCGTGGACTGCCTCTGCGCTCTTGGCGCTGAGATCGTCCGCACCGACAGCGGATATTTGGTAACCCCAGCAACGGCCATTCCCGCAGCCGCCACCCTGAATTGTTGCGAAAGCGGCTCCACCCTTCGGTTTATGCTGCCCATCGTGGGTGCTTTGGGGGTGGATGCCACCTTCCTGATGGCCGGGCGGCTGCCCCAGCGGCCCCTTTCCCCCTTGTGGGAGGAGCTGGAGCGGATGGGCTGCAGCCTTTCCAGGCCCACCGCCGATACCCTTCGCTGCACCGGAAAGCTGCGACCCGGGGATTACCGAATTGATGGCGGCGTTTCCAGCCAATATATCACCGGGCTGATGCTGGCTCTGTCCCTGATGAACGCAGCTTGCACCCTGACCATCACGGGTAAAATTGAATCCAAGCCCTATATCCGTCTGACCGAGGAGGCCATTCGGCTTTTTGGCGGTGAGCCATCAAAGTTGGGAAGCAGCCAATTCCGTTCCCCGGGCTATATCGACGTGGAGGGAGATTGGAGCAACGGCGCATTTTTTGTTGCAGCCAGCGGCCTTGGAAGCGAATTATCCATCCATGGCCTCAACCCGGAATCCCCCCAGGGGGATCGGGCGGTGCTTGATATCATTCCACAGCTAAAGGACACTGCCCCCAGCATCTGCGCGGCGGATATTCCGGATTTGGTGCCGATTTTGGCGGTCTTTGCCGCCGCAAATAAGGGGGCCGTCTTTACAGATATCCAACGGCTTCGGCTGAAGGAATCGGACCGGGTGGCCTCCACCATCGCTATGATCAAAAAACTCGGCGGTGAGGCCAGCGCCTCCGATTCTACCTTGACCATTTCCGGCACCGGACTCCGGGGCGGCACCGTGGATGCCGTAAACGACCACCGCATTGCCATGGCAACCGCCATTGGGGCTACGGTCTGCAAGAAGCCGGTCACCATTCTGGGCGCAGAATGCGTTCAAAAATCTTATCCTCAATTTTGGGAGGAATACGCCCGGTTAGGAGGAAAATATGAGCAGTACATACGGTAAATCTTTGAAATTATCCATTTTCGGTCAGTCCCACGGCCCGGCAATCGGTATGACTTTGGACGGCATTCCCGCAGGGCTGCCGGTGGATACCGATAAATTGCAGACCTTCCTGAACCGCCGGGCTCCGGGCCAGAATGACTGGTCCACCCCCCGAAAGGAAGAGGACCGGCCGGAATTTCTCTCCGGTCTTTTGGACGGCTACACCTGTGGCGCTCCCATTGCTGCGGTCATTTACAACAAGAATACCCGCTCCGGGGACTACAACAATTTGAAGGACTGCCCCCGTCCTGGCCACGCCGATTACACCGCCCAGATCAAATACGGCGGTTTTCAGGATGCCGCCGGCGGCGGACACTTCTCCGGCCGTCTAACTGCCCCTCTGTGCATCGCCGGCGGACTGTGTAAACAATGGCTGGAGGAAATGGGGATTCAAATTCGTGCCATTATCTGCGCTATCGGCGAAACAAGCGTTGGTGGTTTTATAGAAACAGATCCGGACCATGATTATGTCCACAATTATCATCAATTCCCTGTCCTTGATGAAGATCACGAAAAACTGTTTCGCCAGGAAATTGCGAAAGCAAAAGCGGAGGGTGACAGTGTTGGTGGCATCATTGAATGTGCTGTTACCGGCCTTCCCGCCGGAATTGGCGAGCCCATGTTTGGCGGTGTAGAAAGCCGTATCGCCCAAATCGTTTTCGGAATTCCCGCTGTAAAGGGTGTGGAATTCGGATATGGCTTTCATGCCTCTTCAATGCGTGGATCTGAATGCAACGACAATTACACCATCGACAGCAATCATAACGTCACGTTATGCGGCAATTCAGCGGGTGGAATCCATGGTGGGATAACAAACGGAATGCCTGTCATTTTCCGTGCGGCGATCAAGCCTACTCCTTCAATCTTCCAGAAGCAGCAAAGCGTTTCTCTAAGTAAAATGGAAGTACAGGAGTTATGCATCAAAGGCCGCCATGATCCCTGTATCGTTCCCCGGGCTGTGCCAGTGATTGAAGCCGCTGCTGCTATTGCAATTTACGATTTGATTTTGGGAAACACCCAGACAAACAGGAGAAAACAATGATGGATTTGAAGGATCTTCGAAAAAAAATCAACCAAATTGATGACGAACTGGTAAAGCTTTTTTGCCAGCGAATGGATATCGCTGCCCAGGTCGCCGCTTACAAAAAGGAACACAATATGCCCATTCTGGTGCCCGCCCGGGAGCGGGAGATCATGCAGGATGTGGCGAAAAAGGCCGGGCCTGAGATGTCGAACTATACCCGGGTGCTGTACTCCATGCTCTTTGAGCTGAGCCGCAGCTACCAGAGCAAGCGGAATATGAGTTCCTCTCCCCTGCATGAGAAAATCGCTGCTGCCATTGAATCCACCCCCAAGCTGTTCCCCAGGGCACCTATGGTAGCCTGTCAGGGTGTGGAGGGCGCCTACTCTCAAATCGCCTGTGAGAAAATTTTCCGGGACCCCTTCATCATGTATTTCAAGAGCTTTGACGGAGTGTTCACCGCCATTGAACAGGGGCTGTGCGAATATGGCATCCTGCCCATTGAAAATTCCACTGCCGGCTCCGTGAAAAAGGTCTATGACCTGATGATCCACCACAATTTCTCCATCGTCCGCACCTTCCGGCTGAAGGTTGACCACAATCTGCTGGCCAATAAGGGGGCGAAGCTCGACCAAATCAAAACCATCTACTCCCATGAGCAGGCCATCAACCAATGCTCGGATTTTCTGCGGGAGCTGAAGGACGTGGATGTAATCGCGGTGGAAAACACCGCCGTGGCGGCAGAAATGGTTTCCAAATCCGGACGGGACGATGTGGCGGCCCTCAGCAGCCGGGCCTGTGCGGAGCTTTACAATCTGGAAAATCTGGCCGCATCCATTCAGGACAAGGGCAACAACCACACCCGGTTTATCTGCATCAGCAAAAAGCTGGAGATTTACCCCGGCTCTGACAAGACCAGCATCATGATGGTGCTGCCCCATAAGCCCGGCTCCCTGTACCGGGTGCTGGCCCGGCTCTACACCCTGGGCATCAATGTGACCAAGCTGGAATCCCGCCCCATTCCCGACCGGGAATTTGAGTTCATGTTCTACTTCGACCTGGAAACCTCTATCTACTCCGAGGAATTCGTGCAGCTGATGTGCGAGCTGGATGACCTCTGCGAGGAATTCAAGTATCTGGGCAGCTTCTGTGAGGTCGTATGATGCGGTGCGGGTTGCTCGGAGAAAAGCTGGGCCACAGCTACTCCCCCCAGATTCACGGCCATCTTGGGGACTATGAATATGATTTGTTTGAGAAAAATCCCGATGAACTGGAAGGATTTTTGAAAAATGGTGATTTTTCTGGGTTAAATGTTACAATTCCTTACAAAAAAGCCGTTATCCCCTATTTGGATGATTTGTCCCCTGTTGCCCGTCGGCTGGGTGCGGTGAATACCATCGTCCGGCGGGAGGATGGCCGCCTGATTGGACATAATTCCGATTATTTCGGATTTCAGTCCATGGTCAGAAAAAGTGGGCTGGATGCCGCCGGGAAAAAGGTACTGGTACTGGGCAGCGGCGGTGCTTCCAATACGGCCGTGGCGGTTATGGAAGAGCTGGGGGCTCATGTGATTGTGATTTCCCGCTCCGGTGAGAACAATTACGGCAATCTGCACCTTCATGCCGATGCAAAAATCATTGTCAATGCCACCCCGGTGGGGATGTATCCCAAGGTTGGGCACTCCCCCATCGACCTTTCCCTGTTCCCCGGGCTGGAAGGGGTGCTGGACATCGTCTACAATCCCGCCCGGACGCAGCTTTTACTGGATGCGGAAAAGCGGGGCCTCGTCACCATGAACGGACTTTGGATGCTGGTGGCTCAGGCCAAGGAAAGCGCCGAATGGTTCACCAGGAGCCTGATTTCCGACGAAAAAATTACGGAAATTCACCGGATTCTGAAAAGTCAGATGGAAAATATCGTGCTGATTGGGATGCCGGGCTGCGGAAAATCCACTGTTGGCAAAAAGCTCTCCGCCGCCTTGGGAAGAGAGCTGGTGGACGCGGATGCGGAAATCGTCAAAGCCGCCGGAATGGCCATTGCCGACATTTTCGCTCAACAGGGAGAACCCGGCTTCCGGGCTATTGAAACCCAGGTCCTTGCCGAATTGGGAAAACGTTCCGGGCTCATCATCGCCACCGGCGGCGGCTGTGTCACACGGCAGGAAAACTATCCCCTGCTCCACCAAAACGGCACCATCTTCTGGCTGAAACGGGATATCGAAAAGCTCCCCACCGACGGCCGTCCCCTTTCCCAGCAGGGAAAATTATCGGAAATGTATCGGATCCGCAAGCCGATGTATGAGTCCTTCGGGGATCACACCATCCATAACGACGGCAATGTGGATGTCACCGTTGCAGAAATTATTCGGATTTTGGAGGGATGAATATGAAAATCCTGGTTATCAATGGCCCCAACATCAATATGTTGGGCATCCGGGAACCGGGCATCTATGGCAAGAACACCTTCGCTGACCTGCTGGCGCTGCTGGAGCAGACGGCAAAGGAGGAATTTTTGACCATCGAGCAATATCAATCCAATCACGAAGGAGATATCGTGGACAAGATTCAGGCCGCTTACGGGAATTTTGACGGCATCGTCATCAATCCTGCGGCCTACACCCACACCTCTGTGGCAATTCTGGACGCCCTGAAGGCGGTATCCATTCCGGCGGTGGAGGTACACATTTCCGATGTGGACTCCAGAGAGGCCTTCCGGCAAATCTCCTATGCCGGTCTTTACTGCGAAAAGACCATCAAAGGCCTGGGGCTGGAGGGCTACCGGCAGGCGATCCTGTATCTTCAAGAAAAATACAGATGAACACCTTATATCCTGAAACTAAGCAGATTTTAGAGGCTTTGCATGATATTGTGGAGCTACGCCATGTCAACATCACCACAGAAAATACCGACTGGCGTGGCAGGCCTTACCGCTCTGATTACGTGATGATCGAACCGGAACACAAAATTGGTTTTGAGGTATTTCACAATGAGATCATTGTCTTCTACTTTGGCGACCATTGTCATTTCGAAGACTATACCAGCGATCTGACGGAAGGTATGCTCCCCTACCCCCAACGGGCCATCGATTTTCTGCGGCGATTCTTCACAACACCGCTACAGCTTCTGGAAAAACGTAAGTGGAATCATATCCTGCGCAGTGAATGGTTCTTCCTTCTTCCCGACGGTCGAAAAGAAAGCCTCGCAGGGCCCTGGTTCCATAAGCTGTTCACTAACCCCTTTGCCCGCTCATGGATTGAGGTGACAAACTGGTACTACAACAAATTTACCGGCAGTTTTTTAGAAACGGAAGATGATATGACTGTGGTTCATGTCATCGAAGTCAGCGCTGATCTTCTGCTGGAGATCAGCCGGAAGAACAACGTCTACAGCTACTCCATTCTTCGGCACGTTTTTGATGAAGATGATCTATTCTGGTACTGGTCTCCGGCATCCAGTGGTGGGATCCATCTTTTTGACACCGAAGAAAAAGCCACCAAAGCCGGCTTGCTGGATGCAAAAAGTCTGAAATTCCCTTTCAATTAATACAAAACACCCCCGGTGTGCCCAATATGTCATTGCAGACATCGGGCGTACCGGGGGTGTATTCCATTATACGAACAGCATCACTGCCGTCAGAATTGCGAGGAAGCCGAAGTTGAAGGCGGTGAATTGCTTCACATAGGTACCGGTTTTTTCCGGGAAATGCTTGGTGTACTCGGTAAAGGTAATCAAGCTGGCCAGCGATGCAATGAGCGTGCCGGTGCCGCCGATGTTGACGCCAACCAGCAAATCTGCATAATTGCCCGTGAACTGGGACAGCAGGATCGCCGAAGGCACATTACTAATAAACTGGCAGGACACCACGCTGAACAGCAGTGTGTTTTTCTCCAGCAAACCGGACAGCAGGTTCCGCACCGCCGGGATCCGGGCCATATTTCCGGCAAAAATAAAGAAAAATACGAAGGTCAGAAGCAGCGGATAGTCCACTTCTTTCAGGGCTTTCCGATCTGCAAAATACAATACGGCGGGAATGATGACCAGCCCTAGCACATAAGGGATGCCACGGAACACAATGGCAATGGACAGGGCGAACAGGGCCAGGTACAGGACGGTTCTGCCAACAGGGAGACTGACCTTTTCATCCGACACGGCCAGAGGCTCCGGTTTGACAAAAATCAGGCAGCATACTGTGATCAATCCAACCGACAGCAGGAACGGCAGCAGCATGATGAACATGAATTCCCCATTGGGGATGGCGAATTTGGTATACAGATAGAGATTTTGCGGGTTGCCGAAGGGGGTCAGCATACCGCCCAGATTGGCGGCAATGTTCTGCATGATGAAGGTGAAGGACATATACTTCTCCTTCCCGGTGCTGGACAAAACAAACCAGCCCAGAGGCAGGAAGGTCAGCAGGGCCATATCGTTGGCGATCAGCATGGAGCCGATGAAGGTGATATACACCAGGGCCAGGACACTGAGCCGGGCATTACGGAAGCACTGGACGATCTTTTTCGCCAGAATATAGAAAAACTGAATTTCCTTCAGCGCGCAGACCACAGCCAGCACGCAGAACAGGCAGGAAAGGGTCTTAAAATCAAAGTAGCCAATATAGGCCGCATCCACCGGGACGATGATACTGGTTACAACAGCGGCCAACAGGGCCACCGTCATCACCACATGGGATCTGACAAAATTCAGCAGCCCTGCGGAAAGATGCCGCAGCCGAAGAAACGCAGGAACCGCTCCGGCTCCGGGATACATTTTTACAGGATGTCGCGCCATGATCTCGTCCTCTTTTCCCGTCGAATCCAACAAAACTCGTGCCAATATCATCAGCACCAGTTCCAAATCATAGCACATGATGCACAATTATGCAACATATATTTTGACATTTCAGACAAAAAACACCGACGGTGCATTCCGTCGGTGTTTTTATATCAAGCCATATTCAAAGATACTGTGGCAGACTGGACGGCGTTGCCCTCTGCATCTGTAATCAGGCAGAACACGCGGCGGCCATTGCGGGCTTCGTTCATGGTAATGTAGTAGCTATTGGTGGTGAAGCTGTCGCTTTTTACAAAGGCACTGGAGTCGGGTTCGGCATAATACCAGGTGTAGGTCAGGTTTTCGCCGGTGACCTGGACGGTTACCCGGGCCTCCTGTCCGTCGGCCACCGTTACATCGGTAGGCTGACTGACGATTTGCAGCGTTGATGCTTCGCTGATCACCACGGTTTCAGTCTGGACACTGTATCCATCCTTGTCTGTGATGACACAGTAGACCCGGCGGCCATTACGGGCTTCCGTCATAGTCACATAGTAACGATTGCCGGTGAAGGAACCGGTTTTCTTGAAGGTATCGCTGAGCGCGTTGGCGTAGTACCATTCATAAGTCAAGCCCTGCCCTTCGGCGCTTACTGTTACCTCTGCCAATTCTCCCATTGCCACCGCTGCATTGGTAGGTTGCCGGAGAATCTTGACCGGGGGCTCCTTACTCAGGGTCACGGTGTTGCTGCGAACCTGATTGCCATAGCGATCGGTTATTACGCAATAGACCCGGCGGCCATTGCGGGTTTCGTTCATAGGAACATAGTAGCTGGAAGAGGTGAAGGTTCCGGTTCTTGTGAACTGGCTGGAACCGGCGTTGGCGTAATACCATTTATAAGTCAGGCCATCGCCAACAGCGCTCACCGTAACCTTGGCCATCTCCCCTGCGGGAACGGTTACATCGGTGGGCTGTTTGGTGATCTTCACCGGTTCAGGCTTGCCCAAAGTCACGGTATTGGTTTGCACTTTACTGCCGTATTTATCGGTAATGACGCAATAAACCCGGCGGCCATCCCGGACATCATTCATCTTGACGTAGTAACGATTTGTGGTGAAAGAGTTGGTCTTTTGGAAATCATCGGAGCCTGCATTGGCATAGTACCAGGTATAGCGTAGACCGTCGCCCTGGGCTTGCACCCGAACCTCTGCCGTTTGACCGGGGAGCACCCGGGAATCAGTGGGCTGACTGAGAATCATCAGCTGGTTTTTGAGGGACAATGTCACGGTATCCGTACGAATCTGGTTGCCATACTGGTCGGTAATGACGCAGTAGATACGGCGACCATTGCGGGTTTCGTTCATGGGAACATAGTAGCTGGAAGAAGTGAAGGTACCGGTTTTTGTAAACCTGGTGGAACCGGCGTTGGCGTAGTACCATTCATAGGTCAGGCCCTGGCCCTGGGCGGTGATGGTCACACGGGCCATTTGGTCTTTGGGAACAGCTACATTCGCCGACTGACTCATAATATAGGGCATTTCCCGAACCGCAGTGAAATTAACCACACCGACACTGGTGCTGCGCACACGCAGGAAGTAGGTACTGCCCCCCGTCAGGACGGTGGTCAGCAGGAAATTATCACCGGGGCCACCGTTATTATTGGAATCCACCAGGGTTCCATCGGCGGTGTAGATCCATATCTTGGAATCCAGATCACCGGAGCTTGCAAAGGTATATTCACCGGTTTTGGAGGGGGTGAAAATATAGCTTTGGTGGCCGCCGGCAAAGGGAACCACGGCACTGAAGCTGGCATCGGCGACAGTGGAGGGGATCGTGGCGGCTTGCTGCCAGATGGCATGGAAGGTGATATTCCGGTCAGTCTGGTAGCCAGAGGAGGGCAGATAATCCGCAGCGGTGGCGCCGGGATTGGCGCTCCAGCCAAGGAACGTATAGCCCAGCCGGGTGGGAACCGTAGCGGACAGGGTCAATCCCAGCCCCTGGAGCTTCAGCTGATCCTCAGGCGCACCGGAGCCGCCGTTGGCGTTGTAGGAAACAGTGTAGCTCTTGCTGCCAACCGTCACGTCCACCACCATTTTATCCAGAATATCGCCGGTTTGGGAGTCGGTGGCGGTAATGGTGAGCTGGGTCGTACCGGCCTTGTTAGCGGTGATGGTCAGAGGGAATTTGCCGGATTCCATATCGGCCCAGGAGCAGCTGACATTGGTATTGCTGCGGCTCCAGCTGAGGCTGACAGGGTTTTCATAGCTGCCGCTGGTCCAGAACTGGAGTTCAGCGGTCTTCTGGTTGTCCAGGGAAAGATTTACCACCGAGCCACTGCCACGGATGACGAGGTCCTTCTTCAGGGACAGATATTTCATGGATGCGTAGCCGGAAATTCCGCCGTACTGGACATGGGCCCAGTCGGAGGTTCCCTCCCCCGTGGCTCTGGACACATAGACCTCTGCCCCGGAAGGGATATAGCCCAGGACAGAATAATCCGTTCCATGGCCGCTGCGGATGGTCAGATCACTGGAGGCGGTGGTGCAGACATAGGTTCCGGCATAGGTGGCGGAGCAGCCGCAGTCCCGGACCACGTTGCTCTCCTTAATATACCAGTAGGCGGTGACATTTTTCAACACATTGGCCTGGGAACCATACTGGTTACCCAGCCAGGATTCGGCCAGGGTGATCCGTTTGCCGGAGTAATTTTCGACGGTTTCCGCACAATAGAAGGTGTCGCCCACGTAGTCGATCAGATAAACAGCATGGGGCAGATTGCCGCAGTACAGGACAATGCCATCGGGATAGGTATCCAGAAGGGTCTTTAACTGGGAAATGCTGACACCGGAAAGATAGGCATGGTCAACAGTCATCTCGGTGGTACCCTGGGTATATGTAAAGGTCCAATACAAACCTGAACCTTCCAGCCAGGCGGTGGGACGGATGCCGTTTTCGGTGATTTGATTCCATTCGGGGTTGCCCGCATAGTAGGCACAGGCCCGGAGCATCATAGCTGCAGAGCAAAGCGTGCAGGTCCCACGCCGGGTCTGGGTCAAATACAGCTCAGAAGGAAGCGCATCCGACGCCTGGGCCCGAGTGGCGGGAATCCAGGCCAAAAGGCTGGCAACTACCAAAAAAATACTGATAAAACGTTTTGTTAGCTTCATGTGATCCTCCCCATGTCGATTCGATGCCGATACTGTCGATTTTATTATAATACCTGCACCAATTCAAAGTCAAGGGGTATTCCAGATTTACATAATATTCCCACAAAAAATCAGCACAAACCGGCGTGCCGATTGGGGCACGCCGGTTTGACGATTATTCTACGGATTTCAGGGCCTCAGCCATGTTGATTTTTTCCAGTTTGAAATACAGGAGCAGATCAACCAGAATGGCTGAGAGCATAGTTAGTACCACGGCCCAGACGAAACTCCAGGGGGTCAGGCGGTCGGTGAACCAGACCATGTCGATCTTGATTTGGCTCATCACGAATTTCAGCAGGTAAATGCCGCCGAACAGGCCAAGGCCTGCACCCATGGCGGAAAGGAACAGGTTCTCCTTGAAAACGTACAGGGCCGTTTCCTTGGAATTGAAACCAAGGACCTTGATGGTGGCGATTTCCCGGACCCGTTCGGTAATACTGATATTGGTCAGGTTATACAGCACGATAGCCGCCAGCAAGCCGGCGCAGATCACGATGGTCACCACCACCATATCCAGCGCATCCAGCATAGACCCCACCTGGTTGGCAAGATCCTCGCTGATGGCCACGTTCACAACCCCGTCCAGGCCAGCGATCTTCGCGCCCACGGCATGGACATCCTGGCCCTCCGCCACGTTCACATAGGCCATTTGACTTGCAGGGCAGCTGCCCCACTGCTGTACCAGCGTATCAGGATGCACCAAAGCAAAATTATAGACATAATTCGTAAAGATTCCCGACACCGTCAGGGTCAGCTCCCGCATATCCGGGTCCCGGAGGGTGACCGTATCGCCCACCTTGATGCCAAGGGCCTCTGCCGCGCCAACGGACAGGACGGTCTCCCCCAGCCCCGGCTCTGACAGTTTTTCCTCTCCCTGATAAAGCTCCACAAACCCTTCGGCATTGCCGTCAGATGCGATCAGGAAGACTTCCCGGGTCTTGTCCTGATGATCCAGATTCATGCTGGCTTGGTAATAAAAAAGCATATCCTCCGTATCCCAGCGCAGAGAATCCCGGAAGGTTTGCTGCTGCTGGGGAGTCTGGCCGCCGGAGAAATAGACCTCGATATCGTAAACCGTCACCTCAGAGAACTGGTGGTTGACGATGTCCATAATGGAATCCCGGAAGCCGAAGCCGGTCAGCAGCAGTGCAGTGCAGCCGCCGATTCCCACCAGCATCATCAACAACCGCTGGCGGTAACGGAAGACATTGCGGAACATCACCTTATTCAGGAAGCTGATCTGATTCCAGAAAGGCAGGTACTCCAGCAAAATCTTTTTACCCGCTGCGGGGGCCTTGGGGCGCATGAGCTCAGCGGGAACCTCCTTCAGGGAGCGGCGGCAGCAATGCCAGGTTACAAGCATAGATACCAGAGTATAGGCTACCACCACAGCCGTACACAGGGGCCAGTTGAAGCCAAGCTCAATATCCGGGGTGACGTTCAGGATGATGCTGTAGGCCGCCCACAAAATCTTCGGGAACACAATGCTGCCCACCACGACGCCAAGACCGCAGCCTAACACCGCCGCGGAGCCGGAATAGAATAAGTATTTATTGATAATAGCACGGTTTTTATAGCCCAATGCCTTGAGAATGCCGATCTGGGTCCGCTCCTCCTCTACCATTCGGGTCATGGTAGTGATACAGACCAAGGCTGCCACCAGCAGGAAGAACGCCGGGAACACCCGGGACACACCCGCCACGATATCGGAATTGCTGTCCACCGCCAGGTAGCCCACGTTGGTATTCCGATCCAGGACGAAGGTCTCCGGCTCCGCCATAGCGTCGATGGCTTCCTTCCCCTCCTCCAGCTTGGCTTTAGCATCGGCCAGTTCCGCTTCGGCATCCGCAAACTTCGTTTCCGCTTCAGCCTTTTGAGTCTCGTATTCCGCCCGGCCCGCATCCAGATCAAGCTGGGCCTGCTCCAGGGCGGCCTTGCCGGATTCCAGTTCTGCCTTTTTGGCATCCAACTCCGCCTGACCCTGGGTCAACTGATTTTCACCGGCATTGAGCTGGGCCTCTGCGGAGGCAAATTCATTTTCCGCCTGGGCCTGGGCAAGGCCAAGCTCCGTCAGGCCCTGCTCGATGGCGGCAAGGCCCTCCAGCAGGGTCTGTTCCGTTTCCGCCAGGGTCTGCCGCTGGGCCTCCAACTCCGGCAGCTGCGCGGAGAGTTCTTCCTGCGTATCCAGCAGCTCCTGCCGCTGAGATTGGTAATCCTTCAGCTGCGCCTCCAATTCGGAAAGCTGCGCTTCCAATTCGGAGATCAAGGTTTCATCCTTGATGGCGGCGGAATTGGCAAGGTCCAGCAGTGACCGGGCGGTTTCCACACTGGGCTCCAGGATGCTGATGACCAGCTCCAGCTTTTCCAGACCCTCGGCGATCTGGGTCAGGCCGTCCTCCATTTGGGCGATGCCGTCGTCCAGCTGTTTCAGGCCGTCCTGCACCTGCTTCAGACCTGCGGAAGCCTCCTTCTGATTGGCGGACAGCTCCGCATAGGCGGCGGCAAATTGGCCGTAGGCCTCCGCTTTGCCATTGAGCAACTCCTGCCGGGATTGCACCAACAGGGCCCCATTGGTGTCCAGTTCCTCCTGGGCCTGATTGATCTGGGACTCAGCATCCTGCAGGGTCAGCCGGTTGGCGTCGATCTCCGCCTGGCCATCTTCTAAAGTTTGCAGAGCCTGGGCCAGGGCGTCCAGCGCCTCCTGTTTGCCGGATTCATATTCGGCAATGCCATCTTCATATTCCCGCAGGCCATCGTCATACGCGGTCTGTGCATCATTTTTCAGCTTTACATACCGCTGCTGGGCAAGCAAAGTCACTCCGGGCTTCAGTGTTTCAGCCATCGCTTCCATGGCATCGGTAAATTCTTCCGTATAGATCTCATGCTCGCCCGTCAGGGTCACGCCAATCTCGGTATAGTAATCCACCGCAAAAGCATCCCGGAGGATGTAGATATAGCTGGCCAAATTACCGCTGCCCAGGGTGGTATTGCCCCGGGCCATATCCATGTACAGCGGGGTGCTGACATAGCCCACCACCGTAAATGTGGTCTGGGCCATGCTTTCCAACGTGGCGGATTCATTATTTTCGGCTATCGTGAAGCTGGTGCCGAGAATGGAATCGTCGGCATGGCTGCCGTCCACCAGACATTCATTGGGGGTTTGGGGCATTCTTCCGCCCAGAAGGTACACCTTGCTCACCTGATTCGGCAGCGAATGGAGCCGATAGACCAGCTCCTCGGTGCTGTCGGAGGGTTTGGCGATCACGTCCATGGTGATGCTGCCCTCGGCAGATTCCACGCCGGACATTTGGCGCACCTGCTCCACCTCCGCCTCTGTCCATCCGTAGGTACACAGCAGGCGCAGGTCGAACATATTGGTTTCATCGGTAAATTTCTGCGTCGTGGCCACCATATCGGATTTCGTGGTCAGCAGACCTACGAACATGGCAGAACCCAGTGCGATAATGGCAACAATAGCAATATAGCGCCCCAGGGACTTCCAGATGGTCTGACGCAGGTTTTTGCGCATTACATTCTTACTCATTACCATTCGATCTCCGCTACATCCTGAGGCTGCTCGTTGACGGTGACGGACTCCACGGTTCCGTTTTTCACCCGGATCACCCGGTCCGCCATGGCGGTCAGGGCGGAATTGTGGGTGATGATGATGACGGTCATACCGGTTTTCCGGCCGGTGTCCTGAAGCAGCTTCAAAATCGCCTTGCCGGTCTGGTAATCCAGGGCGCCGGTGGGCTCATCGCAGAGCAGGAGCTTGGGATTTTTGGCCAGGGCTCTTGCAATGGCAACCCGCTGCTGTTCGCCGCCGGAGAGCTGGCTGGGGAAATTTTTCAGCCGGTGCTCCAGGCCAACATTCTTCAAAACCTGGGCTGCATCCAGAGGATTCTTGCAGATCTGATTGGCAAGCTCCACATTTTCCAGGGCCGTCAGGTTGCCTACCAGGTTGTAAAACTGGAACACGAAACCCACTTCATTGCGGCGGTAGTTGGTCAGCTGCTTTTTGTTCAGTGCGGAAACCTCCCGGCCATCCAGGGTCACACGGCCCCAGGACAGGGTGTCCATGCCGCCGAGAATATTCAGCAGGGTGGTCTTGCCCGCGCCGGAAGGGCCCACGATGACCACCAGCTCCCCTTTTTCCACAGTAAAAGACGCATCATGAAGGGCGTTGATGGTCACCTCGCCCATGTGGTAGGTCTTGCCCACATCTTCAAATTCAACAAAAGCCATATTATTCAGCTCCATGCTCTCATAATTGGATATATTGTAACATAATCACAAGAAAAAGTAAAAACAATTTGTAAACGAGATGTTTGAGAAATAATAAAAACCGCCTTTCAGCGGTTTTACAGTCTGTCGAAAAAGGGGTTCTGGGTGTAAATGATTGTTTAGCAGAGAAAATCCTTCCCCCTGGGGGGAAGGTGCCCCGAAGGGGCGGATGAGGGG
>JAZQHH010000087.1:0-5669 GCA_045540495.1 Faecousia sp.
GGTGGCATTTTCCTTAGTCAGCACGTCCACACTGTTGTAGGTGGCCAGATCCCACCAGTACATGGTCAGCTCACCCTCAGGTGCGTAAGAGGGAGTGAAGTAGTAGTTGACGGCGAAGGCACCCTCGAAGGAAACCGCAACGCCACGGCCGCTGAAGCCGCTCTTCACGAAGTTGGCGGCCTTGGTAGCGCTGGCAGACACAACGGCATCCACCATGGATTCGCTGTAATCCGCGACCAGAGCCTTCTGCTCCTCAGTGAGGAAGCTGTTCATCAGGCTGTCAGTCTTGTAGTTGAACTGAATCTGAGCCTTGGCGCCATAGTTGACCATGGCAACGCACAGGGCCTTCAGAGCGGTGGAAGCCGTGGAGCTGTTGACCTTGGACTTGGCGTAGGCACCGGCATGGTAACCGGCCACATCACCGTAAACATAGCTGCCGTCGGTCATCTGAGCATAAACCCGGAAATACAGGGCGTCGCCCATATATTTGGCGGCAATGCCGTTGGTGCGTACCCGATACTCGGAGCCCACCACTTCGTAGCCAGGGATCACATCAATGGCATTTTCGTGGGTGCCGTCAGTCAGCTTCTCGGCGAAGGTGACCAGACCCATGTCCACCACATTAGAGATATCATCAGCGGTGAAGTACAAATTGTAGAAAATCTCATCCTCAAAGGCCAGGGTGACGGCGGTCAGGGTCAGGGTTGGCTCCACAAGATCGGAGGGCTCTGCCTCGCCACAATTCTGGCAAATGCCACCTATATAACTGTGGCCGATGGGAGATACGGTGTCGCCGATGTAGCTATCGCCACAGGCGGTGCAGGTGTAGGTGGTGTAGCCGGTGTCGGTGCAGGTGGGGGCGGTGACGGCGGCTTGGTAGTTGTGCCGGGCGGCGGTGACGTTGTTGGTATAGCTGTTGCCGCAGCGGGTGCAGGTATGGGTGGTGAAGCCGGAGGTGGTGCAGGTGGGGGGCGTGACGGTGCTTTCGTAGCTATGGCCCAGGGTCTCGCCTTCGGTCTGGCCGCAGGTGGCGCATTTTTTGGCGGCGGTGCAGGTGGCGGCGGTCCAGCTGTGGCCCAGGGCGGCGATGGTTTGGCTCTGGGTGTGGCCACAGAGAGTGCAGCTGCGGGTCTGGGTGCCGGCGGCGGTGCAGCTTGGGTTGCTGCCGTTCCAGGCACCATAGCTGTGGGCGCAGGCTTCGTCGATTTGCAGATACTCGATGGTGCAGTTGCCGATGGTAAAATCGGGGGTACCCAGGTAGTTAAAGACGAAATCCTTGCCGGAGATCCAGTCGGAGGTGATGCCCTGGGCGGCGCCGCCGATGAAATGTTGATTCATGGGGCCCAGCTCCTGGCCGTCCACATAGAGGTAGGCCATGTTGGAGCCGTCGGAAGCGATGCGGTTGGTAATGCGGTAGGTGTGGGCGGCGGTGCCGTCGATGCCGTGGTCGGAGAGCTTGATGCCGTAGTTCTGGTGGCCGCCGTCCCGCCGCTCGCCAAAGGCGATGATGTGGCTGGCATTGCGGCGGTACAGGTAGGGGGCGTAGGGGTCGTTGTTCACGTCCGAGGCGCTGAGGAGCAGGGAGCCGTTGGCGGTGTCCTTCCAGCTGCCGGTGGAGCTCCATTGGATGCTCCAAACTTCATCGTGGCGCAGCACCACCGGCTGGTTCAGCTGGAAGTAGGCCCCGCTGAAGCTGCCGACGGTGACGGAGCCCGAGAGGATTTGGGCGGGATTGTTCCCGGAAACGGCGGTCATGTCCGTTTCCCACCGGTAGTGACCGGGGGTGTGGTCCGCCGGGCGACCGTTTTCCCAGACCTGCAGATTGTTGATGTCGGCGTTGATGTTGTGCTGGACGGTGCCGAGATACGAGAAGGTGAAATCCTGCCCGGCCACCCAATCGCCGGTGGTGCCCTGGTTGGAGCCACCCACATGGTAGCCATTCATGGGCCCCAGCTCCACATCGTCCACGAAGAGGTAGACCATGTTAGAGCCGTCGCTGGCGATGCGGTTGGTCAGCCGGTAGGTGTGGGGCAGGGTGCTGTCGATGCCGTGGGCATCCAGCCGCACACCGTAATTGTGGAACCGGGTGCCGTCGTGGTAGCCCAGGGCGATGAGGGTGTCGCCGCTGTTGCGGAACAGGAAGGGGGCGTTGGGGGATTTGCTGGTGGGGGCCGCCGCCATCAGCAGGGCGCCGCCGGTGAAGCTGCCGGTGGCCTGCCATTCCACGCTCCAGGGCCGGTCGTGGCGCAGCACCACGTCCTTATCCAGGGAAAACCGGCTGTCCGTCAGGGTGACGCCGCTGGTGGTGCCCGCCAGAGCGGTGGCGGTGTTTTCTGTCAGGCCGGTGCCGGTGACGGCGGTCATGCCGGCGCCCCAGCGGTAGTTGTTGGCGGCGTCATTTTTGTCCGCCTCGCCCCGGGGCCAGACCTGAATGTAGTCGATTTTGCAATCGTCCAGGGGGTGCAGGTCGGTGCCGAGGTAGGAGAAGGTAAAATCCTTTCCGTTGAGCCAATCCGAGGTGGTTCCCTGGCTGGTGCCCGCCAGATATGCATTGTTCAGGGGGCCAAGCTCCTTGCCGTCCACGAAGAGGTAGACCATGTTGGAGCCGTCGCCGGCCACCCGGTTGCGCAGGGAGTAAACGTGTTCGGCGGTGCCGTCCACGCCGTAGTCCGACAGGTCCAGGCCGTAATTGTAGTAGGTGCCGCCGGAATACTGGCCGATGGCGATGAGGGAGTTGTTTTTCCGGCGGAAAATGTAGGTGCCGCCCTCGTATTTACTCTTGCTGTTGGAGGCCATCAGCAGTGCGCCGTCGGTCCAGGTGCCGGAGGATTTCCATTCGAGAATCCAGTTCTGGTCGTGCTCCAGCATGATACTGCGGCTGAGGCTGTAGCGGGCATCGGTGTAGGTGGTGCCGGAAACGGTGCCGGTCTTGATGAGGGGGGCGTTGTAGCGGCTGCCGCCGGTGGTGACGGAGGTGAGTTGGTTATCGATTGTCTCCCAGCGGTAGACATCCGGGCCGTCGGTGCCCATGGCGGGGTCGTAGACATAGCCGCTGATGTAGTGCAGGGCATCCAGATCGCCATCGGAGCTGGTGGCCAGGTTGGTGTTGAAGTAGAGTCGCCCGTCGCTGGGGCAGATGGCGCAGCTTTCGATTTCGAATTTATCGGAGTAATAGTCCGAATCGATGTAGAAGGACAGACTGGGGTCATTTTGGATGGTGCCGGAGGAGCCCAGCACGTTGAAAACGGTGATGGAGCTGATGCTCATGTCGGTTTCGCAGGTGATGGGCACGAAAATCCGGCCGTCGTAGTAGCCGAAGCCCTGGTGGAGCCAGCCGGTCAGGTCATGGCTGACGCCGTTGATGGTCACGTTGGCCACGTCCAGGGTGAAGGCGTGGGTCATGGTGATGGAGCCGGAGGTGGCGCTGATGGGCAGATCCGCGGTATAGAGGTATTTCCCCTTTTTGATGAGCAGATGAATCTGTTCGTCGTCCACGGACATGACCCGGGCGCTGGAGATGGCGGTGTCGGAACCGTTGTAGAGGGTGTGGTAGCTGCCGATTTGGGTCAGGGTGGTGCCGGAGAGCCGGAACCGGAGCAGACTGGTGCTGCCGGCCAGACTGGTGGCCACGAAGAGGTTGGTCTCACCGTTGATGTTGGCCACTTCCAGGTCGTTGGCGTGGTAGAAATTGGAGAAAAAGTAGGTGCCGGTGGCGGCGTTGGTCAGATATACGGTGCTGCCGGTATCCTTGTGGGTCCGGGAAATGAAGGCGTTGTCCTGGGTGGAGCTGGCGATTTTCACATTGTAGATGTAGGTGTCGTCCACGTCCATACCCTGGGCGCCGGTGCAGCCGCCGTAGTTGTAGATGGTGGTGATGGTTTCGTAATCATCATAGTAAGCCGCCGCCTGCACCGGCTCCGGCGCCGGAATCAGCAGAAAGCCCAGCAGAAGCAAACCCACAAGGCTCAGCGAAATCCATTTCGTAACATTTCTCATAAAATTAAACCCCTCTCTAACGGTTGTTTTCGTCTATTTTACCAATTGTCAATCGGATTGTCAATATGAGTAACAGACACCGTGGTGGCGAGAATGATTGTTCGCTGCGTAGGGTCCGATACGCCGCTTTGCCCGAAAGGCGTCTTTAGAGGTCCCCAATCAATTAGCGGAGCAGGAAAACCTGCTCCGCTGTGGAAATTATGGATAATCGATGGTTGCGCTGGTTTCGGTGACGGCTTCTGCGGTGCCTGTTAAGTAGGTGATGGTTGCTTTTCCTTCACCATCGAAGGTCAGATTCCGAATTGGGTCGGCAAAAGCGCCACAATCCTGGAGGGGATGCACCGTGCGGTTGCTGCTGTTGAAAATGTTTTGCACCACCAGGCTGAGGACACCATCCTCAAAATCCGCATAAAAAACATATTCATCCTGGGCTCCGAGGACATAATGGAAGGTTTCAGATACGGTTCCCTTTTCGACATCGCAAAATACAGCCCAATTTGTAGATAAACCCGTTCCGGTTTGGACCGTCACGCCAATAATGTTCTCGCTGACTTCATCAATGTGCGGCTCCTTGGGGGCGTTGTTTTTGGCAAACAGAACATTTCCGTTTTTGTCAACAATTTCGTATGAGTAAGTCAGGTTTTCGTTTTTGGAAATCGTATAAAAGGATTCGCTGCTTGCGGAGGTATCCTCTGTGGCTGTGCTTTCGGTGGTTGCATCCGTGCCGCAGGCAGAAAAACAGAAAATGGCGGCGATGAAGAATAAAATAAATCCCAAAGACCTTTTTCTCATCGTATTGCATCCTTTCTATATACATAATCTGGTAGCTGTTTTCATTATATTCGGGCGTTTGGAAAAAGCCAATCATGCAGTATAATCTTCTCCTTTTGACAGATACTAGCATCGTAAATTGTAAAATCAATGTAGGGACACCCGTCCTCGGGTGTCCCTACGGAAAAGGAGACAGATATACGATGAAAGCAACCGGAATTGTACGCAGAGTTGACGACCTTGGGCGTATTGTGATTCCCAAAGAAATCCGCCGCACCCTCCGCATTCGTGAAGGCGACCCGCTGGAGATTTATACGGAGAAGGATGGGGGCGTGATTTTTCGGAAGTATTCGCCGATGGGGGATTTGCAGGATTTTGCGGCGCAGATTTGTGAGTCCATTGGGGACAACACCGGGCGGATTGCGGCGGTGGCGGATCGGGATTCCATCATTGCCCTGTCCGGGGCCCCAAAGCGGGAGCTGATCGACAAGCCCAATTCTCAGGAGCTGGACAAGATCATGGAGCAGCGGAGAAATTACCGCTATGTCCAGGGGGAAAGTCTGATCCGGGCCACGGATGGGTCGGACAAGTACCACCTGGGGGTGGCGGCGCCGATCCTCAGTCAGGGAGATCTGATGGGCTGCGTGCTGCTGCTGATGGGCGACGACCGGACGCCCCTGCCGGAATCCGACCAGAAACTGGCCCAGACTGTGGCCGGCTTCCTGGGGAAACAGATGGAGAGCTGAAAATAGTGTTCGTGCGGTAAATGATTGTTTAGCGGTGCGTTTGAATTGCGGTGGCCTACGGCCACCGAGCGCCCCGAAGGGGCGCCATGGCTTCCCCCGGGGGGAAGCTGTCGCCGCCGCAAGGCGGTGACTGATGAGGAATGCGGGCGGAAATGT
>JAZQHH010000088.1:0-20080 GCA_045540495.1 Faecousia sp.
GTGATGCCCTCCAGGGCGTCCTGGATGGGGTGGGCGAAGTCGTACATGGGGTAGATGCACCACTGATCGCCCTGGCGGTGGTGGTGCATATGGCGAATCCGGTAGATGACCGGGTCGCGCATATTGAAGTTGCCGGAGGCCAGGTCAATCTTGGCCCGGAGGGTGTATTTATTGTCCTCAAATTCGCCGGCACGCATCCGGGCGAACAGGTCCAGGCTCTCCTCGATGGGGCGGTCACGCCAGGGAGAGGTGGCAGGGGTTGTCAAATCGCCACGGTATTCCTTGGCCTGCTCGGGGGTCAGCTCGCAGACGTAGGCCAGGCCTTTCTTGATCAGCTCCACAGCGAACTCGTAGTCTTTCTCGAAATAGTCGGAGCCGTAGTAGAACCGGTCGCCCCAGTCGAAGCCCAGCCAGTGGATATCCTCTTTGATGGCCTCCACAAACTCCACATCTTCCTTGGTGGGGTTGGTGTCGTCCATCCGCAGGTTGCACAGGCCGCCGAACTTCTCGGCAGTGCCGAAATCGATAATCAGAGCCTTGCAGTGGCCAATGTGCAGGTAGCCGTTGGGCTCCGGCGGGAATCGGGTATGGACGGTCTGACCAGCATAGCGGCCGCCCTCGGCGATATCTTCTTCAATAAAAGCGTGGATGAAATTTTTGCTTTCGGTGATCTCAGCCATCTTTATGATCCTTCCTTGTTTGAAATAATTTTCTATTATAACCGATTCCTTTCAGATTTGCAACCAAAATCGATAGATTTTCAAAAAGGGTGTCGGGGGATTGTAAACATTGTAAAAACATTTTCAGATTTTTCACAATTTGTGGTTGTCAATTGGCTCGACTTATATTAAAATAGGGAGGATACGAAAGAAGGAGAGGATCACAATGAGTGAAGTGAAATATAAACGTATCTTACTGAAGGTCAGCGGTGAGGCCCTGGCCGGTAAGGAAGGCACCGGGCTGGATTTTAATATCCTGCACAGCGTCTGCGGTTCCATTAAGGAATGCGTGGATATGGGCGTGCAGGTTGGTCTGGTGATCGGCGGCGGTAATTTCTGGCGGGGCGTGAAGAACGGCGCCGGAAAGCTCCAGCGGTCCCACGGCGATGCCATGGGGATGCTGGCTACCGTCATGAATGCCATTGCCGTGGCGGATGTGCTGGGCCAGCATGGGCTGGATGCCCGGGTGCTGACCGCCGTTGAGATGAACAAGTTCGCTGAATACTTTACCAGAGATACTGCCGAGCGGTATCTGAATGAGGGTAAGGTGGTGCTGTTCGCGGCGGGCACCGGCAATCCCTATTTCTCCACCGATACCGGCGCGGTGCTGCGGGGCGTGGAGATCGAGGCGGATGCCATCCTGATGGCAAAGAATGTAGATGCCATCTACTCCGCTGACCCCAAGAAGGACCCCAACGCGGTGCGCTACAGCGAGCTTACATACGCCAAGGTGCTGGAGGATAATCTGAAGGCTACCGACATCACCGCCATGGCGCTGGCCATGGACAACAACATGACCATGGTCTGCTTCGGCCTGGATGAGGAAAACAGTATTGTACGCGTGGTTCGTGGCGAGGCCATCGGCACCACCGTTAAGAATTAAGGAGGATTTTACCCATGAACGTTGATTTTAAGGAATACGGCAGAAGAATGGACAAGTCCCTGGAGCATCTGGCTGAGGAATTCGGCGCTGTCCGGGCCGGTCGGGCCAATGCGAAGGTTCTTGACCGCATTTCAGTGGAATACTATGGCAGTGAGACGCCTCTGAACGGCGTTGCTACCATTTCCTCTCCCGATGCCCGGACCCTGGTGATTTCCCCCTGGGATACCAAGCTGCTGAAGGACATCCAGAAGGCCATCCAGAGCTCTGAGCTGGGTATCAATCCCCAGAACGACGGCCGTGTGATCCGCCTGGTGTTCCCCCAGCTGACGGAGGAGCGCCGTAAGGAGCTGACCAAGCAGGTCAAGAAGTACGCCGAGGAAGCCAAGGTCGCCATGCGGAATATCCGCCGGGATGGCATGGACTATGTCAAGAAGCTGAAGAAGAACTCCGAAATCACCGAGGATGACCAGAAGAAGGCCGAGAAGGACCTGCAGGATATGCTGGATAAGTATATCAAGAAGGTGGATGAGGCCCTGGCCATTAAGGAAAAGGAACTGATGGCGATTTAATCATTCATGCAGTCATTGCGAGGAGGGGCGCAGCCCCGACGTGGCAATCTCCAAAGGGATGCGGAAACTGTGGGGGGATTGTCACGTCGGCGTGCGTGCTGGCTCGCAATGACATTACTAATAATGTAGAAGAGAGGTGCTTTTATGGCACTGTCTGAGGATGAAAAGATGCCGGTTCCCCAGCATATTGCCATTATCATGGACGGTAATGGGCGTTGGGCGAAGAATCGTGGGCTGCCCCGGACTGCAGGACACAAGGCCGGCGGCGAGACGTTCCGGCGGATCGCAAACTACTGCCGGGAGATCGGCGTGAAATATTTGACCGTTTATGCCTTTTCTACAGAGAATTGGAAACGTTCTGCTGAGGAAGTGGGGGGCATTATGCTCCTTCTGGAGCGGTATTTGAAGGAAGCACTCCGGGATATGGAGAAAAACGGCGTTTGCTTCCGGTTTTTTGGGGATTTAAGCCGTTTGAGCCCCAAGCTTCGGAAGCTCTGCGAGGATACCGAGGCCAGGTCCTCCCAGTATCATGAGGTTCAGGTGAATTTTTGCCTGAATTATGGCGGCCGGGATGAGATCATTCGGGCAGCCCGGGCCTTTGCGGCAGATGTGGCGGCGGGAAAACGGAGCGCCGACAGTCTGACCGAACTTGAATTTGAAAATTATCTCGATTCCGCAGGCGTGCCGGACCCGGAATTGGTGATCCGTCCCTCCGGGGAGCAGCGGACCAGCAATTTCCTGCCCTGGCAGAGCGCCTATTCGGAATTTGTGTTTATGAATGTGCTGTGGCCTGATTTTATGCCGGAGCATTTGGACGAGGCCATTGCGGAATTTTATCGGCGGAACCGCCGGTTTGGAGGTGCGTAAGCCCTATGCTGAAAAGAACCATTGTGGCGCTTGTTTTGGCGCCGGTTTTGCTGGTGGTGGTGCTGTTTGCGCCGAAGATCGTGGCGGTGGGGTTTGTGGCGGCGTTTTCCGCCATTGCGGCCTATGAGCTGCTGTACGGCACCAAGCTGGTGACGGAGGGGCGGCTGCTGTTTTACACCATGGCCATGGCTTTTCTGGTGCCTGTTTGGAGTTATTACGGCTGCTCCCTTGTGGCGGCGGTGCTGGGGATGCTGATTTTCTACATCCTGCTGTTTTCGGAGCTGATGATCTCCGATTTGAAGGTTTCTTTTGCCAAGGCGGCCATGTGTGTGGTGGCTGGGCTGGTGATTCCTTTTATGTTCTCTTCCCTGGTGCGGATCCTGGCGATGGAGATGGGGCGGTTTTATATTTTGCTTCCCTTTATCGCGGCGTTTTTGTCCGATATCGGGGCGTATCTGGTGGGGTGCAGCATCGGCAAGCATAAGCTTTGCCCGGTCATCAGTCCCAAGAAGACTGTGGAAGGACTGGTGGGCGGCGTGATTTTTGCGGCCCTGGGTATGGTCGTTTACGGATTCGTTGTGCGCCATTTCTTCCATATGAATGTGAATTTTGTGTTTGTGGCGATTTATGGCCTGGTGGGGTCTCTTTGCGGCGTGTTTGGGGACCTGAGCTTTTCTGTTATCAAGCGGCAGACCGGGATCAAGGATTATGGATATATTTTCCCGGGTCATGGCGGTATTTTGGATCGGTTTGATTCCGTTATTGCCGTGGCGCCCCTGATTGAGGCACTGCTGGAGATTATGCCCATTGCGTGATAGGTGAATGATATGGTGAAATATGTTAGCATTCTGGGCTCCACCGGCTCCATTGGTCGGCAGAGCCTTGACATCATCAGTCGGTTGGATGTTAAAGTTGTGGCACTCACCGCCGGGTCCAGCGTGGAGCTGATGGCCCAGCAGTGCCGACAGTTTATGCCGGAGCTGGCTGTTATGGCTACGGAAGAGGCCGCCATAGCTCTTACAGAGGCCATTTCTGATTTGCCCATTCGGGTCAGTTGGGGCGAGGCGGGGCTGATTGAGGCGGCCGCTTATGAAAAGGCGGATTGCGTCATCACTGCCGTTGTGGGCATGGTAGGCCTGAAGCCGACCCTGGCTGCCATTCGGGCCGGGAAGCGGATTGGTCTTGCCAACAAGGAGACCCTGGTCTGCGCCGGTGAGCTGGTGATGGCGGAGGCGGAAAAATATGGGGTGGAGATCATTCCTGTGGATTCCGAGCATTCCGCGATTTTCCAGTGCCTCATGGGCGTTGGAGATTCCAAAGAGGTCAAGCGGCTGATTCTGACCTGTTCCGGCGGACCTTTCTTCGGCATGAGCCGGGAGCAGCTGCAAAATGTGACGAAAGCCGATGCGTTGAAGCATCCCAACTGGAAGATGGGCGCGAAAATCACCATCGACTGTGCTACCCTGATGAACAAGGGGTTGGAAGTCATTGAGGCCATGCGTCTTTACCGGCTTCCCGTTGAGCAGGTGGATGTGGTGATTCACCGCCAAAGCATCGTTCACAGTATGGTTGAATTGGTGGACGGGGCGGTGATGGCCCAAATGGGCGCGCCGGATATGCGTTTGCCCATTCAGCTGGCTCTGACCTATCCGGAGCGGACTTCTTGCCCTGTGGATGGGCTGGATCTGACCAAGTGCGGCAGTCTGACCTTCTGTCAGCCGGATATGGAGAATTTCCCTTGTCTTGCGCTGGCTCGCCGCTGCGCCAAAATGGGCGGAACGGCTTGTGCCGTGATGAACGGCGCCAATGAAGAGGCGGTGGCCCTGTTCCTTGCGGATAAGATCGGATTTTACGATATTTATGATCTGGTCAGCAAGGCTGTGGAGACTGTGCCCAATGTGATGGAGCCGACCCTGGAGGACATTTTGGAGGCGGACCGTCTGGCCCGGCAGTGTGTCCGGGAAAATGTTTGATTTGCGAGGCGTTTCATGTCTATTTTGTTTGCGATTTTACTGTTCAGCGTTCTGATCTTCGTCCATGAGCTGGGTCATTTTCTTGCGGCCAAGGCTTCCGGGGTTCAGGTCAATGAATTTGCCATGTTTATGGGCCCCGCCATCTTCAAAAAGAAGGTGGGGGAGACCACCTATTCTCTGCGGTGCATCCCCCTGGGCGGCTTCTGCGCCATGGAAGGCGAGGATGAGGATACCGACAACCCCCGGTCCTTCCAGAAGGCAGCCTGGTGGAAGCGGTTTATCATTCTGGCTGCGGGCGCGGCGATGAATTTCATTTTTGGATTCATTTTCTTTGCGATTGTGTTTATGCCGGCTCAGCGGCTGGCAGTGCCTGTGATCGCTGAAGTGGAGCAGGGTTGCACTGTGGTTCGGGAGGACGGCCTTCATCTTGGGGATGAGATTCTGGAGGTGGACGGCGAAAAAATTTATGTCCAGTCCAATTTTTCTACCATTCTTTACCTGAATGAAGGAGATATCCACGACCTGGTTGTGCTGCGGGACGGCCAGAAGGTGGTTTTGGACGACTTTTATATGGAAAAGCACGAATTTCCCGGTCCTGACGGAACCACTTCCATGCGTTATGGTTTCAGCTTCGGGCTGAAGAGTGACCTGAGCTTTGGCGACAAGCTGGCTTACGGTTGGGCCAACACCATCGATTCTGTGCGTAATGTCCGCTGGAGCCTGCAAATGCTATTCAGCGGTAAGGCCGGGCTGAAGGATATGTCCGGACCTGTTGGCATTGTGGACCTGATGTCCGATGTGGCGGATACGTCCCCCAGTGCGCTGGATGCCTTCCTGAATATGCTTTGGTTTGGCGGCTTCCTGGCGGTGAATCTGGCGATCATGAATCTGCTGCCTGTGCCCGCTCTGGATGGCGGACGTATCGTGGCGCTGCTGCTGACCACGGCTGTGGAAGCTGTTACCAAAAAGAAGATCAATCCGAAATACGAGGGCTACATCCATGCGGCAGGTATGGTTCTGCTGCTGGGGTTGATGGCCATTATTATGTTCAAAGACATCATCTTCATTTTTAAGGGGTGACACCAATGACCAGACAAATCCATGTAGGCGGTGTGCAGATTGGCGGCGGCGCGCCGGTTGTGATCCAGTCCATGCTGAACACCAAGACCACCGATGTGGCAGGCTCCCTGGAGCAGATCCGTCAGCTTCATACGGCGGGCTGTCAGATCGTTCGGCTGGCGGTGCCCAATATGGAGGCGGCCCGGGGATTTGCGGAAATCTGCAAGGAAAGCCCGCTGCCTCTGGTTGCGGATATCCATTTCGATTATAAGCTAGCCATTGCCGCCGCAGAGGGTGGTGCGTCCAAAATTCGCATCAATCCCGGCAATATTGGCGGGGAGGATCGGGTTCAGGCGGTGGTGGATGTCTGCATGGATAAAAAAATCCCCATCCGTATCGGCGTCAACGGCGGGAGCCTTGACAAGAAGCTGCTGGAAAAGTACGGCCATCCAACGGCAGATGCTCTGGTGGAAAGCGCCTTTGAGCATCTGGAGCTGTTGGAGAAGTACGGTTTCTATGATACCTGTGTATCCATGAAATCCTCCACGGTGCCCACCATGGTGGCTGCGGCCCGGCTGTTCCGGTCCAAGTGTGATTATCCCATTCACATCGGCGTGACAGAAACCGGCCCTGTGCGGCAGGGACTGATCAAGTCCGCGCTGGGCATTGGCGCGCTGCTGCTGGACGGCATTGGCGATACCATTCGGGTCAGCCTTACCGATGATCCGGTGGAGGAGGTTTACGCCGCCAAGGATATTCTGAAGGCCGCCGGTCTTCGGAAGGAGGGCGTGAATATTATTTCCTGCCCCACCTGTGGCCGTACACGGATTGACCTGATCGGTCTTGTGAACCAGGTGGATGTCGCTCTGAAGGACTGCCAGAAACCCATTACCGTTGCGGTGATGGGCTGCGTGGTCAACGGCCCCGGCGAGGCCCGGGAGGCGGACATCGGCATTGCCGGCGGCGACGGCTGGGGTATGATTTTTGAAAAGGGAGAGCAGGTGGAGAAGCTGCCCTATGAGGAACTTTTACCCGCCCTCCTGAAGCGAATTGAAGCACTTTAATTGGAATAGACAAATTGCCGTAGGGGCCGGTGGCCACATCGGCCCTCGCCAAAGGCGTATTACGGAGCGTTGGCCGATGTGGGCATCGGCCCCTACGGATAAGATGAGGTAATTATGGAGAATCAAATCCTGTTTTTTGAGATGTTCCCGGATTATGACCCGCCGGCAGAGCAGAGAAAGTTGCTGACCGGGGCGCAAATTACCGGGGCGCAAATCGACCAGATGGCCCGTACCATTGAAATCGGACTGTACGCAAATGAATATATTCCAGCCCGGTTTCTGAATGAATTTCAGAAATGGGCCTGCGGATTGTATGCGCTGGCTCAGATGAAGATATGCTGCGCCCATCCGGCGGGGCAGCTTCAGCGGATCGAGCGGGAGGAATTGCAGGATTTGTTCATTGCCCAGGATCCCATGGCCCGGGGGTCCCTGGCCGGGGCCCGATATGTGTGGGATGGTAATAACCTGACCATTCATCTGCGGGCTAACGGCAAGATGGAGCTGGAAAAGTCTGCGCCAAAAGTTATTGCGGCTTTGGCGGAGCGGTTCGGCTGTCAGGCCACCATCACCTTTGAGGCTGGGAATAGCCTGGAGGGGCAGGCTCTGTTTGATGCCATGGACAAACTACGCCGGGACGCAGCGGCGGATATTCCGGATATCCCCCCGGAGCAGAAGAAGGAAGCTCCAGCGGCGGTTTCCAGCGAGGCGATTTTCGGCAAGCCGTTCCGCGGCGTTATCACGCCCATGAAGGAAATCGATCTGAATATGGGTAATGTTTTTGTGGAGGGCAAGGTCTTTGCCATCGACCACAAGGAGCTGCCCAAGCGCAATGCCGTGGTGGTAAAATTCGACATGACGGACAATACCTCCTCCATCCGCATCAGCCGTTTTCTGGAGAAGCGGGAAGCGGAGCCGATTCTGGAGAATGTGAAAATCGGTTCCGTTATTCGGGTGGCCGGACGGCTGATGATTGATAATTTCACCAATGAAATGGTTCTGAAGCCCAATTCCATCATGCCCGGCCCCATGCCGAAGCGGAAGGATACCGCGAAAGAGGGCAAGCGGGTGGAGCTTCATTTGCATACGGTCATGAGCAATATGGACGCCCTGACCAACACGAAGGCTGCCATCAAGCAGGCCGCCGCCTGGGGCCATAAGGCCATTGCCATCACGGACCATGGCTGCGTCCAGTCCTTTACCGATGCGCTGCATGTGGTGGAGGATTGGAAGGGTGCGCCCAAGGTGGCCGGCACCGACGAAACCATTAAGATTCTTTATGGCTGCGAGGGCTACTACATCAACGATGTGGACGACCGGGTGGCGGTTCGGGGCAAGGTGGACATGGGCTTCGATGGGGAATATGTGGCCTTTGACCTGGAGACCACCGGCTTAATGCCCCGGCGGGACAAAATTATTGAAATCGGTGCGGTCATTATGAAATCCGGTGTGGAAATTGACCGGTTCCAGACTTTTGTCGATCCGGGGTGCCACCTGTCGAAAGAGGTCATTGAGCTGACAGGCATTACGGACGAGATGCTCCAGGGGGCACCGAAAATCGAGGAAACTCTTCCGAAGCTCCTGGAATTTATCGGCGACCGGCCTCTGGTTGCCCACAATGCCCGGTTTGATGCCTGCTTCGTCACCCGGGAATGTGAGCGGTTGGGGTTGAATTTTAATCTGACAGCCATTGATACGCTGATTCTTTCTCAAAATTTACTGACCCATCTGAACAAATTCAAGCTGGATATTGTAGCGAAGGAGTTTGAACTTGGAAATTTCAACCACCATCGGGCGGCGGATGATGCGCTTATCTGCGGTCAGATTCTGGCGAAGCTCTTTGAAAAGCTGGAGGCCATGGGCATCCACCGGATTCAGGATATCAACGAAGCCATGATTCCGCTGCGGATGGCCCACAGGCATGACAGCCGCCATGCTCAGCACATTATACTGTTTGCCAAGAATCAGGTTGGTCTGCGGAATTTGTATCATCTGATTTCTGATTCCAATTTGAAATTCTTCAGACAAAAACCCCGAATGTTGAAATCGGAGATTATGAAGCTCCGGGAGGGGCTGATTATCGGCTCTGCCTGTGAGGCCAATGAGCTTTATCAGGAGGTGACCTTCGGCTCTGCGGAGGATGAATTGGAACGGATCGCTTCCTTCTATGATTATCTGGAGATCCAGCCGGTGTGCAACAACCGGTTTATGATTGAAAGCGACAAGTATTCCGTCACCTGCGACGAGGATATCCGGGAATTCAACCGCACCATCGTGAAATTGGGTGAAAAGATGGGCAAAATGGTGGTTGGCACCGGCGACGTTCACTTCCTGAACCCGGAGGATGAGATTTTCCGACATATTTTGTTGGCCACCAAGGGCTTTGATGACGCGGACAAAGATAATCCGCTATACTTCCGCACCACCGATGAGATGCTCCGGGAGTTTCACTATCTGGGGGAGGAGAAGGCGAAGGAAATCGTCATCACCAACCCCAATCTGGTGGCGGATATGTGCGAAACGGTTCGCCCGGTGCCCCACAATCTGTTTGCGCCGAAAATTGAAAATTCCGTGGAGGATCTGAAGAGCCTGGTTTATGGCAAGCTCCATCGGCTTTATGGTGAAAATCCCCCGGAGTTGTTTGTAAAACGGGTGGAAACGGAACTGAATGACATTATTACCTGCCATTACGATGTGATTTATATGTCCGCCCAGCGGCTGGTGCAGAATTCTCTGGAGAATGGATATCTGGTCGGCTCCCGTGGCTCTGTTGGTTCCTCGATTGTTGCCTATATGTCCGGCATTACGGAGGTTAATTCCTTCCCGCCTCACTATCGCTGCCCCAATCCGGAATGCAAGCACACGATATTGGATGTGCCCAAGGGTTATAACTGCGGCGCGGATCTGCCGGATGCGGACTGCCCCAAATGCGGTGCCAAGCTGGAGAAGGATGGATTCAATATTCCCTTTGAAACGTTCCTGGGTTTCGGCGGCGACAAGGTGCCGGATATCGACCTGAATTTCTCCGGCGAATACCAGGCGAAGGCCCATGCGTATTGTACCGAAATGTTTGGAAGAAGTCATGTTTTCCGGGCTGGAACCATTGGAACGGTGGCGGAAAAGACGGCTTTTGGCTATGTGAAAAAGTACATGGAAGAGCGGGGCAAGAGCGCCGTTTCCGCGGAAATGAACCGGCTGGCCTCCGGCTGTGTGGGCGTTCGGCGTACCACCGGACAGCACCCCGGCGGTCTGGTGGTCATTCCCCAGGAAAATGAGATTTGGGATTTCTGCCCGGTGCAGCACCCGGCGGACGACCCAAAATCCGACCAGATTACCACCCATTTTGAATATCACTCCATGGAAGAAAATCTTCTGAAGCTGGATATGCTGGGCCACGATGACCCCACCATGATCCGGATGATGGAGGATATGACCGGCGTGGATGCTAAGACCATTCCGCTGGATGATAAGGACACCATGTCCATTTTTACATCCTCCAAGGTGCTGGGCTACGAGAACGACAAGCTCCTGGGCCCCACCGGCGCGGTGGCGGTGCCGGAGTTCAACACCCGGTTCACCCGTGGCGTTTTGCTGGATACCATGCCCACGAAGTTTGATTTTCTGGTGCGGATCTCCGGTTATACCCATGGCACCGATGTGTGGCTGGGTAACGCCCGGGATCTGAATACCTCCAAGACCGCCACGGTGGATGGAACCATTGGCTGTCGTGACGATATCATGATTTACCTGATTTCCTGCGGAATGCCGGAAAAACGGGCGTTCAAAATTATGGAATCCGTCCGAAAGGGCAGGGGACTGCCGGATGGGGCGGAGCAGGAGATGATCGATGCGGGGGTGCCGGACTGGTATATCGGTTCCTGCAAGAAGATCAAATATCTGTTCCCCAAGGCCCATGCGGTGGCCTATGTTATGATGGCCTTCCGGATTGCCTGGTTTAAGGTTTATCACCCCCTGGCTTTCTATGCGGCGTACTTCTACCGCCGGAGCCAGAAGGGCGGCTTTGACGCGGTGCTGATGACCCAGGGCATGGATTCGGTGATGGCCAACATCGATGCCATCGATAACAACGAAAATGCCACCGACAAGGATCAGGATTTGCTGACCACATTGGAGGTCGTCTACGAATTTTATCTGCGGGGGCTGGAGTTTTTACCAATCGATGTGTACAAGAGCCATGCTACGAAATTTCTGATTGAGGATGGGAAGCTCCGGCCGCCTTTTGTGGCGATTTCCGGCCTGGGTGAAAATGCAGCCTGGGATTTGATGAAAGGCCGGGAGGGGCGGGATTTCATTTCCATTGAAGAGGTGGCTGCGGCTTGCCCCAAGGTGTCCAAGACCCATATTCAGATGCTCAAAGAGGCAGGCGCCTTCGGCGATTTGCCGGATACCAGTCAGGTTACGTTTTTTTGATTGATAACATAGAAAGGGGTATTTTGATGCAGGATATCGGTATGCAGTTTCATATTCATTGCAAGAAAGGTGACGTGGGACGGTATGTATTTTTGCCCGGTGACCCGGGGCGGTGTGAGGCAATTGCGGCTCACTTTGAGAGTCCGGTCCACGTTGGCATGAATCGGGAATACAATATTTATACAGGCTACCTGCTGGGGCAGAAGGTTTCCGTCTGCTCCACCGGCATCGGCGGCCCCTCGGCCTCCATTGCTATGGAGGAGCTGGCGGCCATTGGGGCGGACACTTTTATTCGGGTGGGTACCTGCGGCGGAATCGCATTGGATGTGCTTCCCGGCGATGTCATCGTGGCCAACGGCGCCGTTCGCTATGAGCATACTTCTATGGAGTATGCCCCCATTGAATTTCCTGCGGTACCGGATTTTGGCATCACCGCCGCCTTGAAGGAGGCTGCGGAAGCATTGGGCTATCGCACCCATGTGGGCGTGGTGCAGTGCAAGGATTCCTTCTACGGCCAGCACAGCCCGGGAAAATCCCCGGTTGCCTATGAATTGCTGCAAAAATGGGAGAGCTGGAAGCGGCTCGGCGTAAAGGCAAGCGAGATGGAGTCCGCTGCGCTGTTCGTGGTGGCGGCAGCGTTGGGCGTTCGCTGCGGCAGCTGCTTCCATGTGATTTGGAACCAGGAGCGGGAGAAGCAGGGGCTGGAAATGCCCATGACCGAGGATACCTCCGGTGCCATCCGGGTGGGAATCGAGGCCATGAAGCGGATTATTTCTCAGGATTTGATGTAAATCATGCAGCAAAAGGAGAGCGTAGGCTCTCCTTTTGCTGTTTATGATGGATTGCTTTTTATCAATCAGTATGATAAAATATAAATATAATGAAGGAGGTATTGGCTATGGATGAAATTCGGAAACGCTCGGAGATTCCGGCGGAGGACAAATGGGATTTGTCGGCGCTGTTCGCTGATGACGGAGCCTGGGAGAAGGAACTGGATTTGGTGAAGGCGATGGAGGGGGAGTTGGCCTCTTTTGGGGGCCGTTTGGCAGAAAGTGCTGAAACCCTCTGTGCTTATCTTGAAAAAATGGAGCAGACCAATTTCCGGGTAAAAGATTTGGCCCATTATGCCATGCGCCGGGCCGATGAGGATACCCGGGATGTGCAGGGTCAGGCTATGAAGGGGCGGTTTATGTCCGTTGCAGTGAGCCTGGATGCGGCCTGCAGCTTTGAAACCCCGGAAATTATGGGCATCAGCGATGAAATGCTGAATAATTTCTACAGTCACTGCCCGAAGCTGGAGCGGTACCGCCGTTATCTGACGGATATTCGTCGCAGAAAGGCCCACATCCTTTCCGCTGCCGAGGAGCGGCTGTTGGCAGCCTCCGGCGAGATGGCTCAGACGCCCAGCGAGGTCTTCAACGCCTTTTTGAATGCGGATTTGAAATTTCCCGATGCCATCGACGGGGAAGGGAAGTCCCGGCCTCTGAGCATGAGCACCTTTATTACCTATCAGGAAAGCAGTGACCGGGCGCTGCGAAAAAGTGCCTATGAGAATCTTTACGGGACGCTGAAAAATTACAGCAACACCTCCGCATCGATCCTGAACGCCCAGAATAAGCAGCTGAAATTCTTTGCGGATGCCCGGAAGTATGATTCCGCTTTGGAGGCATCCCTGGATCAGAATAACGTGCCCACCGCAGTGTATCTGAATCTGATCGACACCGTTCACAAGCATCTGGACAAAATGCACCGGTATGTCCGGCTCCGCAAGAAGCTGCTGGGTGTGGAGGAACTGCGCTTTTATGATGTATATACCCAGCTGGTGCCCGGCGTGGATAAGAAAATTTCCTACGAGGATGCGAAGCAGACGGTTTATGAGGCGTTGGCCCCTCTCGGTGATAGCTATCGGGGGATTTTGAAGGAAGGCTTTGACAATCGCTGGATCGATGTTTATGAAAACGAGGGCAAGCGCCCCGGCGCTTATTCTGCCGGAGCCAATGCCCATCCCTATGTGCTGCTGAACTACACCGGCACGCTGGACAGTCAGTTTACTCTGGCCCACGAAATGGGCCACGCACTTCATTCTTATTTGTCCAACAAGCACCAGAATCCCATTGATTCTGACTATGTGATTTTTGTGGCTGAGGTGGCCTCCACCTGCAATGAGGCGCTGCTGATGGAGTATTTGCTGGGCAAGACCACGGACAAGCAGGAGCGGGCTTATCTGATCAATCATTTCCTGGAGCAGTTTAAGGGCACCCTCTACCGTCAGGTTATGTTTGCTGAATTCGAGCTGAACATTGGCCGAATGGCTGCCGAGGGTAAGACGTTGACCGCAGAAGCGCTTTGCGGCGAATACCGCCGACTGAACGAGCTGTATTTCGGCCCCGATATGGTGGTGGATGAGGAAATCGCCATGGAATGGGCCCGGATTCCTCATTTCTACTTTGATTATTATGTGTTCCAGTACGCCACGGGGTATTCCGCTGCCATCGCTCTGTCCCGCCGGATTTTGGCGGAAGGGGAGTGCGCTGTGGCGGATTATCTGGGCTTCCTTTCCGGCGGCTGCTCCAGGAGCCCCATTGAGCTGCTGAAGGCGGCGGGCGTCGATATGTCCACCCCCGCGCCTGTGGAGCAGGCCCTTGCGCTGTTTGATAAGCTGCTGGACGAGATGGAAGGTCTGGTGGGCTGATGGAGGAGCTGTTCATTCCGACCCTGCATACCTTCGCTATGAAAAATACGTTTACCGGGTCCCTGGGACTATTTCGGTTCCGGGCAGTACCGAAGGTGGAAATGCGGACACCGAAAGAGGTGGATTTTGAAAAAAGCTCGATTCATGTAGAATACTGGCACGGCCTTTACTGCTACGAAAAAAGCCAGATGGAAGGGGAGGCCACCTTTCCCATGTCCGAAGATGGGCGGGAAGAGATGATCCGCTGGCTGACGGAGATGGCGTGAGATGTTTATTTTGCGAGGGTTTCCCTTGAACAGACGGAAAAATTCGTGAAAAGTGCTGGACATTACCGATCAAATCTGCTATACTGTATCATAGAATGGCTTATCCCTAGGTGCGGTTACTGCGGATTTGCCGAAATATGGTAGAAACAGGAGGAGACCCCATGAGCAAATTGTTACGCCGATCTCTCGGCCTGCTGCTTGTGCTGTGTATGGTGCTGGCGCAGATTCTCGTTCCTTCCCCGATCCATGTTCATGCGGATGCCGCCGAATCTTCGGTGACTTATTCCGCTTCCGCCCGGTCCACCGTTGAAAGCTCCCTGGCTGAATACGTGCAGGACGGCTGTACCCTCCATTGCTGGAACTGGTCCCTGGCCAATATCAAGGCCAATCTGGGCCTGATCGCCAGCCAGGGCTACTCTGCTATCCAGATTTCCCCTATGCAGGAGCAAAAGGAAAGCAGTGTAAACAAGCCCTTTGAGAACTGGTGGGTGGTTTATCAGCCTATCAGCTTCAATATCAATGAAAACCCCGGCAACGCCATTGGCACCCGTGAAGAGCTGATTGACTTGTGTGAAGAAGCCCACAAGTACGATATCAAGGTCATCATGGACGTGGTCAGCAACCACCTGGCCAACAATGGTACTGCCAATACCATCTCCTCTCTGATTCCTGCGGACATCCGCGATGATGCCTCTTGCTGGCATGACTACACCCAGAACTCCTGGGATTATTCTGATCGCTACAACATTACCCAGTACTGCATGGCCGGTCTGCCCGACCTGAACACCGGCAGCGACAAGATTCAGAACTACGTTCTGAATATGCTGAAGGACTACATCGACTGCGGTGTTGACGGCTTCCGTTTCGATGCCGCCAAACAGATCGAAACTCCCTCCGACCGCGGTGACTTCGCCAGCGATTTCTGGCCCACTGTGGTCAACGGCGCCAATGAGTACGCTGCCTCTACCCGGGGCATCTACCTGTACAACTACGGCGAGCTGCTGGAGAACCCCGATAACGGCGGCCAGCTCTCCAACAGCGCCTATACCCCGTACATCAGCCTGACTGAGTCCGTCTGGTCCAATGATGTTCGTTATCGTCTGGAGGACAAGAACGCCAGCGGTTTGCAGCAGGCTTACTTCAAGGATGTCAGTGCGGATAAGCTGGTTCTGTGGGCCGAGTCCCATGACACCTTCGGCGATGGCTCTTCCGTCAACTCCGATCCTTACGTTCTGTTCCAGGCTTGGGCACTGGTGACCTCCCGTGCCTATACGATGAGCCTGTATTTTCCCCGGGCCAATGATATGCTGTATCAGGAGATGGGCCAGATTGCCAAGGCTGGCTGGTCCAGTGACGCGGTGAAAGCCGTCAACAAATTCCACAATCACTTCATTGGACAAGGTGAATACCTGACGAAAGATAACACCGCAAATATGTACTACAACGAGCGCGGTAATTCCGGTGTTATGATTGTCAACTTCTCCGGTGGCGGTCGTGATATCAATATTCCTGTTTACGCCATGGCCAATGGTACATACTACGATCAGCTCACCGGCAACAAGTTTACCGTCGTTGATGGCCGTCTTTACGGCACCATGGGCGATACCGGCGTTGCCTGTGTCTACAACCCCAGCTCCGTTTCCTGCAGCCACGCCAGCCACGGCCTGGATGGTTACTGCTACGACTGCTATGCCTACGTGGGGCACAGCAGCGGCACCAAGTGCTCCGTCTGTGGCACCGCCTCCACCCGGACGATTTACTTCAAGAACTCTGACGGCTGGAGCAATGTCTACCTGTATGGCTGGCATGACAACAACACCACTATCACTTCCAACTGGCCTGGTAACAAGATGACTCTGGTTGACGGCACTACCGATATTTATTCCATCGATGTGCCTGTTGCTGCTACCAACATCATCTTTAATAACAATGGCACCGCTCAGACTGCCAACCTGGTGCCCTCCGCCGATAACAACACCTATGACTATGCCTCCGGCTTCTGGTCCAACTACGGTGTTGTGGATGCAGCCGACTATTATCTGTTCGGCAGCATCAATGGTGCGGACTACAACAGCTACGGTTATAAGTTTGTGGACGGTCAGTTGACCACCACCTTCGACTCCACCAGCTATGTCTTCATTTGCGACAGCAACGGTGTGGAGTATATGACCAATGACTGGGTGGGCGAAGTTACTTCTGCCACGCTGTACAATGTTACCACCCTGACCGCCCCCAACAAGCTGATGATCCCCGGCGGCGTGGAAGTCACGCTGACTGTGGTTCCTAACACCGATGGAACCGTGACTCTGAGTTATACCACCAATAGTTGCGTCCATAGCTGGGGGACTGGTGCCGTCACCACTGCCGCTACCTGTGAGAGCGCCGGTGTCCGGACTTACACTTGTTCCGGCTGCGGCCAGACCAAGACTGAGACCATCGCGGCCCTGGGCCACAAATATGTCAGCGGCACCTGTGCCAACTGCGGCCAGGCGGAGCCTGTCACCGACCGGGTGATTTACTTCAAGAACACCTCCGGCTGGTCCGCTCCTTACATCTATGCCTGGAATGATTCTGCCACCATCACCAATAGCTGGCCCGGCAACGCCATGACTAAGGTTTCCGGCACCACCGATATCTACAGCTATACTCTGAGCGTGGATGCCACCAAGGTCATCTTCACCAACAATGGTTCTTCTCAGACTGCTGACCTTACCATCCCCACTGATGGTAAGAATATGTACACCCTGTCCGGCAACAGCTGGTCCGTCTATGGAGAGGACTCCGGCGATACCACCGTGGACTACTACCTGTTCGGCTACATCAATGGCGCCGACTATGGCTGCGAGGATGACCACGCCAACCTGGGCGAGTACAAGTTTGTGGACGGCAAGCTGACCGCCACCTTCGATGTTGACAGCTATGTTGCTATCAAGACCGGTGATAATGCCAATTGGTACATGACCAAGGCTTTTGTTTCCACCACTTCCGGTACCTTCTACAACACCTCTACCGGTGCTGCTGAGAAGATGCTGATTCCCGGCGGTGTGGAAGTCACCATGACCCTGACCGTCAACTCTGACGGCACTCTGGGTCTGAGCTATGTGACCGCCACCTGTGTGCACAGCTACACCGCCACCACCACTGAGGCATCCTGTACCGCTCCGGGCAAGACGGTGTTCACCTGCAAGCTCTGCGGTGACAGCTACACCCAGACCATCCCCCAGACCGGCCATATGTATGGCGGCTGGTATGTGAAGACCGCTGCTACCTGCACCACTGCCGGTGAGGAGGTCCGTGGCTGCTCCACTTGTGGTCTGACCGAGAGCCAGTCCATCCCTGCCACCGGCCACAGCTACACCGACGGCAAGTGTACTGTCTGCGGCAACGCCGACCCCAACTGCTCTCACAGCTATAGCTCCAAAGTCACCACCGCCGCCACCTGTTTGGGTACCGGTCTGATGACCTATACCTGCTCCAAGTGTGGCGATGTCTACACTGAGGAGATTCCCGCCAACGGGCACGATTACACGATTACTGTGGTGGCTCCCACCTGTGAGAACAATGGCTATACGATTCACGCCTGCAACAATTGTTCTTACAGCTACAATGACACCGCCGTGAACCCCATCGGTCACGATTATTCCACCGTGGTTACTGCTCCTACCTGTACAGAGAAGGGCTATACCACCTACACCTGCGCCAACTGCGGCAATGTGTATACCTGGAATGAGACTGCGGCGCTGGGCCACAATTATGCCGGCGGTACCTGCACCACCTGTGGTGAGGCTGATCCCGACTATGTGGCTGAGTACTATTTGTTTGGCTACATCAATGGCGCCGATTACGGCATCGGCGATGATTTGGCAAACTTGGGTGAATACAAGTTTGTTAATGGCAGCCTGACCGTGAAGTTCACCGAGGAGAGCTATGTTGCGGTTAAGTCCGGCGACAATGCTGCTTTCTACATGACGAACGGTTATGTTGGCTCCGCTACTTCCGCCACCTTGTATAAGTTCACCGATCCCAACTCTGTCAGCGCCAATAAGCTGCTGGTGCCCGGCGGTCAGACTGTGACCTTCACCCTGACCGAGAACTGGGATGGCAACCTGACTCTGAGCTACACCGTCGATTATTCCGACTGTGTCCACATCTCTCACAACACCGATGGTATCTGTGCAACCTGCGGCGCGACTGTCGAGCACACCTACAGTCTGGGTGTTTGCACCGTGTGCGGTGCTCAGGACCCTGATTACGTCGCCTATAACTATTACCTGTTCGGCAGCATCAACGGCGCAAACTACGGCTGCGAGGAAGATGCCTCCAACCTGGGCGATTACATCTTCGTCGATGGCAAGCTGACTGTGACCTTCAATGCCGATAGTTACGTCGGTATCAAGGAAGTCAACCCCGGTGCCAAGTATGGTGCTGAGGTCGTTGCCTGGTACATGACGGATGGCTGGCAGGGTGAAGCTACCTCTGTTACGCTGTACGACAGCACCACCCTGGCTACTGCTGATAAGCTGTTCGTTCCCAGCGGGTGTGTTGTGACGTTCACCATGGTGAAGAACGACGACGGCTCCATCACCCTGAGCTACACAACTTCCGAGTGCGCGCATGCCTACGGTGACGGCGTTGTGACCACCGAGGCTACCTGCACCACCGCCGGCGTCAAGACTTATACCTGTACCAGCTGTGGTCATAGCTATACTGAGAGCATCGCTGCTCTGGGTCATAGCTACACCGATGGCACTTGCACCGTTTGCGGTGAGGCTGATCCCGACTACAGCGTGCCTACCACGGATTACTATCTGTTCGGCTGGATCAACGGCGCTAACTACGCCTGCGAGGGCGACTGGGAGAACCTTGGCCAGTATAAGTTCGTGGGTGGCAAGCTGACTGCCACCTTCGAGATCGACAGCTACATCGGTGTGAAGGATGGTACCAACACCAACTGGTACATGACCCAGGCATTCGTCCCTGCTGGCACTACTACTGGCACCTTCATTAATACCAACAAGGGTACCGCCGAAAAGATGTTCGTTCCCGGCGGGGTTGAGCTTACCTTCACTTTGGTGGAGAATAGCGATGGTAGCCTGACTGTGAGCTATGTTATTGCCACCAACGAATGTGCGCACAGTTACACCTCCAGCGTGACTACCGAAGCAACCTGCACCACTGCTGGCCTGCGGACCTACACCTGCTCCGACTGTGGCGACAGCTACACCGAGAGCATTGCGGCTCTGGGCCACAGCTACACCGGCGGCTTCTGCACCGTCTGTAATGAGGCTGATCCTGATTACGCACCCACGTACTATCTGTTCGGCTATATCAACGGCGCCGACTACGGCTGCAACGGCGATACCGCCAACATGGGTACCTACAAGTTCGTGGGCGGCAAGCTGACCCTGACCTTCGAGCAGGACAGCTACATCGCCGTCAAGACCTCCGGCAATGCCTACTGGTACATGGCACAGTCCTACATCGAGGAAACCACCGGTACCTTCCACAGAACCACCACCGGTGCTGCCGAGAAGATGTTCGTGCCCGGCGGCAAGACCCT
>JAZQHH010000089.1:0-2209 GCA_045540495.1 Faecousia sp.
AGGTGGCCCGGCGAAGCCGGGTCGGATGAGGAATGCGGGCGATCACCTAAGATGACGAATCCGTAAAGACTTGCTGAATCTTACCTGCTAAAAAGCCTGAACACAGTACAAAATCGAACATTTTCGCCCGCATTCCTCATCAGTCACCGCCTTGCGGCGGCGACAGCTTCCCCCCGGGGGAAGCCATGGCGCCCCTTCGGGGCGCTCGGTGGCCGTAGGCCGCCGCAATTCAAACGCACCGTTAAACAATCATTTACACGCAAGAGAACCGGTTTTGACATTCTGGGGGCAAGGGCCCTGCGGAAACATTTTTCATAACATGGAGGTGAGATCGTGGACAGGACTTACACGCTGTTTTTGGAGGCCCTGCGGGGGGCACTGCGGGACGAGACCCTGGATTGGGTGGATGTGACAGCGGAGGAAATGGAAAATGTGGTGGGCCTGGCCCAGGAGCATCACGTGCTGCCCATGATCTTTGAGGCGGTCTACAACAGCCCCGGTGCCAAGGCTATGCCGGAGTGGCTCTATTCCTTCTGCCAGCGCACCACGGTCCATTCTGTCATGGGTCAGGCGCTGAAAACCGGGGAATTTCTGGAGCTCAGCAGCCTCTTCCGGCAGCGGGGGCTCCGGCCTCTGGTGGTCAAGGGCATCGTCTGCCGGAATCTGTACCCCAAGCCCGACTACCGGCTCTCCGGTGACGAGGATGTGTTCTGCGGGGAGCAGCAGTTCAGGGACTGCCATAAGGCCATGATCGATTTCGGCATGGAGCCCTCCGCTCCGGACCTGGATGATTACGAGGTGCCCTACCGCAAGGACGACGGCGCCCTGTACATTGAGCTGCACAAGAGCCTGTTCGCCAAGAAATCCGACGTTTTCGGCCAGTGCAACGCCCTGTTTGAGGATGCCTTCCGACGCAGTGTGGACATCGAGATTCAGGGCCAGCCGGTGGCCACCATGGGCTTTACGGACCATATGCTGTACCTGATCGTCCATGCCTTCAAGCATTTTCTCCACAGCGGCTTCGGTATCCGGCAGGTCTGCGATATGGCCCTGTTCGCCAATGCCTACGGCAGCCAGATCGACTGGTCCGCGGTGCTGGATAAATGCCGGTGGCTCCGGGCGGAGAAATTCGCCGCGGCACTGTTCCGAATTGGCGAAAAATATCTGGTATTCGACCCGGAAAAGGCCTGTTTCCCGGATTTCTGGAAGGAAATCCAGGTGGACGAAGGGGCGCTGCTGGAGGATCTGCTCTATGGCGGCATCTATGGCTCCGCCGACCGCAGCCGGGTCCACAGCTCCAACATGACCCTCAACGCCGTGGCCAAGGATAAGCAGGGCAAGAAGGTCAGGCGGGGTCTGGTCCGCACGGTTTTCCCATCGGCCAAAAGCATCGAAAACCGGTTCCCCTATCTGCACAACCACCCCTGGCTGCTGCCGGTGGCCTGGACCAGCCGGATTTTCGGCTACGCCAAAGAGAGCATCACCGACCCCAATTCCGGAGCCGGTGACGTCATCCGCACCGGCTCCAGGCGCATCGAGCTGCTGCGGCAGTACGGCATCATCGACTGACGGAGGCGCGCCATGGGTTATGTTTTGGAAACCGAGGCCTTTCTGAATGTGATCTGTCAGCTGCTGGAGCAGGGGCAAACCGACGTTGCGATCCCGGTGGCGGGCAGCAGCATGGTGCCCTTTTTGCACGATGGCGATACTGTGTGCCTGAATCTGGTCAATTCGCCCCTGAAGCGGGGGGATATCCTGCTGTACCAGCGGGAGAGCGGCCGCTATATCCTCCACCGGCTGTGGAAGATTCGCCCCGACGGCAGTCTGCTGATGGTGGGGGATGCCCAGCAGGAGCTGGAAATCCTGCCCCGGCAGGAGCTGGTCCGGGCCCGGGTCAGCTTCGTCAAGCACAAGGGCAGGCTCTGCCGCCCCGGGAGCTTCCGGTGGTGGCTGTACCGCCATGTCTGGATGTGGCTGCGCCCGGTGCGCTACCGCCTGATGCGCCTGCGGGGCTGGATACGGTAATTGAATACAACCAGAAATTTTGTCATTGCGAGCCGGTTTACGAAGGTTCTATGTCAATAGTTGGGGTAGGGAACAAAATATAAACATTTATGGATCGTGTCGGAGTTGTAACTCCGGCACGATTTTTACTTGTTGCAGAACAGAATTCGCTTTCTGAAATTACTGAAGTTACGCATTCCATAGC
>JAZQHH010000090.1:0-5114 GCA_045540495.1 Faecousia sp.
CCTTGCCGGTGCCCAGGTCCTTGGCGGAGACGTTCACGATGCCGTTGGCGTCGATGTCGAAGGTGACCTCAATCTGGGGCACGCCACGGGGGGCGGGAGCGATGCCGCTGAGCTGGAACTTGCCCAGGGTCTTGTTGTAGGCAGCCATCTCACGCTCGCCCTGCAGCACATGGACCTCAACGGTGGTCTGGCCGTCGGCAGCGGTGGAGAAAATCTGGCTCTTGCGGGTGGGGATGGTGGTGTTCCGGTCGATCAGACGGGTGAACACGCCGCCCATGGTCTCCAGACCCAGGGACAGGGGCGTGACATCCAGCAGCACCACGTCCTTCACGTCGCCGGTCAGCACGCCGCCCTGAATGGCAGCGCCCAGGGCCACGCACTCGTCGGGGTTGATGCCCTTGAAGCCTTCCTTACCGGTGATGGACTTGACGGCCTCCTGCACGGCAGGAATCCGGGTGGAGCCGCCAACCAGCAGCACCTTGTGCAGGTCGCTGGCCTTCAGGCCCGCATCGGACATGGCCTGACGGACAGGCTTCATGGTCCGCTCCACCAGGTCGGCGGTGAGCTGATTGAACTGGGCCCGGGTCAGGGTCACATCCAGGTGCTTGGGGCCGGTGGCGTCGGCGGTGATATAGGGCAGGTTGATGGAGGTGGAGGTCATGCCGGACAGCTCAATCTTAGCCTTCTCGGCAGCCTCCTTCAGCCGCTGCATGGCGACCCGGTCATTGCTCAGGTCGATGCCCTCGGCCTTCTTGAACTCGGCAACCAGATGGTTCATAATCCGCTGGTCGAAGTCGTCGCCGCCCAGCCGGGTGTCGCCGGAGGTGGACAGCACTTCCACGATGCCGTCGCCGATTTCCAGGATGGAAACGTCGAAGGTGCCGCCGCCCAGGTCGTAGACCATGATCTTCTGCTCCTGCTCCTTGTCCAGACCATAGGCCAGGGCAGCAGCGGTGGGCTCGTTGATGATGCGCTTGACCTCCAGACCGGCAATCTTACCGGCATCCTTGGTGGCCTGACGCTGGGCGTCGGAGAAGTAAGCGGGAACGGTGATGACAGCCTCGGTGACGGTCTGGCCCAGGTAGGCCTCGGCGTCAGCCTTCAGCTTCTGCAGCACCATGGCGGAAATTTCCTGGGGGGTGTAGCTCTTCTGGTCGATGGTGACCTTGTAATTTTCGCCCATGTGGCGCTTGATGGATGCGATGGTCCGGTCAGCGTTGGTCACGGCCTGACGCTTGGCCACCTGGCCAACCATCCGCTCGCCGGTCTTGGAGAAGGCCACCACAGAGGGGGTGGTCCGGGCGCCCTCGGCATTGGCGATGACGACAGCCTCGCCGCCCTCCATGACGGCAACACAGGAATTGGTAGTACCCAAATCGATACCGATAATCTTAGACATAATGTTTTCCTCCTAATTTATAGAAAAATAAATGATATACGTTTTTGTTCAGATACGAGATAGGCAGCGATACGGATATCTCATATCCTCAGTTCGCTACCTGCACCATGGCGAACCGGACGACCTTTTCACCGATTTTGAAGCCCTTCTGGAAGACGGTGGCGATGGTGTTTTCGCCCAGGTCTTCGTTTTCGATGTGCATCACGGCGTTGTGCAGGTTGGGGTCGAAGCTGTCGCCCACGTTGCCGAAGATCTCCACGCCCAGGCCGGTGAAGATTTTGACCAGCTCATTCATGGTCATTTCCACGCCCTTTTTGTAGGCTTCGTCCTGGGTTTCCTGGTTCAGGGCCCGCTCCAGATTGTCGTAGACCGGCAGCATTTTGGCCACTGCGTCGGCCTTGCCGTTGCCGTAGCTGGCTTCCTTTTCTTTCAGGGTCCGCTTGCGGTAGTTGTCGAACTCGGCGGCAATCCGCAAATGGGCATCCCGCTCGGCGTTGTATTGTTCCTCCCAGTTGATTTCGGGAGCTTCGGTGGTTTCCTCAACGGTCTCCACAATCTCCTCCTCTGCGGGAGCCTCTATCTTTTCTTTATCCTTTTTTGCCACGTTTCGTGCCTCCATTTCAGCTGTCATCGCGAGGAGCGAAGCGACGTCTTAGAAGCCGTTGCGGCGTAGCCGCTTACGGATTCTTAGTGCATAGCTGGCAATCTCCTGAAGATATCGGAAACCTGGGGGATTGCCACGCCAGTGTGCGCACTGGCTCGCAATGACATGCGGTATTTATTCATTTTCCGCCGGTTCCGGCAGCTGGGGCTGCTCGGGTTTGGCGAAGAGCTTGCTCAGGCTTTCGGCGAAATAGCTCAGTCGCGCCGTGACCTTGGCGTAATCCATTCTGGTGGGGCCCACCACGCCGATCATGCCCTGGAGGCCGTCGCCGATGTCGAATTTCGTCATGACCACGCTGGTGTCCTTTAATTCCTGGGCCACATTTTCCGGGCCAACCAGGACCTTGGTGCCGTTCTCATTCTGCATGACGGCGGGCAGGTTCGCCAGGGCGTCCTCGTCGAAGGAGGTCAGCACCTTTTGCGCCTTGTCCACATCCCGGTATTCCGGCAGACCCAGCAGCCTTGCGTGACCGGCGATGGCCATGTTGGTACCCCCGGAGCGGCGGAGGGTCTCGGCGGTGAATTCCAGGATGACCGGAACCAATGCCCCGGCAGCCCCCGCGGCGGCCATGACTTTTTCCAGCAGCTCCGCCGTAAATTCCTCGGCGGTCAGGCCGGTCATGGCGGCGTTCAGTACCGCGCCCAGTAATTTGATGTCCGTCTCGGTGGCGTTCACCGGCAGCTTGATGAGCTTGTTGACCACCTCGTCGGTGGAGAGCATCATCACCAGAATCACGCTTCCTGCTCCAGCCAGAATCAGGTCGAACCGCTTCACCGTGGTGCCGCCCTGGCGGGAGGCCACGCTGATAGCGGGCAGGTCGGTGGCCTGGGAAACCAGCTTCGCCACCTTTTCCATCATCTGATCGAAGCGCTGCATCTTTTCTTCGATGGCGGAATTGATGGATTTTGTTTCATCCATGCTCAGCCGGTAGTCGGCCATCAGCTCATCCACATACAGCCGGTAGCCGGCCGGGGAGGGGATGCGCCCGGCGCTGGTGTGGGGCTGTTCCAGGTAGCCCATGTCCGTCAGCGCCGCCATTTCGTTGCGGATGGTGGCAGAGGAGAATTTCATATCCGGCAGCTCGCAGATGGCCTTGGAGCCCACAGGCTCCGCCGTGCGGATATACAGATCTACGACAGATCGCAGCACTTTCTTTTTCCGTTCTGAAAGTTCCATCAGGAATCTCCTCCTTTAGCACTCCGTTTCTCTGAGTGCTAAGCACACTATAGCAGAGACTGCTAAAAAAGTCAAGAGGCGGTGTTTGAATTATTCATTAACAATGAAAAGGATACCCGGAAGGGACTTGTGGAATCCCGGAAAATGTTGTACAATGAATTTATCTTTTATATATGGGATAAATGATTGTTTAGATTAGGAAGCCCCCTTGCCCCCCTGATTTATGGGGGGGAAGGGCGAGCGCAGCGAAGGTCGGGGGGAGTTCGAAATGCTGTGAATTGTATACTCCCCCCGCCCCTCATAAATGAGGGGGGGCAAGAAGTGCTATCGTAAACAATCATTTGTCGCATACTTCCATTCTGCAAAACGAAAAGGAGCCATATCCTGATGTACGAAGATTTTGATAAAGCCCACCAGCGGCGGCAGCAGCGGCGGGAGGAACTGAAGCGGAAGCGGGAGCGTCAGCGGCTGATGCAGCGGCGGATTTTGATGCTGGCGGCAGCGGTGGCGGCGCTTCTCGGCCTGTGCGCCCTGGTCATTGCTCTGGCCCGGCATACTGCCACCCCGGAGCCTACGGAGGCCCCCATCCCCGAAACCAGCGAACCCATCGAGACCCAACCCACAGAGCCCCAGACCGTCATCGATATCGCCTTCGCCGGTGATCTGAACGTGACGCAAAAAACCGTAGCCTCCGGCCTGTCCGATGGGGCCTACGATTATAAAAAGGTATTCATGGATGTCATGCCCCTGCTGGCAAGCGCCGATACCACGGTTCTGAATCTGGAGGGCAGCCTCTGCGGCGGCCCCTTCGGCACCGATGGCCGTGCCCCTCAGGAGCTGGCCCAGGCATTGTCCGCTGCCGGTGTGGACCTGGTGCAGATGGCCAATTCCTGCGCCGTGGACAACGGCCTGATCGGCCTGCAGGATACCCTCAGCAGCCTCCGGGCATCGGGCATGGAGCCGGTAGGTGCCTGGGGCAGCAGCCAGGAATTTGAGCGCTCCCATGGTTTTACCCTCCGGTCCATCCATGGAATCAAGGTGGCCTTCGTGGCCTTCACCAAGGGCGTGGGCAATCTGGGCCTGCCGGAGGGCAGCGAGGACTGCGTGAATCTGTTGTACAAGGACTACACCAGCACCTACCAGGAGGTGGACACCGAGGGGATCACCGAGATCCTCAAAGCGGTGGAACGGGAGAAGCCGGATGTGACCATTGCCCTGCTCCATTGGGGCAGTGAGTACAACAACCAGATCAGCGACACCCAGCGGCAAATTGTATCCCTGATGCAGAAGGAGGGGGTGGATGCCATCATCGGCACCCATTCCCACTATGTCCAGCCGGTGGAATTTGACAAGGAGAAGGGCACTGTGGTGGCCTGGTCCCTGGGCGATTTCTTTGGTGACGGGGAAAAGAGCGGCACGAATTATTCCCTGGTGCTGAACCTGCAAATCACCCGGGATAACAATACCGGCAAGACCAGGATTTCCGGCCTGGACTATGCCCCCATCTACACCGTCACCACCGAGACCGACGAGGTATCCACCATGCGGATTTTGCGGATTCGGGAAGCCATCGCCGCCTATGAGGCTGATGGCGTGGACAAGGTCTCCCCGGAGATTTATGCCGCCATGGTTTCCGCCCAACAAAAAATCGCCTCCCGGGTAAACCCGGAGAAATAACCCAAGCCCCGCCTCCCCGGCGGGGCTTTCCGTTTGTCCAAAAGCCGATGATACGGTAAATGATTGTTTAGCGTATCAGATTAGTATGTCATTGCGAGGCCCGAAGGGCCGTGGCAATCTCCCGGTATCATCTACGATAAGGAAAAAGTTCGATGAACGTACAATGTAGAATGGGATTATCCATAGATTTTGGTGCGA
>JAZQHH010000091.1:0-20775 GCA_045540495.1 Faecousia sp.
ATGCACCATTTGCAGCGGAAACACTGCACCACGAACAGCGGAAACACTGCACCACGAACAGCGGAATAGATGCACCATCTCAAACGGCCGCGATGCACCACGACCTGCGGTCAATGCGCACCATCCGCCGCGGTGTATTCACCGGATCATAATCCGAAGAGAAATCTTCGATCTTTTGCAGGAGCAACCGGGTGCCATCCACAAGGGTCAGTTCCAGGAGGCCGTTTTCCCAAGTACCGCTGAATGCGAGATCTTCGCTGGCAAAGCTGTAGGCCAAAAACAGCCCTTCATCCAAATACCACTCCAGATCCGATGTGGCATCGGGCGTGCCAAACAGGGCAGATCCATCATCATAAAGGGTGATCCAGGTAACCTCCAGATCCTCGTTAGAAAATTCGGTTCCGTCTGCGAACTGACCCCAAAGAGTTGACAAAATATATTCATTTATGATATATATACACATATAAAATGCACGAAGGGTTCATAGGTCATGCTGGCCAATTCTGGTATATAGAACCACAGTGCTGCTGCACAGATCTGTTTGGGTCACAACAAAGAAATCCTGTAAGCAGGAGGGAGGATAACAATGAGAGAGTTCTATGTAAATCCGAAGCTGGAAATCACCATCTTTGATGCCGAAGATATTATCACCACAAGTACGGACAGCGATGAGATCATCGAGTTACCTTTCATCCCCGCGAACTAAAATAATGAAAAACGCGCAGCAGAGTGAGCTCTGCTGCGCGTTTTTCTATAATGCTAACTCATAATCAGTTGGCGGGCATAATCGGGAGATCGTCAGGATCTACAAAGTCAGGTTCGTAGGCCCCACTTGTTGTGATGACATCTTCGGTGTCGAATTCAGTCATTGCCATTTGCGCCGCTTCATAAGCTTTTTTGTTCATACAGAAATACTCCTTTTTTACATCAGGGATTAGCGATAATCTTCTGCGCAGGCAGCGTATGCAGCCAGAGCATTCATAACATTGTACAGATCAGCATCACCGCTGTTCTCCGCATTCTTACCGTAATAACCAATGGGGTCACATTGGAGTTCCAATCCACCCACAGAAAGCGTGATATCCTCATTAAGCTTGTGAGCGGGAATGCCGCTGATCTTAACCTCGTAAAGGTTTCCGTTCTTTGCAATTTCTGTGTCATAGGTACAGGAAAGTGCAAGTGCGTCAACATCTACGCCTTCGTCAATGATGAAATAGTGCTTGATTGCAAGCTCAGACTTCAGAGAAAGTGCCGTACCATAGTAGGTAACGCCCGCCTCTTCACCGCTGAGTGTATAATCAAAATTGGTAAAGTCGATGGGCACAATCATTCTGTCATCATCGGTCATATGCTCCGTGTCATTCGCAAGGTTATCGGTGTTGTAGCCGAAGTAGGTCTGTGCTGCCGCACCGTAGTTAAGCATAGCCTTTACAAGAGCCTGCTCCTTTGCGTATGTAACGGGATCAGCAAGAATAACCTCTGCGTAGCCCTTGACAGACTGTGTGAAGATGTCACTTTCCTCGTTGCCGGATACGACCTGACAGTTGATATCCGTAGCCATATCCTTTGCAGGAACCTTGCAGGCGAATTTGTAAGTGCCGGTTGCCTCGTCATAAACGCCGTCTGCTACTGCAACCTCAAAGGTTGTGTCTGCATAAGTGAATACTACTTTTGCGTTTTCGTCAGCCACAACTGCATCAGAAAGTTTGAGGAAGAAGTTTACGCTGATGTTGTCTGTGAGCGAAAGGCTGTAACCTGCTATCTTTGCCAAGGGCTCGGAAACTGTCGCTTTATCCACATAAAAATCAAAACCGAGTGTATAGCAATCGTAGCCTACAACCTCACCACCATCATGATCGGCATAAACTGAGTAATACAAAATGCCGTTATCCGTCTTGGCATAGCCTTCATAATCACCGAAGCCATAATCATAAAGGCCTATGTTTGCAAAGGTAAGCGTTTCTTTGTCGCCGTTTTCATACTCTACATGCAGCACGGCACCGTCGCCGTTTGCGGACATCTTTTCAGCGGTGATGCTAACAACCTCTCGCGTAACACTGTAGTTAATTCCATAGTATTCTGCTTCTTTGGCAAGACAGGTTATGGAACTATAAAAGGTTTCCATATCGTAATCATAGCGGTCGCGGATATAAAGCGTGTTTTTGCCGCCCTTTACCGCATAAACAAGTTCGCCGTCAAGGAAATATTCAATATTCTCTTCGGTAAGGGTTACTGTTTCTGATGTGCCGTCAGTATATGTAACTTTTACCTCCATACCGTAAAGCAGGGGATAGTAATCGTCCTCATAATCGACTCTGTCGGGAGATTTTGTAACCTCAATGTCAGCAATGGGGCTATCCACAACATCAACGTTGAATCGAATGTCGTAGCCCTTGTAATTAAGAATCGCCTCATAAGTGCCTGTGGTGGTACACGCTACAGCCGTGAGGGTATACATATAGCCGTCAATCATTTTGTTTTCCATATCAATGTCGGCATCTGTGTATGTTTCCTTCGTGCCGTCAAGATACTCTACGGTAAAGATGAGTCCGGTAAGGTCTTCGAGTTTGAATTTGTATGTATCGCCGTCCATTTCACCAAACTCAATATCACCGAATACATAGTCACGTGTTGGAGCAGAATCGATGGTTACATTTGCAAAAGGAACCGCATGGATTGTTACGGGAACTTCCGCAGTTACACCAAGCAAACTGAGCTTAATGAAATTGTTACTGCCCACGCCCCAATGCGTATTTTCCTGATCGTCGCTGATATTGATGTGTGAACCCATAATACTGTCGTAATAATGAATGGTTTCACTTGTTCCGTCTTTGTAATATACAGTTACTTCTGTATCATCGGCGAAACCGTAGTCGTAATGATAGTAACCTTCATACTCGTCGTAATATCCGCCTGTACCCTCATAAAACGCAAAAGGTGTACCCAAATACTCGAGATAATCGATGGGATTTTCGATCGTCTCAAAGAAGTAACGCCCTTCGGCCTCGTCGCAGGTAATGTCAACATACAAGTTACCGTTTCCGTCGTCATTTAACGATATGTCAACCGGGGAGCCTGCAACATCTCCTCCGTCGTCATAGCTCCAGGCTACTGTAGAATCATCGGAAAGCGTAAATTCAAGCTCCATACCTTCACAGCTGCAGCTCTCGTACTCATAGCCCTCAATTACGGTGGTGCGATCAGGCTCTTTTGTGACGGTTACTGACTTAACGCCAGCTGTCTCAACAACATACAAATCAAAGGATATGGTTTCGCCTTCTCCAACGCCATACGCCTGCACCTCAAGGTAATATGTATAGCCTGAATAAAGCTTGACTTTCAGCTCAAAATTCCGATCTTCGTCAGTATCATCTGCAAAATCCAATGTCTCATAGTCGGCGTGGAAGAGCGTTGCGTATGTGTCGTAATGTCCTGTTGTGTAGAATGTGTACCAGCCGTCTTCCTCGGGGGTGAAGCGTACGGTTTCGCCACCCGGGCCAATCTGCATGTTGTAGGGCTCGGAAGTAGAAATCTCGTACTCACCGCCGATGGCACTGATTGCCATAACAGGCATTGATGCCAAAAGCACGAGTACGGACAGCAGCGCAGCAAATAGTCTCTTGCTTCTTGTCATTGTAATTCCTCCAATATGAAATTTCTGCGACAGGCTAACATAAACAAATGATACCTACCCGTTTCCAATTATAATTCCTAACGCTGCAAAAGTCCACACTTTATCACCATTTTTCAGGGTGGAATGGCTGTTTTTTCTTCACCATGGCAGCCGAAGATACCATAGTCTACTTCCCGGCAGCAAGAGTCCGTTTCATGCCGCTGGTAATGAAACGGATATTTTTACCGTGGGCACCATCGGGTGGGAGTAACCGTAAATGTTTCAGCAAATTTGATACGGAAAATGATACAGCAGCGTACCATAGATTTTGAATCAAAGCAAATGCCGCAGGCACCTGTGACGGTTTCATGCTATTGATTCTATTGGATATATATGGTACAATTAAATCACAGTTCGTGTGTCGTTTTCCCGGATTTTATCCAAAAAACAGCCATGATAGCAGGTTCTCGCATTGCCGGAAAATCACAATCAGGAGGAAGCATTATGAAAAAAACATTGTTATGCTGTGCGTTGCTGTGTATGCTGCTTGCCGCGGTGTATTTCCCGGCAGGGGCATCGGCTGCGGACAGCGGCTCCCAGCAGATTGCCCAGGTGCAGGCCATGATCGATACCCTGCCCGCATCCATGACGGAGGACTCCATGGAGGAGCTTCTGGCTTACAAGGATGAGCTGGATGCCGCCATTGGGGCGCTGTCCGCGGACGAGATCGCCCAGTTGGACCTGAGCAAATACAACGCGGTGTACAATGCCCCCATGACCGCCGCATCCACCTGGGATTATTATACCAACCCCGATAGCAACGGCGGGTATTACGCCGTGATCACGGGCTACAACGGCTCCGGCGGCAGCGTCACCATCCCCAACACCCTGGGTGGCGCCAAGGTGCGGGGCATCGCTGGAGACTCCTTTTATTACAGCGATGCCGCCATTACATCCCTGACCTGCGGCAGCAATCTGCAATGGTTCTCCGACTTCCGGGGGCTGGAGGATTCTCTGCGCTCCGTTAATTTCAGTGCGGCTACCATTGAGGATATCCCCTCGGCTGCTTTTTTCGGCTGCGAAAAGCTCACATCCTTCTCCTGGCCCAAGGGCGTAAAGACGGTTGGAACCGCCGCCTTTGCCTGTACCGGATTGACTTCCGTTACCATTCCCTCCACCGTCACCAGCCTGAACGGTGGATATAGCTACTCCACCGGCGCATTTGAAGATTGCAGCCAATTGACCTCTGTTACCATCAATGCCACCGGGTTGACCCGGATCCCCGCCTATACCTTCAGGGGCTGCACCGCCCTGACCACGGTGAACTGGGGTTCTTCCAAGGTTACGAGCATCGGCAATCAGGCCTTCCTCGGCTGCACCGCTCTGACCAGCCTGACCCTGCCCACGACTCTGACAAGCCTGGGTGACGAGTGCTTCGCAGACTCCGGTATTACAACATTGAATCTGCCGGACAACCTCTACAGCTTTTCCGGAACCTCTTTTCAGTTTGCCACAAAGCTCGCCTCCCTGACGGTCAATGATACCAACCCCTACTACAAGTCGGAAGACGGGATTCTGTTCAACAAGGCCGGCACCAAGCTGGTCTGCTATCCCGCCGGCAAGGCGTATGTCAGCACTTACCGGATTCCGTATGGTGTTACCACCATCGGCAGGGGCGCCTTTGGCGGCAGCTTTACCACGCAGAACATTTACTGCGTCATTGGCAGGATTGCCAATCTCTATTTCCCGGATACGGTGAAACAGGTGGAACAGGGAGGCGCTGCCTTCTATTCCGGCAACTTCTACTTCTGCGGCGACAAGCCTGCCACCACCGATTACTGCGATCTGGGCTACCCCACCAAGGTCAATTATTACTATACCCCCGGCCGGACAGGGTGGACCACCGGCAACACGGTCCGTGTATGGGCAGATTCTGCCCACTGCACCGTTAAGAACTCCACCGACGTTGATCCCACCTGCACCGTAGCCGGTGGCAAGGAAATTTCCTGTCCCGTTTGCGGCTACACCGCATCCGACCGCAGCGGCGCGGCGGCCCTGGAATAAGGAAAAAACCGGTATCGATGTTACGGAAGTGATTCTGGAGTCCGGTATCACCCACATCGGTAATTCCGCCTTTGCCTATCTGGATGGACTGACGAAGATCGTGATTCCAGAAGGGGTTACCACCATCGGAACCTGGGTCTTTGAAGGCAGCAACAACCTGGAGGAGGTCCACCTGCCCTCCACCCTGACCTCCATCGGTAAGTGCTTCTTCGCCACCATCGACGGCACCGCGCCCCCTGCGGCGGTATATTACAACGGCTGCCGGGAGCATCAGTGGGCCAATGTGGCGGTGGGCTCGGTCCAGCCTGCCGCTGTGGAGCCCATCTGCCTGGAAAACGAAAACACCGATGACGGCGACTGCACCACGGAACTGACCTGCTCCGTCTGCGAAACCGTCATGATCCCCGCCCGGGAAAGCCACACCGGCGGCACCGCCACCTGCACAGAGCTGGCCCAATGTGACGTCTGCGGCATGGCCTACGGCCAGCTGGGCCACGTCAGCGTTGTGGTTCCCGCTGTGGACAATGACTGCGAAAACGACGGTCTGACCGAAGGCGCCAAATGTCAGCTCTGCGACGCAGTTCTGGTGGCACAGACGGTGATTCCCGCCACCGGACATTCCCACGAAGCGGTTACCACCCCGCCCACCTGCGAGGATCAGGGCTTCACCACCCATACCTGCCACTGCGGCGATACCTATACCGACAGCTATGTGGATGCCCTGGGGCATTACGTGCTGGGCCCCGGCACAGAGCTGGTGGATGCCCACACCCTGCAAAACGACAGCGCCTACCCCTTCACCCTCAGCGGCGGCTGGTATGCATCCACGAACAAGAGCCACAGTACCAGCTCCGCGTTTCAAATCAATGCCATCTACGATTGCACCCTGACCCTGAAATACAAGGTCTCCAGCGAAAACAGTTATGACAAGCTCCAGATTCTGTTAAACGGCGCCATCCAAAAGACTGCTTCCGGCGAAGTCTCCGAAACCCTTTGGACGGTGGAGCTGAAGGCCGGCGATGTGGTAAGCATCCAGTATTCCAAGGATTATTCCGTGTCCAGGGGCGACGATACCGGCTATTTCATGATCGAATTCATCACCCAGGTGGAAAAGGAAATCATTGTGCAGATCCCGGTGGAGGAAGCAGAGCCCACCTGCACGGAGGCGGTGATTTGCCAGCGCTGCCAGCAGACCCTCAAACCGGCCCTGGGCCACGATTACTGGGATGGCACCTGCAATCGCTGCGGCGGTGACGACCCGGATTATATTCCCCTGACCATCGTCACCCAGCCCGAAACGGCTGTGGTGCCCAACGGCGCTACGGCAACGGTTCAATTCCAGGCCATCGGCAACGACCTGACCTATACCTGGTACTATAAGAACAAAGGCGCCGCTGCCTTCACCCGAACCGGCACCTTTACCGGAGATACCTACACCGCGGTCATGAATACCAGCCGGAACGGCCGCCAGATTTACTGCGTCGTTACCGACAAATACGGCAATACCGCCCAGACCGACACCGTGACCATCAGCCTGGAGCTGACGATTACCCTCCAGCCTGAGACCGTTGTAGTGCCCAACGGGTCCAGAGCAACGGTTCGCTTCCAGGCCATGGGCGATGGCTTGACCTACACCTGGTACTACAAAGGCAAGGGAGATGCCGCCTTCACCAGCACCGCCAGCTTTAAGAGCAATGTCTATTCTGTCGTCATGAACGGCAGCCGCAATGGCCGCCAGGTTTACTGCGTCGTTACCGACAAGTACGGCAACAGTGTCCAAACCGACACGGTTTTCATCAGCCAGGTCCTGACCATCACCGGCCAGCCCCAGAGCGTTGTAGTCCCCAAGGGCTCCCCGGCCACGGTTCGCTTCCAGGTTTTTGGCGATGGCCTGACCTACACCTGGTACTACCGGAATAAGGGCGAGGATACTTTCGCTGTAACGGACACTTTCAAGAGCAATGGCTATTCCGTCATCATGAACCCCGGCCGGGATGGCCGGCAGGTGTACTGCCTGGTGACCGACCGGTATGGCAACAGCGTCCAGACCGACACTGTGACCATCCACATGGAGGTCTCCCTGAAGATCACGGTCCAGCCTGAAAGTGTTGTGGCGGCCAACGGCGCCACCGCGACGGTTCGCTTCCAGGCTGAGGGCGATGGCCTGACCTACGCCTGGTACTACAAGAACAAGGGCGCGACCACCTTCACCCTGACAAAAACCTTCACATCCAGCTTCTATTCCGTCAGCATGAATCTCAATCGGGACGGACGCCAGGTGTATTGCGTCGTCACCGACCGGTACGGCAACACCGTCCAGACTGACACGGTAACCATCAGCGTCCAGCGGGCGATTCAGATCACCTCCCAGCCGGAGAGCGTCACCGCAGCCGAGGGAACCACCGCAAAGGTTCAGGTCAAAGCCACCGGTGTCGGCCTGACCTACACCTGGTACTACCGGAACAAGGGCCAGACCGCCTTTACCCTGACCAAAAGCTTCACCTCCAACGCCTATTTCGTCACTATGAATGCCAGCCGGGATGATCGGGATGTTTACTGCGTGATCACCGATAGTTACGGCAACCGCGTCGAGACGGATATCGTAACACTGTCCATGGCGTGATGCTGATATTCCGTATCAGTAGACAGGCACCTCCAAAAAACTCCCCCTATATCTAAAATACCCCTATGGGAGACAGGTAAATGCTGACCGTCTCCCATAGGGGTATTCATGCACCCTAAAAAACGCATGTCATTACGAGGCCGAAGGCCGTGGCAATCTCCCGGTGAAATGCCGGAAAAGCAACATATTAGGTGTTTGCAACCAGGTTTATAAGATTTTGCATCCCTTCAAATTTCTTTTTTCGTGAGATTGTACCAGGAGATTGCCACGGCCCTTTGGGCCTCGCAATGACAGTGTTATCTTACACCGCTAAACAATCATTGATATGTGCAATCGCTTTATCGACAGACTGGGGGCTGTTGCGAAACGCAACAGCCCCCGCTTATTTTGTTACATGGCGTCGGACAGAGTGATGATGCGGTTGGCGTGGTTCATAGGCTCGCCATCCAGGTCGTACCAGGTGACGGTAACATAGACCGGGATATCATAATACATCTGAGGCCAATCCTCGATCACATAGGTCACATAGTAGTTGGCAATCTCCCCAAAGAGGTTGGAGGCGGGGCCTACGGAGACGCCGTTGGCCAGGATTTCCGCGTAGGTCTTGGTGCAGGCCATTTCCGCGCTGTGGGGCTGGCCCTGGTCATCGAAGAAGCTGACCGTGAAGGTGACCTTGGAGTAATTCTCCAGGGTATCCACCCAGGAGATCAGCCGCAGGTCGGTGGTAGCATCCCCGGCGGTGGCACCGGCCTTCAGCTGCCACTTAATATCCTGGGTATCCTCGCCCCGGATCACCACGTGATCCGCAATATTTCCGTCGGCATCGGCGATCACACAGTAGTAGGTATTGTCGCCATAGGTGTCCTCAACATAGGTGTAATCCTCCGGCGTAACGACAGAAACATTGTTAGCCACCCAGAAATGGTCATCCACCCAGACACCGCCGTTGACCTCCATGTAGCCGTCATAAACGTACAGGTCATAGCTACCCACACCAATGGTCTCGCCATCGATTCTGGCAACGCCGCCCTTCAACTCCATCCAGTAATCGGCATAGATGCCAACGTCGCCGCTGATATCACTGATACCGCCGTTAATGGAAACATAATTCGTGGCTTCCAGACCCCGATAATCGCCATGCAGCACCAGAGAGCCGCCGTTGATGATAACAGCATAGCCATAAGCCGCCGTGTACGCCGCGTCAACAGTCAGTCTGCCGCTTTCGATGGTAACGGTACTGTCGGTGTAAAGACCAAACTCACCCCGGACAGTCAGGCTGCCCTGGCCGGAGATGGTCAGACTGCCCTCGCCGCCGATGGCATCGCCCTCGTTGATCTCGTTGGTGTTGACGATGGAATTTTCGCCCACCAGGACGATTTTCAGCGAGGTCAGGCCATAGATGGCGTAGTCCCAGCTGTAAGTGCCGTGGTCGATCGTTACACCGGCGCCTTCGTAGGAATAGTTGTTCAGCTCCAGCACATTGCCAAACAGGTAGGCATAGCCGCCCTGGGGCTTTTCGGTGGTGATGTTGCCCCCAAGATCAATGTACTCGCCGATGCTGAGCAGCTGGTCGCCTACATAAACCTGGCACTCCTGCATCCAGACAGCAATCACGTGCTTGGCTCTGTACTGGCCGATGCCCTCCACGATGACGGGATACAGGCCCGGCTCCTTAATGGTCTCAGCGGACCGGGTGAGGGTGTAGTCCCGCCCCGCCACCAGGGTGTTGCCGTCGTCATCCTTAACGGTAACGGTGGGGGTGATATTCTTGCCGGTGTAGTACAGATATTCTTCGGAAAGATGTATCCAATCGTATTCAATGGCAATCTCATCTCCGGCGTCAGCGGGAACCAGAACCGTATCGCTGATCTGGTTGCCCTCCGCATCCACCAGGACGATATAGGCACCAACGGTGGCGGTGGAGAGGTCGCCCATGGCCTCGTCAAAGAAGATGCCCGTACCGGACTGGATCGCCGCGTCGCCGGAACCGGCGTCAAAGATGAATTTGCCGCCGTTAATGTAGATGGAATAACTACAGCTGAAGCATTCGTCGTTGGTGTCGAACTCGAAGCTGCCGCCGTTGATGGTGATATCGCCATCGTCGGCATCAAAGCCGTTGTCATCGTTGGTCTCGATGTAGAAATCGCCGCCGTTGATGGTAACATCCTGGTAGCCATCGATGCCGTGATCCTCGGCGCTGATATGAAAGATACCGCCGTTGATGGTCAGGTCGCCGTTGATGTCCATGCCATCGTCACCGGCTTTGATGATAATTGTACCGCCGTTGATGGTCAGGTCGCCCCAGACCTCAATGCCGTGGTCGGAGCCATCCACATAGAGGATGCCGCTCTCAATCTTCAGATCGCCGCCACTGACATCAATGCCGTCGAAGTTCCCTTCTCCGAAGACCTGCAGCACGCCTTCACCCCGGATGGTCAGGTTCGCCGCAGCCATGTAAATGCCGTCGCCGTAGGTGCAGCGGATCAGGTTTTGCCCTTCCAGCTTCAGGATCAGGTTCTTCTCCGCATATATGCCGCATTCCTCGAATACAGGATTATTCGCTTCACCCTTAAAGATAAAATCATGGAGGGTCAGCACGCCATCCAGATAATGGGCATAGCCACCCTGGGCAGGAGCCTCTGTGGTGATATTGCCGGCGTTATCCAGATACTGGCCGTCACTGAGCTGGATATCGCCAATGTAGACGTCAGCCATCTGGGCCCGACCGCAGTCCTGACATTCTCCTTGGTCATTGTAGACGTGCGGGGTATAGTCATCGCCATCTTCCAGGCCGCACAGGGAGCAGACGCTCCAGTGTCCCCCGTTGTCGTAGTCAAACCCATCCGCATTATGCTCGTGGATGAAATAGCCGCAAGCGCAATGCTCTGTTTCATCATAGCCATGGGCCTCGTTAAAAAATAAGCCGCAAGCATCGCAGTAGCCCCAATGGGAGCTGCCGTTATAGCTCATCTGCGTGAAGTAGTGGGTGTGTTGGAAGTAGCCGCAGATGCAATAGCCATCCGCGTCATAGCTATGGGCGATGTCATAGACAGTCAGGCCGCAAAGATCGCACAACCCCCCATGGCAGGATTCGACATAGGACATCTGGGCGCCCTGGTGGATGTGATCATAGTAGCCACAGACACAATTGCCGTCGTCATCATAAGTGTGGTTTTCAGAGATTGTTTCGTTGCAAAGGCCGCAAGTGTAGCTGTGGGTGGTTACGGTGTAGGTGTAGGAGGTTCCCGTATGGGTATGGGGAAAATAGCCGCAGACACACTTGCCGTCATCGCCAGGGGCGTGATTCTCCGTCATATACAGATTGCAAAGATCACACTGACTCTGGTGGATCTCATCGTCCCAGTCCCAATTGGAATAGACGTGCTCATGATCAAAGTATCCGCAGACGCAATCTCCCTCGGCATCGAAGCTGTGGCCGGCTTCGAAATAATCGCCGCAAAGGGTACAGTAGCCTGCGTGAATTTCTCCGTCGTAAGAATAGTCGGAGGAGGTGTGGTTCTCATGGATGTAGCCGCAGAAGCAATTATAGTTGGAATCATAGACATGATCTTCCGTGATCTGCTCACCGCAGAGGGTGCAGGTGCCGCTGTGCTCGGTATCGGTGTAGGTATACTGGTCAGCCTGGTGGCCGATGATGCCATTTTCGTCAACCTTCATCAGCGTCACATCAAAGGAGCCCGTCGTGCTGCTATAGAATTGGGCGCAGAACAGGTAGCCGGTGCCCGCCGTCATTTCGTATTGCAGCTGGAAATTCGAACCCTCTCCCTCATCGTCGCTGTAACCCAGATACCCCCGGTCGGGATCGCTGTACAGGTAGGCCTTGGTGTCGAAAGATGCTTTGGAATAGAAGGCATAGGTGCCATCGACTTCCGGAATAAAACGGAACCAGGCCGATTCATAGGCTGATTCAATGGTGATGGTTTTGGTATCGCAGCAGGCGATGCTGGGATAATCCACCACAGTGACGGCACAGGTGGCGGTCAAGCCGTTTGCACTGGTGGCGGTGATGGTGGCATTGCCCAGGTTCACCAGCACCACTGCCCCGTCTGTGCCCACCGTGGCAACGCTCTCATCGGAACTGCTCCAGGTGACCGTCTCCGGGATGCCGTTTTCGGGAGCGAACGCAGGGGTCAGCATGATCTGACCGCCGGGATAGCCGGAAGCACTGTCCCGGTTCAGGGTTATGCCCGTGGCAGGCACCGGCTTATCCAGTTTCACCTGGAAGGGCGTGGTCTCTGAGTAGGCGCTGTAACAGGCGACGTAAATATAGGTCTCGCCGGCAGTCAGCTCATAGAAGGAGGTGAATTCGTTGGGATCGTCCGATCCGGAAAAAGCCAACGGATTGCCATCGCTGTTGTAAATCCGGAATCTGGTCGTATTGGCCACATTGTAGGAACGGAAGCGATAGACTCCGCTCTCCGTGGGGGTAAACCGATAGGCGCCGGAGTGGCAGACGGCGGGGGAAACCGTATACTCCGTATCCAGCTCAATGTCGATGGCATCCACCACCGTCACTGTGACCGAATCGGTCAGGCCGTTGTCGGTGGTAATCGTGATGGTGGCCGTACCGGGGGCCATACCCGACACATAACCATCGTCTCTGACGGAAACGATTTCCGGATCGCTGGAGCTATAGGTAATATTTGCCTCTGTCCCCTCCGGCTGGAAGCTGTAGTAGAAATACCGCCCGCCGTGAAGGCCCTCGGTGTAATCCTCCGCCGGATCAAGAACCACCGCAGTGGGATCGGGGGCCTTCTCCACCTGGACCTTCATGGTGCCGCTGTTGTTGCTGCTGAAAAACTTGGCCTTCAGCAAATAGGTGGTGCCGGCGGTCAGACGATATACCGCAGAAAAATTTCTTTCTTCGCCGTCATCGTCATCCTCTGCCAACACATTGCCATCGGCATCCAGGATATAGCCGTAGGTATCATGTTCACCTTCGTAGGAATAGAAGCGATAACGTCCGCTTTCCTCGGGGGTGAAGCGGAAGGTCATAGCGGTGATGGTTTCGCCGTCCAGCGTGACGGTTTTCTCCTCACCCAGGGTGATGGCCGGGTAATCCTCTGCCAGTGCGGACAGGGGCACCATGCTCAGCACCATCGCCAGAACCAGCAGGATTGCGCTGATTTTTTTGAATGTGTTCATGGTTTTTCCTCCTTATCGATAAGCAGTTCCGAAAAGTCCCGCCCGCCACAAGGCAGCGCCCCCGCCCCGGCCAGACCGACTTTGTCAAAATCATTCTAGCACAAATCCACCGGCATTGCAACATTTTTTAGGATATGTGCTAAATTATTTACCCGCAAATGACCGCCCACACCGCAGAGGCGATTCACGAACACAAACGCCCCACCGCAACCGGCGGTTGACGGTCTGCAAGGCGCCGGGTGGTGGACGGGCCGCGGAAATATCGCTATACTGGACAAACCCCCTTGCAATTTATCCACTGGGGGTGTATACTATTTTATTATGTCAACAAAAGGAAGTGGGTCCTATGAATCTGAACGAAACCTCTGTGGCGGCTGCCGCCCAGAAGATCATCGCCCAGCTGCGCCGGGTGGTGGTGGGCAAGGATCAGGTGCTGATCTGGGTGCTGGCTACCATCCTGGCCAAAGGTCACATTCTGCTGGAGGATATCCCCGGCGTGGGTAAGACCACCATGGCCCTGGCCTTTTCCAAAATCCTGGGTCTGGACTGCAACCGGGTCCAGTTCACACCGGACGTGCTGCCCTCCGACGTCACCGGCTACTCCGTTCTGCAGCAGTCCACCGGCAAGATGATCTATCAGCCCGGCGCGGTGCTGTGCAATATGTTCCTGGCCGACGAGCTGAACCGGGCCACCTCCCGGACCCAGTCCGCCCTGCTGGAGGCCATGGAAGAGGGCCAGGTCACCGTGGACGGCGTCAGCCACCCCATCCCCAAGCCCTTCGTGGTGCTGGCCACCCAGAACCCCACCGGTGCTGCCGGTACCCAGCTGCTGCCCGACAGCCAGATGGACCGGTTCGCCGTCCGGCTTTCCATGGGCTACCCCTCCCCTGCCGACGAGCTGGCCATGGTGCAAAACCGCCAAGGCGGCAACCCCCTCAACGATCTGAACCCCATGATGAGCGCCGAGGAACTCATCGCCATGCAGGAGGCCGTGGCCGCCACCTATGTGAAGGAATCGGTGATCCGCTACATCGTGGACCTGATCGGTGCCACCCGGAACCATCCCGATCTGCTCCGGGGCGCCAGCCCCCGGGCTACCCTGGCCATGACGGCTATGGCAAAGTCCATCGCTCAGCTACAGGGCCGGGAGTATGTGACCCCCACCGACGTACAGACCGTGTTCGTCGCCACCATCGCCCACCGCGTCATCCTCTCCCCCGGGGCAGAGGGCCGGAATGTGACCGCCGAACAGGTGCTGCGCAATATTCTGGCGGCGGTGAAGGCCCCCCTTCTGGTCTGATATGACGGGACGCAGAATTACGTATTTGCTGTCGCTGCTGGTGTGCTGGATCTTTTTCACGGCTTACCGGCTGTGGTTCAGTTGGTTCGCCCTGATGGCGCTGGCGCTGCTGCCCCTGTTTTCCCTGGCCATCAGCCTGCCGGCCATGCTGACGGCCCGGCTGGAGCTCCATAATCCGCCGGTGATCTACCTGGGCACCCAGCAGGAGCTGGTGCTGCTCTACGGCAGCCGCCTGATGCCCACGCCTCCCTGGCGCTGCAAGGTCCGCATCGAACACGCCATGACCGGCCTGAGCTTCACCACCAAAGAGGTGGAGGCCTTGCCCACCGGCCACTGCGGCCAGGTGATCTGCACCGTCCGCCGGGCCTGGGTCTACGATTACCTGGGCCTCATCGGCATCCCCATGAAAAATAACCGGGTCTGCCACAGTCTGGTGCGGCCCACGGCCCTGCACCCCGGAAATATCCCCGACCCAGACAACCACCGGACCACCACCTGGCGGCCCAAGCCCGGCGGCGGCTTCGCGGAAAACCACGAACTGCGGCTCTACCGCCCCGGCGACAGCGTTCAGCAGATCCACTGGAAGCTCTCCGCCAAAACCGGCCAGCTGATCCTCCGGGAGCCCATGGAGCCCATCCGGGGCCGGCTGCTGCTGCGGATGGACCTGACCGGCGACGCCGCCATCCTGGACCAAAAGCTGGGCAAGCTCCTGTGGATCAGCAATTTCCTGCTGGAAAAAGAGCTGCCCTTCCAGCTCCAGTGCCTCACCGGCAACGGCGTGGAAGCCTTTTCAATCGCAAACCAGACGGAGCTGTGGAAGGCCATCGACGCCCTGCTGCGCAGCCCCAAGGCCCAGTCCGGCTCCCTGCGGAATATGCCGGAGCGGGCCGCCTGGCAGTATCACATTGGAGGTGGGGCAGATGAACCGTAACAAACTGACCACCGCCCTCACCGCCGGAGCCCTGGCCTTCTGCCTGAGCTTTGGTGCCGTGGGCGCCATGTGTACCGGCCTGCTGCTGAATGCGGAGCTGTTCCCCCTGGCTCTGGGATGCCTGATCCTGTCCTTCGGCTGCAGCTTCGCCGCCCTGTTCCGGCGCAGCGGCTGGGTCTTTCTCGGCATCAGCGGCCTGACGATTTTCGGATCAGTGATGGTTCCGTCCATCCGGGAACAGTGGCTGAGCCTGGCGGTCACCGCTTTTGAGTATTACGACCAGGCCTATAACATCGGCATCCCCTCCTTTCTGGATGTGTCCCGGAGCCTGCCGCACCAGCTGCCGCTGCTGATGCTGGCATTTTTCATCTGCATGGTCACCGGCCAGACGGTTGTTCGCCGCTGGCCCGCTTCCCTGAGCATTTATCTGGCACTGGTGCCCCTGATCACCTGCTTCATCGTCACCGATACGGTGCCGGAGCTGTGGAGTCTGCTGCTGTGGATTTTTGGCCTGGTGGTGCTGCTGCTGAGCCATCCGGTGCGGCAGCGGGACAGCGCCCAGGGCAACCGGCTGGCGGTGATGCTGGCCCTGCCGGTGGCATTGGCCCTGGGGCTGCTGCTTCTGGCCGTCCCCCAGGAGGGCTACGAGCCGCCGAAAAAAATCAACAGCGCCGAGGAACTGTTGGGCTGGGTCTCCAGCAAGATGCCCTTCCTGGGCCAGACCTCCAGCGGCGAGCTGGTGTTTTCCTTCAGCGGCGGCATTGCCGACCGGGTCAACCTGAAAAGCCTGGGCAAACGCAATATGCCCAACACCCCCGTCATGGAGCTGGAGGCGGATTTTTCCGGCAAAGTCTACCTGCGGGGCGTGGACATGGACCAATACGACGGCCTGAGCTGGACCGCCACCGATGACCGGGAGGAAGACGACTTCTGCCTGCCCACCGGCTGGGCCCAGCGCCGGGGCAGTCTGGATATCCGGGTCCTGGGCACCCGGGGCTACCGCTATGTGCCCTACTGGCCCAAAACCGCCAGGACCTTCACCGGCGGCCAGCTGTCCAACGACGGCTATGTCCGGGAATACAGCTACGACGTGACCCAGCTGCCCATTGGCTGGCAGCAGATGTGGCGCTACGATTACGGCGCCTCCAGCTCCACTGACGACATTTACCTGACCCTGCCCACGGATACCGCCGCCGAAGCCATAAAAATTCTGGCCGAGGCGGGCATCTCCAGCGGCCGGGATACCCCAGCCATCGCCCGAAAAATTGAAGAATATGTTGAAAATTCCGCGGTCTACGACCTGAACCCGGATGTGATGCCGGATTCCCAGGAGGACCTGGCCATCTGGTTCCTGCGGGAAGCGGAGCGGGGCTACTGCGTCCATTTCGCCACCGCCGCCACGGTGCTGCTCCGGGCAGCGGGGGTCCCCGCCCGGTATGTGGAGGGCTATACCGCCTATGTTTCCGCCGGTGATGTGACCGTGGTCCGGGCCAACAAGGCCCACGCCTGGGTGGAATACTATGTCTCCGGCATCGGCTGGCTGACCATCGACCCTACCCCCTCCGCCAGCTCCACCCCTTCCACTGAAGTCACGGAAAGCACCGAGGGCACCGAAACCATCCCCACAGAGACCGAAGCCACCGTCACCGAACCTTCGGAATCCCTGCCCACGGAGCCCAGCCAATCCACGGTGCCCAGTCAGTCCACGGAGCCCCTGCCCACAGACCCCTCCGGCTCCACGGAAACAGACCCCACCGAATCCTTGACCATCGTCCTCCCCACCGCCACAGGCCCGGCGGACACCACCGAGCCCTCCACCGGGACGACCCAGGATGACGATGAGGACGAGCCGCCCCAAAATCAAAAAGAGCCCCTGCCGGGCTGGTTCTGGGCCATCGTCATCGGCTTGGCTACCCTGGTGGCCCTGGTGCTGACGGTTCTGGGCCAATGGCTGCTGCGCCGCTGGCTGAAGCTGCGGCAGATGTACCGGGGCAGCCTGAACGCCCAGGCCCTGGCCCGCTACCGGGAGGTTCGCCGCCACGTCCGGGTCCGAAAGCTCCGTATCCCCGGGCACCTGAAGCAGCTGGCAGAAAAAGCCTGCTTCAGCCGCAGCGGCATCACCGCCGAAGAACTCACCCGCTTCGATGCCTTCCTCCAGGAAAGCACCGCCGCCCTGGAGAAAGAAAATTGGGCGAAAAAGCTGTACTACCGCCTGATTCTGGCCATTATCTGAACAAATTCACCCCCGATGCAATAATGCACCGGGGGTGAAACCGTTATGCAGCCTTTTGCGCTGTAAAGGATTGTTTTGCGGAGTAAATGTAAGATGTATGTCATCCTGAGCGAAGCGAAGCGGAGTCGAAGGATGACAGAACGGTAGGTTCGTACCCGAAACATTCATTTACAAGCACGCAATGTGAATGACTTCCTTAAATCAGCTCTCCAAACACCGGCAGGCTTTTTACGATTTGCTCATAGCTGACGCAGTAGCAGACCCGGAAATAGCCGGGGCAGCCGAAGCCGTCGCCGGGGACCACCAGCAAATCCTTCAACTTGGCCTTCTCGGAAAACGCCACCGCGTCGCCGCCGGGGGCCTTTACGAAGAGATAGAAGGCGCCGTCGGGCTTCGCCACCTCGTAGCCCAAATCCACCAGACCATCATAGAGGGTCTTGCGGTTCCGGTCGTAGGCCTCCAGATCGGGCCGCAGCTTGGCGCACCGGGCGATGACCTTCTGCCACAGGCTGGGAGCGCAGACATGGCCCGCCCCCCGGGAGGCGCCTGCCACTGCCGCATAGAGGGCAGCGCTGTCCGTGGCTTTCTCCGGCACATAAACATAGCCGATCCGTTCGCCAGGCAGGGACAGGGACTTGGAATAGGAGTAGCAGACGATGGTATCCCGGTAAATGGTGGGGATGAAGGGCACCTCAACCCCGTAGGCCAGCTCCCGGTAGGGCTCGTCGGCCACGATGTAGATGGGATGGCCGAACTGGGCAGCCTTCCGCTCCAGCAGGGCGGCCAGCTCCTCCAGGGTCTGCCGGGTGTAGACCGTACCGGCGGGGTTATTGGGGGAATTGAGGATGATGGCCACGGTATGTTCGCCGATCATCTCCTCCACGGCGGAGAGCCGGATCTGGAACCCGGGCACATCCGGAGGCACCACCTTGAAGGTTGCGCCGGTGCCCTCCACAAAGGGCTTGTACTCCGGGAAGTAGGGGGCCACCGCCAGAATCTCCGCCCCGGGCACCGCCAGAGCCTTGAACACCGCCACCAGCTCCGGCGCCGCGCCACAGCCGATAAACAGGTCCTGGGGCCGGACACCGGCGGCGTACCGCTCATTCAGGTCATCGGCAATGGCCTGCCGGGTGGCAAGATCGCCGACGGCGGAGGTATAGCCGTGAACCGCCAGGGAAGGGGTATCCGCCAGGATATCCCGAATGGCCTGATTCACCGCCTCCGGCGCGGGGATGGAGGGATTGCCCAGGCTGTAGTCGTAGACATTTTCGTTGCCCACAATGGCAGCCCGGCCCCGGCCATATTCAAACAGTTCCCGAATACAGGAACGGTTGGAGCCCAGTTCATAGGCAGTTTGGTTAATCATAGTAGTTTCCTCCTTATACATTGCTGTCATTGCGAGGGCGAAGCCCGTGGCAATGCCATGGTAATTATAGGTACAACGGCAGTTTCGGGTCGAAGCCCTGGGGCTTGTAGGTCACGGAGCCGATGGGCTTGCCCTCGATGCCGTATTTGGCGTTGTAGCCGAACAGATTTACATAATTCAGAAGGTCATCCTTCTCCCGTTCCATGGCCTCCATCACCGCCACAGTGGCCATCACATCGTCGATGGCCCGGTGGGAATTGACCACCTGACCGGAAAGCCCGTAGGCCTCAATGGCGCTGCTCAGCCGGTGGGGGAAGCTCCGCCGGTCCCGGTAGACGGTGAGCAGATCCAGCTTGTCCTTGCCCTTCAGGATCATGGGGTCCCCGTCCCGCAGCAGCATATAGTAAAGAAAACTCAGGTCAAAATGGGCATTATAGGCCAAAATCAGGGTATTTCCCTGAATCATTTCCCCAATATCCCGGCAGACCCGGGCCTTGGGCAGGCCCCGCTCCCGGATGTCCTGCTCGGTGATGCCCGTCAGCTGCTGGATCTTCGCCGGGATGAAGCCCCCGGGGCTCAGGGTCACCAGCTCGTCGTATTGCCGGGCGATGCCGCCGGGCTCCACCACCACCGCCGAAAATTCGATGATCTCATCCCGGCGGTAGTCCAGGCCGGTGGTTTCCGTGTCCAGCAGCACCAGCCGGTCATATTTCTCAAAAAACTTCTCAAATGCCATGGATTTCTCCCTTTGCCAGGGCCAAAGCCCGGCGGAATTTGCTCTTTTTCTCGGTTTCCAGGCCGAAATCCCGGACAAGGCTCCGGCCGAAGGCCACTGCCGCCTCCGCATCACCGGATTTCAGCTCCACTTCCACCTCGCACAGTGGAATTTCCCGACCGCCGCCGGTGAGGATGCCTGCGTCCAGGGCAATCTCCAGGGTGGCACCCTGGTATTCCGTCAGGCCGGCCAGCCGGGTGAATTTGGCCCCGCAGATGGGCTTTACGCCGGAAACCGTCAGCACCAGCAGCTCCTTGGGGGCTCCGAGTTTACATAACTCCAAAATCCCCACCTCAATATCCTCGCACCGGCACTCCCATTCCCCCCGGCCCAGGCCGGCGGTGGGGGTCTTGACGGTGCAGACGGCAACTCCGTTCTCCATCCGCCGCCGCAGGGTGATATGCCGGTCGGACAGGGCGAAATCGGCGGTATCGAAATAAGTCGTTTCCATCTCAAAGGGCTGATACGCCAGCGGATAAGCCCCCCGGATCCGCGCCTGCACCTCCGCCGTGGCACGGAACTTCAATTCAAACTCAAAGCCCATAACATCCTCCTTAAGAAGATAAATGATTGTTTAGTGGCCTAAAACGGCGCACCCAGCTACAACAACCATGTCATTGCGAGGCCGTAGGCCGTGGCAATCTCCTGGTACAACTTTGGTCCTAATTCGCACCAAAATCTATGGATAATCCCATTCTACATTG
>JAZQHH010000092.1:0-5288 GCA_045540495.1 Faecousia sp.
AGTTGACATGGGCCTGGTCACCTTCGCCGAGAAGCTGACTGACGGCACCCATGCCAATGCCATCGATGTGATCCCCGGCTACGAAGTGGTGGGCTCCGGGTACCGTGTCCGCACCAACGGCATCGCCGCCAAGTATATGGGCGACGCCCTGTACTTCCGTGTCTACGCCCAGCTGACCGACGGCTCCTATGTCTATGGCGATGTGGCCGGTTACCATGCCGGTGCCTACGCCAAGTCCAAGGTCAACAGCTCCACGGCTTCCACCGCTCTGAAGGCTTTGTGTGTCGCCATGGTCAACTATGGTGCCAAGGCCCAGATTCAGTTCAACTACAAGACCGACAGCCTGATGAACAGCTTCCTGACCGACGCCCAGAAGGCTCTGGTTGCGGACTACAGCGCCTCCATGGTGGATGCGGTCACTTCTGCCAGCAGCGCTAAGGCCGCCAACTTCGTGAAGAGCGGCTTCAGCGGTCGCAGCGTTGCGGTTTCCTTCGAGGGCGCCTTCGCCGTCAACTACTACTTCACCCCCTCCTATGTACCCGAGGGTGAGCTGACGATGTACTGGTGGGATCTTGCCACCTACAACAGTGTGGACGTGCTGACCAAGGAGAACGCCTCCGGTTCCATCGCCATGAGCGGTTCCGGTACTTCCGAGTACTTCGGCGCCGTGGAAGGCATCGCCGCCAAGGACCTGGACAAGGGCATCTACGTGTCTGCGGTCTACACCTACAACGGCACCGAGTATTCCACCGGCGTAGTGGCCTACTCCATCGGCCACTACTGCAAGACCAAGGCCGCCGAAGCCACCACCATGGGCGACCTGGCCGCGGCTACCGCAGTCTACGGCTACTACGCAAAACAGTACTTCGCAAAATAAACAAATGTCATTGCGAGGGCCTGACGGCCCTCGCAATGACATTCTTTTTTAGAAATTGCCTGCGCGTCAGCTCCGGTGGTGACATGACTTGTCCCTTGACTGAATAAAAAAGGACCGCTGCGGAATGGCAGCGGCCCAGATTCATTATTCAACAGTAACGGATTTGGCCAGGTTTCTCGGCTTATCCACATCACAGCCCCGGTACAGAGCCACGTAATAGCTGAACAGCTGCAGCGGGATGATGCTCAGGCTGGGCTGGAGCAGCGGATGGATTTTGGGAATGGCGATGGTGCTGTCGGCAATGGCGGCGGCATTCTCCTCCAGTTCCTCCAGGGTCACACACAGCACATCGGCACCACGGGCCTTGACTTCCTTGATGTTGGCCATGGTCTTATCGAACAGGGGCTCGATGGTGGCCAGGGCGACCACCAGAGTGCCGTCCTCAATCAGGGAGATGGGGCCGTGCTTCAGCTCACCGGCGGGGTAGGCCTCGCTGTGGAGGTAGGCGATTTCCTTCAGCTTCAGGCTGCCCTCCAGGCAGATGCCGCTGTCGATGTTGCGGCCGATGTAGAAGGCGTCGTGGTGGGCGTGGTAGCGGCTGGCCAGGTACTGGCATTTTTCCAGCGCCTTGGGGCTCAGGAGCCGGTCCATATCGTAGGGCAGCTGCTCCAAACCCTCCACCAGGGACAGATATTCACCGGTGGACATGGTGCCCAGGGTCTTTGCCATCTGCATGGCCAGCAGGTAGACGACGCTCAGCTGGGTAGAGAAGGCCTTGGTGGTGGCGACGGCGATTTCGGGACCGGCCCAGGTGTAGATGACCTGGTCAGCGGCCTTGGCAATAGCGGAGCCAACCACATTGACGATGGCCAGGGTCTGGGCGCCGCGGCGCTTGGCCTCCCGCAGGGCTGCCAGGGTATCAGCGGTTTCGCCGGACTGGCTGACGAAAATTACCAGATTTCGTTCATCCACCACCGGGTCGCAGTAGCGGAACTCGGAGGCCATCATAGCCTCGGTGGGGATGCGGCAGGTTTTTTCGATGATGTATTTGGCAAGAACGGACACATAGTAAGCGGAGCCGCAGGCAACCAGATAGATTTTCCGCAGATTCTTCAGGTATTCGGCGGACAGCTCGATGCCGTCCAGATTTACCTGGCCGTCCCGCAGCCTGGGGCTGATGGTATCCCGGAGGGCCTTGGGCTGCTCGAAAATCTCTTTGATCATGAAGTGGTCGTAGCCGCCACGCTCCGCGGCGGACATTTCCCAGGTGATTTTTTCCTGCTTCTTTTCCACAATTTCGCCGGTGGAATCGTAGAAAACAACATTTTCAGCGTCAAAAACAGCCATATCGCCGTCTTCCAGATAAGCCACAGTCTGGGTGTATTTCAGAATAGCAGGAACGTCGGAGGCAACAAAATGCTCACCCTCGCCAAAGCCGAAAATCAGGGGAGAGTCCTTTTTTACGGCCACGATGGTGCCGGGCATATCCTGGCACAGGATGCCCAGGGCGAAGCTGCCCTCCAGCCGCATGACGGTTTCCCGGACGGCGGTGACGAAATCGCCGTGCTTTTCGTAGTAGTAGCCCACCATGTTGGCGACGACCTCCGTGTCGGTTTCGGACTGGAAGGTTGCGCCCTTACGCAGCATCTTGGCCCGGAGCCGGGCTTCGTTTTCGATGATGCCGTTGTGGACCACGGCAATCTTACCGGTCCAGGACAAGTGGGGGTGACTGTTGATATCAGAGGGCGCACCATGGGTGGCCCAGCGGGTGTGGCCGATGCCGACGGTGCCGGGCAGGGCAGAGCCACCCTCCAGCCGGTCCCGCAGGACGCTGAGCCGGCCCTTGGCCTTCACGGCGTTGAGCCCGCCATCGTTATGCACACAAACGCCGGCGGAGTCATAGCCCCGGTACTCCAGCTTCTCCAAACCGTTTAACAAAACAGGCGCGGCCTGACGGCTGCCTGCGTATCCAACAATGCCACACATTGTGATTTCCTCCTAAAAATGACACATGATGTTGTGGTATCCCACAACGTTTTGTATTATACAACTTTTTTGGTGCATTTTTCAACTGTTATTTTGCAAAAATGATGACCAATGATGCTTTTTGTGCATCATTGGTCAAAAAGGGACGAATAGCTGTTTTGTAAATCAAGAAAATTGTGCAAATCGCCAGTTGTGACGGATTCGGCCCCCATATTTTGCAGCAATTCCATTGCGGGGCTCCGGTCATCATAGCAATAAACCGGGCTCCAGCCGAAGCGAAGGTTCTTTACGGTGCCGTCCCAGGTGCCGCCCTGCTGGTAGGCGCATTGGGCCACAAAGGTTCGCAGGCCCATGCAATGGATGATCCTGTTCCGGCTCAGGGCGCGGATGGGAGAGAAGGGGAGGTCGAAGCTGTCTTCACTGATATATAGCTTATGGGGTGTGGGATTGTGGCGTTCCAGCTCGTCGGCTACGACCGCAATGACCTGCCCGCCGGCAGCCAGGCAGCTTTCCTGAGCGGCCTTATCCGCCCCCCGGGCATTGCCGGAAACCAGGACGAAGCCTTGCTTTGCGGCCTGACGGCCGACTTCTTTGGCAAATTCCAGGTTGCTGCCGCAGATATCCCGGCTGCCAACCAGCGCCACCGCCGGGAGGGCGAGCAGCGCCAGATCCCCCCTGGCCCAGATGCAACCCGGGGCGTCGTCCCCCAGACGGTTCCGGACGGCCATGGGATAATGGTCGCTGAGGCGGCTGAGGGGGATGCAATTTGCCCGGCACCCCCGGTGGAGGTAATGGTCCAGCAGCGCGTCATCTTTTAATAAGGAAAGGATTTTTTGGGCCTGCTCCCGGCTGATGCCGATGGAAATCAGGTCGGTTTCAGTTAAATCCCGGTTTTGTGCCGGTGGTTCCATATTCCGCGTCCGCTGGGCCAGGGTGCGAAGCTGCGGCACCGTCAGCGGGCGGCGGTTTGGGTCCCCAAGCTGGCTGGACAGCAGCAGGAAGCCCCGCTCCCGGGCCGTCAACGGAAGCGCCTCTTGGGCGGGGTGGGGGCCTTGACGATTTCTTCGGTCAGGGTGCCGTCCTCGCCCAAAATCATGGGTTTGATGATGTAGTTGGAGAATTTCGCGATTTCGTCCAGTTTCGCTTTTTCGGGGAAGTTGCCAATGATGCTCCAGGCGATGCCCTTGCGCTTGGCCCGGCCGGTACGGCCGATGCGGTGGACGTAGTATTCGTTTTCATCGGGCACATCGAAATTGATGACGCAGTCCACATCGTCCACATCGATGCCCCGGGAGGCTACGTCCGTTGCAATCAGGACAGCCAGCTTTCCGTCCCGGTAGCGCTGCATGGTCTTTTCCCGCTGACTCTGGCGGATATCGCCGTGGATGCATTCGCAGTCCAGGCCCGCCCGGTGGAGCTCGTCAGACAGTCGCTGGCACATATGCTTGGTGTTGCAGAAAATCATCACCCGTTCATAGCCCTGGGTGCGAATCAGGCGGAGGGTGGTTTCGGCCTTTTGCAGGGGGGAGACGGTCATGCAGTATTGGTCGATGTCGGGCCGGTCCTCTTGTTTGGGTTCCACGGTGATCTCCACCTCGTCCCGCTGGTACATCCAGCTGACCGTCATGACCTCCTGGGAGATGGTGGCAGAGAAGAGTCCCAGATTTTTGCGGTTTTTCACCTTTTCGATGATTCGGGTCACATCCTTGAAGAAGCCCATGTCCAGCATCCGGTCGGCTTCGTCCAGCACCACGGTCTGAATTTTGTCCAGACGGATGGTTTTGCGGTTGTAGTGATCCATCAAACGGCCGGGGGTAGCAACCACGATTTGGGGCTTGCGCTCCAGCTGCTTGATTTGACCGCCGATACCGGCACCGCCGTAGAGGACCGCCACCCGAATACCGTTATAATAAGTAAGCAGCCCCCGCAGCTCGTCGCCAATTTGAATGGCCAGTTCCCGGGTGGGGGCCAGAATCAGACCCTGAACGGCTTCGTTTTCCGCATCGATGTGCTCAATCATGGGGATGCCGAAGGCGAAGGTTTTGCCGGTACCGGTGGGGGCCTTGGCGATGACATCCCGCCATTGCATAAAGTGGGGGATGGCTTCCGCCTGAATGGTGGTGGGCCAGCCGTAGCCCTTTTTCTCAAGAGCCTTCAGCATGGCCTCGCTGAGGCCAAGGTCAGCGAAGGTGATATTGTTTATGTCCATTTCATTCGTCCTTTGTAATTTGGTGTTTGGTATTATTCTAACAGTTTTTTGAGAAAATGCAACCATATAAAATTGATGGTCGTTTGATGTAAGTGGTTGTTTACGATAGCACTTCTTGCCCCCCTCATTTATGAGGGGGGTGCCCCGAAGGGGCGGGGGGAGTATACAATTCACGATATTTCGAACTCCCCCCGACCTTCGCTTCGCTCGGCCACC
>JAZQHH010000093.1:0-4028 GCA_045540495.1 Faecousia sp.
GCACCAAAATCTATGGATAATCCCATTCTACATTGTACGTTCATCGAACTTTTTCCTTATCGTAGATGATACCGGGAGATTGCCACGTCGCTTCGCTCCTCGCAATGACAGCTTGATCTTAGTGCGCTAAACAATCATTTAGAACCCTTGCCCCCACAAAAAACCGGACGTGCGTTTGCACGTCCAGTGGATGTATGCACTTAGCGGCTTTCCCGGCTGGACAGGTACTTGCGGACCATCAGGGCCTCCTTGAAGACGATGGCGTGGTCGAACTGCCGCAGGTCAAGGCCCGTCAGCTTCTTGATCTTCTCCAGGCGGTAGACCAGGGTATTGCGGTGGACGAACAGCTTCCGGGAAGTTTCGGAAACGTTCAGGTTGTTCTCGAAGAACTTATTAATGGTGAACAGAGTCTCCTGGTCCAGGCTGTCGGTGGAATTTTTCTTGAACACCTCGGACAGGAAAATCTCGCACAGGGTGGTGGGCAGCTGGTAAATCAGGCGGCCGATACCCAGGTTCTCATAATTGATGATGCTCTTCTCGGTGTCGAAGACCTTGCCCACATCGATGGCAGTCTGGGCTTCCTTGTAGGAATCCGCCAGGGACCGCAGATGCTCGGCCACGGTGCCGATGCCGATGACGGTCTTGACGAACAGCTCATTCCGGAGGGTATCCTCGATATTCCGGGCAATCTTATCCAGATCCTCGTCGGTAGTGGCAGGGGTGATCTGCTTGACCACGGCGATATCGGATTCGTTGATGCTCAGGACAAAATCCTGCAGCTTATCGGGGAACATCCCCGCCAGCACGTCCACAGTGGCCACATCCGTATGGCCCACCTGCCGCACCAGGAACACCGCCCGGGGGGCATCGGTGGAGAAATGCAGCTCCTTGGCCCGAATGTAGATATCGCCAGGGAGGATATTGTCCATGATGATATTCTTCACGAAGGTGCCCCGGTCGTGCTTTTCCTCGTAAAACACCTTAGCATCGTTCAGCGCCACGAAGGCCATGGAGCAGAAGCCCCGGGCCAGCTCATCATCGCCGGAGCAGAACACGGAGTATTCAATAATATTAGATGTATTGATGATCGGCTTAAAGGTTTTCTGGGAGAAGGTAACGGTGGGCTCGCCGGAATTGGCGATCTTCAGGGCCGCATCGGTCCAGCGCTCACCCAGCAGAGACATATCGGTACAGGAGACAACACAGCCATCGGAATCGATGACGCCAAACATACGGTCCGCCACGTCCTTGAGCTGGACGATGACGCTCTGAAAAACACTGTTGGACATTTCAGGGTCCTCCTTCAGAAAAATGCACAAATACGCATTTCACAAAATTACGAGGGTATTATACATCACTTTTGCACATTTTGCAAGTACCTTTTGACAAATTATTGCAAAGTGAGGCCACTTTTTTATCTATTATTCCAATGACCGCAGTCATTTCGCCAAAATGACAGGGAACGGAATTGTAGCATATTGACAGTATTTACCCACGCTGGGAATCCAGCGCATCGATCTCCTCTGCCGTCAGCTCCCGAATCTGGCCTCTGGGCAGGTCCCCCAGGCGCAAAGCCCCCTCCTGCCGCCGCTCCAGGTAGGAAACAGTCATCCCTCGGGAGGCCATCATCCGGCGGACCTGGTGATATTTTCCTTCGCAGACCGTGATCAGGCTCTCCCCTGCCCCCAACGGCTCCAGTCTGGCAGGCAGGCAAACCGTCCCGTCCCGGAGGGTCAGCCCCGCAGCAAAGGCCGCCACATCGGCATCCGTGGCGGCACCCTCGTGCCTGGCGTAGTAAATTTTCGGCACCTCTTTTTTAGGTGAGATCAGCCGGTGGAGCAAATCTCCGTCATTGGTAAACAGCAGCAGCCCCTCGGTGGCCTTGTCCAGGCGGCCGATGGGCTTCAAGTCCCGGTATTGGGGCGGCAGCAGCTCCATGACCGTGGACTCCTTGGGGTCCTCTGTGGCGGTGATATAGCCTGCCGGCTTATTCAGCATGACCACAATGCGCCGTTTTCCGCCCAAAATCCTACCATCCAGGGCAATTTCCTGCCGCTGGGGGTCGATTTTGGCGCTGCCGTCCCGGATAACGGTGCCATCCACCGTCACCCGGCCCGCTTTCAAAATGGGCTTGACCTGGGAACGGGTTCCCACGCCGCTGTCGCATAGAAATTTATCCAGACGTTCCATAATTCCTCCGTTCTACCCCGCCCCGGACACGCATAGATTCTAACGTGAATATAAGGAGGGATATCTGATGCTGGTAATGACCGCAAGAGTCGATAAGAAGAAAATCGCCATCATACTGGCGGTGATTGTGGTGGCCGTGGTGGGACTGGTGATGCTGCTGGGCGGCGATGAGGATGTGGCCGCCACCGCCGCCACCACCGTTGCCAACAACGACGACCGGGTAAAATTCCTCAACAGCTTCGGCTGGGAGGTGACCAATTCCCCGGTGGAATCCAGTCAGGTGCGGATTCCGGAGAAAAGCTCCGAAATTTTCGACCGGTACAACGCGCTACAAAAGAGCCAGGGCTACGACCTGTCCGCCTTCGCCGGGCAGACCGTCATGCGCTATGTCTATAAGGTAAACAACTATCCCGGCGCCACGGAGCCGGTCTACGCCACGGTGCTGATCAGCAAGAACCAGGTCATCGGCGGCGACATCACCGACACCGCCGCCAAAGGCGCCATCCGGGGATTCAAGATGCCCGCGGCGGAGTAAATGGGAAGGAGAATGATTGTTTAGCGTATCAGATTAGGATGTCATTGCCAGGAGCGAAGCGACGTGGCAATCTCCCGGATTTACCGTGCACTTTGGTTGTTATTGCACATTGTGCGTAGCCGCAGGGGATTGCCACGGCCCTTCGGGCCTCGCAATGACAGCATTATCTTAGTGCGTTAAACAATCATTTCTCGCCCTAAGTGTACCACAAAAAATGACACTTGACAACACTCTTGCGCCGTGCTATGGTGTAGGCAAGTTCATAATGGTCTTCAGGGCGGGGCGCAATTCCCCACCGGCGGTGACAGTCCGCGAGCGGTTTTCGCTGAATCGGTGCAATTCCGATACCGACAGTACAGTCTGGATGAAAGAAGACGAACCGTGTCATTTTGCGCCCTGGGAGTATACTCTCAGGGCTTTTTTTCGGAGGTTTTTAAGATGAAAAACCAAAATACCAAGAATTTGGTGCTGCTTGCCATGTTTGCAGCCATGGCTTATGCCGCCGTGTGCCTGATCCGGATTCCGGTGGTGCTGTTTTTAAGCTACGAGCCCAAGGATGTCATCATTACCATCGGCGGCTTTTTGCTGGGACCCATGGCCAGCTTTATCATTTCGTTGGTGGTATCCCTGCTGGAAATGGTGACCATCAGCGGCACCGGGCCCATTGGCGCGGTGATGAATCTGCTGTCCACCTGCTCCTTTGCCTGCACCGCCGCTCTGGTGTACAAAAAACGCCGTACCGTTTCCGGTGCGGTGCTGGGACTGGGGCTGGGCGCCGCCGTGATGGTCTGCGCCATGCTGCTGTGGAACTGGCTGATTACGCCGCTGTATATGGGCGTCAGCCGGGAGATGGTGCAAGGGATGCTGATCCCCACCTTCCTCCCCTTCAATCTGCTGAAAGCAGGACTGAACAGTGCCTTTATCCTGGGCCTTTACAAGCCCCTGGTCAGCGCCCTGCGGCGCACCGGCCTGATCCGGGCCAAATCCGGCAGCGGCTCTGCCAAGATCGGCATTTATCTGCTGTCCGGCCTGCTGCTGATCACCTGCATCCTCCTGCTGCTGGTATTTCAGGGAAAGCTGTAATTGCGAGAAGCGTAGCGAAGTAGCAATCCGTTCCTATTCGTAATCGCCCGCTGTCCTACGTTGATTTCGGGCGATTCGTGAATCGCCCTACGGGTGGCTCTTAGCGCGAAGCTGTGCGCGCACTGGTTCCCATCCATCCGACAAAAACCGGAGCCTCGGGCGAGGCTCCGGTTTTGTATGTTACAGGACAGGCTCAGAAGGGAAGTCGGATCGTAGCCAT
>JAZQHH010000094.1:0-9301 GCA_045540495.1 Faecousia sp.
CCCGACCTACTGATTACAAATCAGTTGCTCTACCAACTGAGCTATACCGGCGTCTCGAACCGAACACGCTTATTATAGCACGCAAAAGCGATTTGTCAAGCATTATTTTTCTTTTTTCGAAAATTCCTTTTCCCCTTTCCCAATATCCTATTTTCTGTTGTTGCATCCTGGGATTTTCCGTGATATAATGCCCAAAAAGGAGTTGATGGTATGAAAAAATTCATCGCGCTATTACTTTTGATCGCATTGGTTTTGCCCTGTTTGATGGCCTGCAGCGATGCGACGGTGGAATCCAAGCGGACTTATGTTTCCTACGTTGACTCCAAGGGGTTTGCCGCTCAGATCGAGGGGCTGGGGAGCGTGTACATCCTCTACCCCAAGGCCAGTGAATCCATCCGGGTCAACGATGATGTCAACATCAATTACCGCAGCGACCGGATCCGTCAGGAGAAGGGCATCATCACCTTCGGCGGCAGCGAGCCCTTTGCCTACGATTGGGTCATCGAAAAAGTGGAAGCCGTTGACATCCAGAGCCCCTGAGACCGGAGGTTTTTCTATGAATCAACTGATATCCATCATTCTCCCGGTTTATAATCGGGAGAATTTTATTGAAGAATGCATCCGCTCCGCGCTGAATCAGAGCTACCCCCATTTGGAGATCATCGTCATCGACGACGGCTCCACCGACCGCTCCGGGGAGATCTGTCAGCGCCTGGCCGCCGGGGACAGCCGGATACGGCTCCTTGCCGGGGAACACGCCGGCGTCTCCGCCGCCCGGAATCTGGGCCTGGATGCCGCCAGAGGAGAGTTCCTCTTTTTCCTGGACAGCGACGATGTGATCCATCCCCAGCTGCTGGAGGCATTGATCTGCGGTGCCCAGGCACATGGCGCCGCCGTCAGCGCAACGCCCGTAGCCAAGGTCTCCGACAAGGAGTGGCACAAGGTCGCCAGATCCATTGAAATGGATCACCGCCCCCCGGAATCCACTTACCTCTCCCCGGAGCAGACCCTCCGGGCCTTTATGACCACCTCCTGCGCCCTGTCGGTGATCGGCGGCGTCATGCTCCGCCGGACGCTGGTGGGCGATACCCGCTTCCGCACCGATTTCCATATCGGAGAGGATTTCTATTTCCTCTACGAAAACCTGACCAAGGACGCAGATGCCGTGGTTCTGACGCACAACTGGTACTATGTCCGAATCCACGACCGCAACAGCTCCTGGGACTTTAGCTACGACGGCTTCCGGAGCCGGCTGCTGCGCCGTCAGCTGGTCTGGGAGCGGGAGGAGGCCCTGGGCCGGAAGGAATTTGCCGACCTGCAAAAACAGGGGGCATTTTCCGTCTATCTGCGGTGCCAGTGCCATCACCGCATCCTCAGCCGGACCTGCAAAATGATGCGCCGGGACCTGCGGCGGCTCCAAAAAAGCCTGCTCCCTGTCATGGCCCCAAAGCACAAAATCAGCTTCCTGCTGGCCCTTTACCTCCCCCCGGTCCACCGCCTGATCCTCCGGCTCCGGGCCAAACATTGACCGCCATATTGTTTTCCATTTTCAGGGACTGCTCATCCGAAGCAGTCCCTGTCTCTCTTTCAGCTACATTTTGTCCGCCATTGGCGGGCGAATACAGATACTTGTATAATTGTATACATTTATGCCCCCAAAAATAGGCTTTTCACCGCCAAAAACAGCCCTATCGGAAACAAATTATTTCTAAATTTTTCACAAACTAGTTGCATTATCCATATTTTGATGGTAGAATAGGGTCAGGACCTTTTGGATCCTTTTGGGGTATCGGCAACCTCAAGCGTTTCCCATAGCGTCTGGATCCCAGCAAAAATTTAATAAAGGAGTGCATTAAATGAAAATCATGAAGAACCTCCTCGTTGTGATTCTGGCTATCTTCATGCTCACCTGTCTGACGGTCGCTGCGTCCGCCGAGACCATCGAAGAGCATGTCCATACCCTGGATCATTACGAGGCCGTCGAACCCGGCTGCCACACCAACGGTATGCAGGAATACTGGTACTGCGAAGGCTGTGACTGCTACTTCACCGATGCCGAAGGCAAGTACAACATTGCTCGCCTGAGCCTGGTCATCCCCGCCGAGAACACCCTGGTCCACGACGAGGGCTACGATGCCGGCTGCCACATCAATGGCCTGCTGGAGAACTGGTACTGCGCTGCTTGCGACTGCTACTTCACCGATGCCGAAGGTAAGTACAACATCGCTCGCCTGAGCCTGACCATCCCCGCTGCTACCGCTCTGGAGTACCACGAGGCTGTTGCCGCTACCTGCGTCAACGACGGTATGATGGAGCACTGGTACTGCTCCGAGTGTGACTGCTTCTTCACCGACGCCGAGGGTAAGATGAACATCGCTTACCTGAGCCTGACTGTTCCCGCCGACGGCACCAGCCACGTGCTGGAGCACAGCGAGGCTGTCGAGGTTGGCTGCCACACCAACGGTATGAACGAGTACTGGTACTGCGGTGAGTGCGACTGCTTCTTCACCGATGCTGAGGGCAAGTTCAACATCGCTTACCTGAGCCTGGTCATCCCCGCCAAGGGCACCCTGGAGCACTTCGAGGCTACCGAGGCCTACTGCCATGTCAATGGCATGCAGGAGCACTGGTACTGCGCCGAGTGCAACTGCTACTTCACTGATGCCGAGGGCAAGTACAACATCGCTTACAAGAGCCTGACCATCGCTGCTGATGTCACCCTGGAGCACAGCGAGGCTGTTGAGCCCGGCTGCCACACCAACGGCATGAAGGAATATTTCTACTGCCCCGAGTGTGACTGCTACTTCACCGATTGGGAAGGCAAGCAGAACATCGCCCGCCTGAGCCTGGTCATTCCCGCCGCCGGTACCCTGGAGTACCACGCCGAGGTCGCTGCTACCGCTACCGAGGACGGCATGAAGGAATACTGGTACTGCGCTGAGTGCGACTGCTACTTCACCGACGCTGAGGGCAAGTACAACATCGCCCGCCTGAGCCTGGTCATCCCCGCCACCGGCGAGGACAAGCCCGGCGAGGACATCCCCACCACTTCCGACACCGCTCTGTTCGGTCTGGCCGCTGCTATGATGCTGGCCGGCGCCGCCATCGTTGTCCTGAAGAAGAAGGAAAACTAATCTCTACATAAAAGACTGCCCCACTTCGGTGGGGCAGTTTTTTTGACTTTTGATGTTGCGGTGAAGGCTTGTTTAGCGTACGAACCTACAATTCTGTCATCCTGAGCGAGCGTCAGCGAGTCGAAGGATCTTCGCACTACATTGCCCTGAAACATATCGATCCTGCGTAGATCCTTCGACTTCGCTTCGCTCAAGATGACATACGTCTTACATTTACTCCGCCAAACAATCATTTATCACGCCAAATGCAATCTCATCATCCCGGAATCCTTCCGAAAAATTACCGCCGGATGTGTTGACTTTAGGCCGTAAATATGGTAACATTGTGGGGAACTTTTATATGGAGGTTACTGTCATGGAACATATCAAGACCATCGAGACCCGCAACCTGTGCGACAGCGCTAAGAACGGCGGCTGCGGCGAGTGCCAGACTTCCTGCCAGTCTGCTTGCAAGACCAGCTGCGGTATCGCCAATCAGCAGTGCGAGAGCAAGTAATTGCAACTGCAAAATGCCGCCGTTTCGGCGGCATTTTTTTATGATACTGATATTCAAATAAAAACTTTAATTCGCAAAATTTGAAGTTTTTAATATGAAGATCATTATGAGACGGGATTTTGTTATTTTCTATTTTGAAAATAACAAAATCGGCAACGCCTGCAGGCGGTGCCTTTTTAATAAAAACGAAAGGTTTTTATTAAAAATTAGTATGAGGAGAGATAATTATGATTCATCAATACAAGTTGGGCGGCTTCAATATCGTGCTGGACGTTTGCTCCGGCGGTGTCCACGTGGTGGACGAGGTGGCCTACGATATGATTGGCCTCTTTGAAGCCAACACCAAGGAAACGGTTCTGTCTGCCATGGCGGAAAAGCACCCCAATCTCACCGAAAACGAGCTTTCCGAGTGCTACGCACAAATCGTGGCCCTGAAGGACAGCGGCAAGCTCTTCGCCCCGGACACCTTCGAGCCCATGGCGGGCAAGCTGAAGCAAAAACCCGCCGGGGTGGTAAAGGCCCTGTGCCTTCACATCGCCCACAGCTGCAACCTAAACTGCGCCTACTGCTTCGCCAGCCAGGGCAAGTACCACGGCGAACGGGCCCTGATGAGCTTCGAGGTTGGCAAGCGGGCCCTGGATTTCCTGATTGAAAACTCCGGCTCCAGAAAAAATCTGGAGGTGGACTTCTTCGGCGGCGAGCCCCTGATGAACTTCCAGGTGGTCAAGGACCTGGTGGCCTACGCCCGGAGCATCGAAAAGGAGAAGGGCAAGAATTTCCGCTTCACCCTGACCACCAACGGCGTGCTGGTGGATGACGACGTGATCGAATTTGCCAACCGGGAGTGCCACAATGTGGTGCTGTCCCTGGACGGACGGAAGGAAGTCCACGACCGGTTCCGGGTGGACTACGCCGGTAAGGGCAGCTGGGAGAAAATCGTTCCCAAATTCCAGAAATTTGTCGAAGCCCGGGACGGCAAGAACTACTATATGCGGGGCACCTTCACCCACCACAACCCGGATTTCCTGGAGGATATCAAGGAAATGCTGGCCCTTGGCTTCAACGAGCTGAGCATGGAGCCGGTGGTCTGCGCCGCCGGTGACCCCTCGGAACTGACTGAATCCGACCTGCCCATCGTGCTGGAGCAGTACGAAAAATTGGCCCAGCTGATGCTCCAGAAAGACAAGGAGGGCAAGCCCTTCACCTTCTACCACTACATGATTGACCTGACCGGCGGCCCCTGCATCTACAAGCGGATCTCCGGCTGCGGCAGCGGCACCGAATACATGGCTGTCACCCCCTGGGGCGATCTGTACCCCTGCCACCAGTTCGTGGGCGACGACAAATTCAAGCTGGGCGACATCTGGAGCGGCGTTACCAATAAGGAAATCCAGTCGGAATTTGCCGCCTGCAATGTCTACGCCCACCCCGAATGCCGGGATTGCTGGGCCCGGCTCTACTGCTCCGGCGGCTGCGCCGCCAACGCCTACCACGCCACCGGCTCCGTCACCGGCGTGTATGAGTACGGCTGCAAGCTCTTCCGCAAGCGGATGGAGTGCGCCATCATGGTGGCCATCGCCCGGGCATTGGGTCAGTGATGGATACTCCCATCTGTGATTTCGTCCGGGCCTATGCCGGCAGCGGCACCGCCCGGCTCCATATGCCGGGGCACAAGGGCGCAGGCCCCCTGGGCATGGAGCAGCTGGATATCACCGAAATTTCCGGGGCGGACAGCCTGTACGAGGCCGGAGGCATCATTCAGCGCAGCGAAAAAAACGCCAGTTCCCTGTTCGGCTGCCCCACCTTCTATTCTGCCGAGGGTTCCTCCCAATGCATCCGGGCCATGCTGTACCTGGTGGCGCTCCACGCAAAGGGCCGCCCGGTAATCGCCGCCGCAAGGAATGTCCACAAAACCTTCCTCACCGCCGCGGCATTGCTTGATTTGGAGGTCCGGTGGATTTACCCACCGGAGGACAGCTCCTACCTTTCCTGCCCGCTGGAGGAATCGTCGCTGGAAGCCTTTTTGCGAAGGGAGCAGCCCACGGCGCTGTATATCACCAGCCCCGATTATCTTGGAAATATTTCGGATATTCAGTCTATTTCGAGAATTTGTCATAAAAATAATATCTTATTGTTGGTGGACAACGCCCACGGTGCTTACCTTCGGTTTCTGCACCCCTCACGCCATCCCATGGATTTGGGAGCGGATTTGTGCTGCGATTCGGCCCACAAAACCCTGCCGGTGCTGACCGGCGGCGCCTACCTGCACATTTCCGAAGCCGCCCCGGTGGTATTCCGCCAGCGGGCCAGGGATGCCCTGGCGCTTTTCGGCTCCACCAGTCCCTCCTACCTGATTTTGCAGTCCCTGGACAGCGCCAATGCTTATTTGTCTGACGGATACACAGCCCGGCTGGCGGCGTTTTCGCAGCAGATTCAGCAGCTAAAGCAGGCACTTTCAACCAAGGGCTGGGAGATCCTCCCCGGGGAACCCCTGAAAATCACCGTTTGCGCCAAAGCATCCGGCTATACCGGAACCGAATTATCCGAACTTTTGCGACAAAATGCCATTGAATGCGAATTTTCCGACCCGGATTATTTGGTATTGATGCTGACCCCGGAAAACGGGAAGGACATTCCGCAGCTTACCCAGGCTTTCGATGCCATCCCCCAAAAGCCGCCGATTGAGGAGACTCCCCCACCCTTCCACCGCTGTGAGCAGGTTTTGTCCCTCCGGCAGGCCCTGTTTTCCAACGGTCCCCTGCTCCCCGTGGAGGAATGCATCGGCAAAGTGCTGATTTCCCCGTGCGTGGGCTGTCCCCCGGCGGTGCCGATTTTGATTTGCGGCGAACGAATCGACGAAGAAGCCGCCGCACGATTCCGCTACTATGGCATCAAAGAATGCGCCGTCGAGAATAAATAATCATAACACGCTGCCCGGATGCATAGGTATCCGGGCATTTGTATATTTTCTCTGTATATTTTTTATTGATTTCCAGACGGGTTTCTGCTATAATGCATAAATATTCTGCGTTCATTTACACCAGAATGCACAGTCCAGTATTTTCAAAAGGAGGATTCACAATGAATGGAAATACACTTCAAATCCTGATTGCCATGATCATTTACATGGCAGCGGTCATTGGCATCGGCGTGGTCTACGCCAAGCGGGCCAACAAAAATTCCGAGGCATATTTCCTGGGCGGCCGCTCCCTGGGCCCCTGGGTCACCGCCATGAGCGCCGAGGCGTCCGACATGAGCGGCTGGCTGCTGATGGGTCTGCCCGGCGTGGCCTACTGGTGCGGCCTGGCTGACGCGGCCTGGACCGCCATCGGCCTTGCCATCGGTACATACATCAACTGGCTGGTGGTCTCCAAGCGGCTGCGCCGCTACAGCATCCAGGCGGGCAATGCCATCACCCTGCCGGAGTTTTTCTCCAACCGGTTCCGGGAGAACAAGAAGGTCATCATGCTGATTTCCGCAGCCTTCATCCTGATCTTCTTCACGGTCTACGCCTCCAGCTGCTTCGTCACCTGCGGCAAGCTGTTCTCCACCCTGTTCGGAATGCCCTATGTGTCCATGATGATCCTGGGCGCGGTATTCGTGCTGCTGTACACCCTGCTGGGTGGCTTCCTGGCCGAGAGCGCCTCTGACTTCATGCAGGCCATCGTCATGATCGTGGCCCTGACCATCATCGTCATCATCGGCACCGTGAAGGCCGGCGGCATCGGCGATGTGCTGAGCAATGCCCGGGAGATTCCCGGCTTCCTGGAGTTCTTCGGTCTGGCCACCCCCACCGTCAACGATGCCGGCACCCAGCTGGTGGAGGGCGCTAAGCCCCTCTTCGGCGAGGCATCCCCCTACGGCCTGCTGACCATCTGCTCCATGCTGGCCTGGGGCCTGGGCTACTTCGGTATGCCCCAGGTGCTGCTGCGGTTCATGGCCATCCGGAAGGAGGATGAACTGAAGCGCTCCCGCCGGATCGCCATGGTCTGGGTCGTGATCTCCCTGGCTGTGGCCGTGTTCATCGGCATCATGGGCCGCCAGCTGTTCCCCACCGCGCATCTGACCAAATCCGCCGCCGAAAACATCTTCATCACCCTTTCCACCTCTTACCTGCCCCCCATCATTGCGGGCTTTGTCATGGCTGGCATCCTGGCTGCCACCATCAGCTCCTCCGACTCCTATTTGCTGATTGCGGCCTCCGCCTTCGCCAAGAATGTGTTCCAGGGCGTTTGCAAGAAGGATGCTACTGACAAGCAGGTCATGTGGGTCACCCGAATCACCCTGCTGGTGCTGGCGCTGATTGGCATCGTCATTGCCCTGGACGAAAACAGTGTGATTTTCTCCATCGTGTCCTTCGCCTGGGCCGGTTTCGGCGCCACCTTCGGACCGCTGGTGCTGTTCAGCCTGTTCTGGAAGCGGACCACCCGGGCCGGCGCCATCGCCGGTATGGTGGGCGGTGCTGCCATGGTGTTCCTGTGGAAGCTGGTCATCAGCAGCCTGGGCGGCATCTTCGCCATTTACGAGCTGCTGCCCGCCTTCATTTTCTCCAGCATCTGCATCGTGGTCGTGTCCCTGCTGACCAAGAAGCCCTCTGCCGAGATCGAGGCCGACTTTGAGGCCGTCCGCTCCGGCAATATTGCGGAAAATTGATATTCCCTCCCACAAAACCCGGCTCCGCCGGGTTTTGTTTTTTTATGTTAAATGATTGGGGACCTTTAAAAACTTCTTTTCGGCGAAGCAGCAAAATATCCACCGCCCGCTCGAAAATCAGTTTTTAGAGGTCCCCGATTGTTTAGCGAACTGGCGCGGGAGTGCCCAATCCTTCCCCCTGGGGGGAAGCCTTATTGCGCCCCTTTCGGGGCGCTCGGTGGGCGTAGGCCGCCGCAATTCAATTACACCGCTAAACAATCATTTATCTTCCCCTTGTCCTTTATCTTCCCCCTTTACAGAACACTATAAATATAGTATAATTCGTACAGATATACCTTCGTATCCCCAAATCTTTTTGTTCACTATGGAAAGGAGTCCCCATGAAAAAGAAGTTTTTGACCCGCTGCGCATCCCTGGCCCTGGCGGCCGTGATGGGCATGGGCATGGCCGCCTCCGCGCTGGCCGCTGAGGAAGCGCCGGTCAACACCCTGACCACCTACTATTCCTCTGCCGAGTTCGAATCCAAGTACACCTACACCGGCACCGACCTGGGCGCCACCTGGACCAAGGAAAAGACCACCTTCCGGGTCTGGGCCCCCACTGCCACCGCCGTCACCGTCAATCTCTACGAAAGCGGCACCTACGGCGAAGCCGACCTGCTGGAGCAGATCGAAATGACCGCCGATGCCAACGGCACCTGGGTGGCCACCGTAGAGGGCGACCTGAACGGCACCTACTACACCTACCTGGTGGATGTGGACGGCAAGCAAAATGAAGCCTGCGACCCCTACGCCCGGACCACCGGTGTCAACGGTAACCGGGCCATGGTCATCGACCTGGACTCCACCGACCCCGCCGGTTGGGACAAGGATGTTGACCCCCACGCCGGCAACAGCATCACCGACGCCATCATCTATGAGCTTCACATCCGGGACCTGTCCAGCGATCCCAGCTCCGGCATTGTCAACAAGGGCAAATTCCTGGGCGTGATCGAGCCGGGCACCCACAACTCCAAGGG
>JAZQHH010000095.1:0-3260 GCA_045540495.1 Faecousia sp.
CAGACCGATGCCGAGCAGGAGGGACTTGTGCAGTCCCTGTTTCTGCAAACGGAATGCCTCCAGAGCATGGATGTTCCCGTCCGCCTTGGAAAGCAGGAACGGGCAGAGCAGGAAGAGGACGAGCTTGATGATGGACTTGACCGCATACCCCGGCATCAGCACACCATCTACCAGAGCCATCATGCCGCAGCAGATCAGTGCCGATAGCAGCACCCACAGCAGCCGGGTTTTGGTAGCCTTCATCACATCTTCTCCGGTGCCCGGAAGCCCAGCAGGGAGATGCAGGTCTCCAGAATGTTCTTGGTCAGACCCATCAGGGCGATGTAGCCTGCCTTCAGCTCCTCATTTTCTTCCTTGAGGATGGGAGTTTCATGGTAGAACTTGTTGGCTGCACCGGCCAGCTCGTAGATATAGGCGCAGATCAGGTTGGGGGCGGAGGCGCTCAGAGCCGACTCCATGGTGGGGCCGAATTTGGTGATGGCCAGCATCAGGTCCTTGGCGTAATTGTTGGCGGGGGCCTGGATGTGCAGGTGCTTCCAATCGCCGTAACGGGCCAGGATGCTCTTGATCCGCACGATGGTGTAGAGGATGTAGGGGCCGGTGTTGCCCTCGAAGGCGGCGAAGCGGTCCATGTCGAAGACGTAGTCCTTGGTGGGCTGGTTACTCAGGTCGCCGTATTTCAGGGCGGCCATGGCGATCTTCTTGGTGGTGTCCTCTACCTCATTTTCGGCCACGATTTTGTTCTCGATAACCTTGGCCCGGACGAAATCGGTCATGTCGGCAATCAGATTCTCCAGCCGCATAACGCCGCCCTCCCGGGTCTTGAAGGGCTTGCCGTCCTTGCCGTTCATGGTGCCGAAGCCCAGATGCTCCAGCTCCGTTTCGGGCTTCACGATGCCGGCCTTCCGGGCGGCCCGGAACACCTGCTCGAAGTGGAGGCTCTGCCGCTTGTCGGTGACGTAGAAAATCTTCTCCGGCTTGAAATCCTGCATCCGCTGAACCATGGTGGCCAGGTCGGTGGTGGCATAGATGGCGGAGCCGTCGGATTTGACCAGAATGCAGGGGGGGACTTCCTTCTTGTCGCTGTCCTCGGCAACGGGGATGACCAGCGCGCCCTCGCTCATGACGGCGAGGCCCTTGGCCTTGATGTCCTCGATCATGGCGGGGATGTAGGGGTCGGCATCGCTTTCGCCCAGCCAGGATTCGAAGTGGACATCCAGATTGTCGTAAATCTTGGTCATATCCGCCACGGACAGCTTCATAATGTGCTGCCAGATGGCCCGATAACCGGGGCGGCCCTGCTGCAGCTCAAAGGTAGCGGTGTGGGCCCGGTCGGCAAAGTCCGCGTCCTCCTTCTTCTTGGCGGAGGCGGCGGGGTAGATTTCCTCCAGCTCGGAGATGGTGAAGGGGGGCTCGGCGGGGTATTCGCCGGTGTAATCCGGGTCGAAATAGCACAAATCGGGCTGCCGCTCCTGAAGCTCCGTGATAATCAGGCCCATTTGCAGACCCCAGCCGCCCAGGTGGATATCGCCGATGGCGTTCCAGCCGAAGAATTTGTACACCCGCTCCAGGCTCTCGCCGATGATGGCGGAGCGGAGGTGGCCGATGTGCAGGGGCTTGGCCACATTGGGGCCGCCGTAGTCCACCACGATGGTCTTGCCGCTGCCGGATTTTTCGATGCCGAAGGCGTCCGCGGTCCGCATTTCCTCCAGATAATTCTGCAGAAATGCCCCGGAGAGCTTCAGATTGATGAAGCCGGGCATCACGGCCTCCACCATATCGTAGTCTTTGGCGTCCAGCTTTTCCACCACGGCCTTGGCGATGGCGAAGGGGGCGCACTTGTACTGCTTGGCGGCGGCCAGGGCGCCGTTGCACTGATATTCGCACAAATCAGGCCGGTTGGAAACCGTCACCCGGCCAAAGGATGCCTCGTACCCGGCGTCAACACAGGCCTGCTGCATCTTTTGGGTGATAATAGTAAGTATTTTTTCCATAACCTATTCCTCGAATTAAGATATGAGATATGAGATACGAGATACGAGATACGGGGAGGGGATAAGAATATCTCATATCTCGTATCTCATATCTTGTATCTTAGTCCACGGGTTATTTGTAGGCTTTGTTCTCTGCCATCCAGGCCAGGTAATCGTCGTAGGTGCCGTAGCGGTCGATGATGGTGCCGTCGGGCTGGAAGGCGATGACCCGGTTACAGGTGGAGGTCAGCATTTCGTGGTCGTGGGAGGCCAGCAGCACAACGCCCTGGAAGGCTTCCAGACCCTTGTTGACGGCCTGGATGGACTCCATGTCCAGGTGGTTGGTGGGCTGGTCCAGCAGCACCACGTTGGCGCCGGAGAGCATCATTTTGCTGTGCATACACCGGACCTTCTCGCCGCCGGAGAGCACATCCACGCTCTTAAATACATCCTCGTTGCTGAACAGCATCCGGCCCAGGAAGCCACGGAGGTACACATCGTCTTTCTTGGCGCTGTACTGGCGCAGCCAGTCCACCAGCTCCATCTTGTTGCCCTCGAAGTATTCGGAGTTATCCTTGGGCAGGTAGCTGCGGATGGTGGAGATGCCCCACTTGATGGAGCCTTCGTCGGGCTCCAGCTCGCCCATGAGGATCTGGAACAGGGCGGTCTGAGCCAGCTCATTTTCACCCACAAAGGCAATCTTATCGTTCTTGCCCACGGAGAAGTAGACCTTGTCCAGCAGTTTCACGCCGTCGACGGTGACGGAAACGTCCTTGACGGTGAGGATATCCTTACCCAGCTCCCGCTCCGGCATGAAGCCCACGAAGGGGTAGCGCCGGGTGGAGCAGGGCATTTCTTCGACAGTCAGCTTGTCCAGGAGCTTCCGGCGGGCGGTGGCCTGCTTGGCCTTGGACTTGTTGGCGGAGAACCGCTGGATGAACAGCTGCAATTCCTCAATCTTTTCCTGATTCTTCTTATTCTTGTTGCGAATCATGGCCTGCACCATCTGGGAAGATTCGTACCAGAAGTCGTAGTTACCCACATACATCTTAATTTTGCCGTAGTCGATGTCCACGGTGTGGGTGCAGACGGTGTTCAGGAAGTGGCGGTCGTGGGACACGGCGATGACCATGCCGGGGAAGTCCAGCAGGAAGTCCTCCAGCCAGTTGATGGCTTCGATGTCCAGGTTGTTGGTAGGCTCGTCCAGCATGACGATGTCGGGATTTCCGAACAGGGCCTGGGCCAGCAGGACCTTCACCTTCAGGCGGGGATCAACGGTGGCCATGC
>JAZQHH010000096.1:0-2271 GCA_045540495.1 Faecousia sp.
CAGCACCGCTGGCTGAATTTTCGGTCACACCTGGCTCATGAATTCACTGACGCTTCCAAACCAGGTGGCTCAAGTATTCGTTAGCATAAGTGGCTCAAATATTGGCTAGCACATGGCTCAAATATTTATTGACATTTACAAATATGAATTCAGCGGCAAATGATTGATTAGCGGTGGAACCTACAGTCCTGTCATCGTGAGCGAGCGACAGAGAGACGAAGGATGACATACATTTTATACTGATATTCAATTAAAAACTATAATTCTTGAGAATTGAAGTTATTAATATGAAGCAGACTGTCGAAAAACGATGTCATTGCGAGGAGGCCGTAGGCCGACGTGGCAATCCGTTCTTAAAAAGGTTTCAAAAACAGTATTAGAATTCCACATCCCCGTCGGTGCAGTGGATGGTGACGGTTCTGCCGGATTTTTCTTTGGTGATGGCCTCCCACTGGGCCAGGGTGCCGTCAAAAGTAATCTCGCTCAAACTGGTCGCCATAAAAAGGTTATTTCCAACCTCAGTCAGACTGCCGGGGAGATTGATGGTGGACAGGTTGTAACATTCCTTAAAGGCATTGGCACAAATGGAGGTCACGGTCTCAGGCAGAACGATCTGGGTTAGACCGTAGATTCCTTTGAAGCACTCTTCATTACCGAAACCGGAAGTCCTTGTCAAGTGAATGGATTTGAATGATTTGTAAATTCGGAGCGCCGTTGACACCGGTTCGGAAAAATGGTATACTTATTCAGGTAATTACATGAGAATGCGAGGAATGTGTATGTTCGACCAGATCATTGCGTCCATTAACGACGCGCTGTATAGCTGGGTGCTGATCGTCGTGCTGGTGGCGGGCGGTCTGTGGTTCAGCTTCCGGACGAAGTTTGCCCAGTTCCGGCTGTTCAAGGAGCAGCTCCGGGCCGTCACCGAAAAGCCTGACGAGGGCGGCGTGTCTTCTTTCCAGGCCCTGATGGTCTCCACCGCCTCCCGGGTGGGCACCGGCAATATCGTCGGCGTGTCCACGGCGTTGTGCCTGGGCGGCTTCGGCTCCGTGTTTTGGATGTGGGTCATCGCCATTTTGGGCAGCGCCTCGGCCTTTATCGAAAGCACCCTGGCTCAGATTTATAAGAAGAGGGGCATCGACGGCAGCTACGGCGGCCCGGCCTACTATATCGAGGGCGCCATGAAAAAGCGCTGGCTGGCCATGGTTTTCACCGTGTTCCTGATCCTGACCTACGGCGTGGGCTTCAATATGCTGGCCTCCTACAATCTCCAGTCCACCTTCTCTGCCTACAGCTTCTATGATCCCAAGGTTAGCCCCTGGATCATCGGCGGCATCCTGGCGGCCATTGTGGCATTTTGCCTCTTCGGCGGCGGCAAGCGGATCATCAAGGCCACAACCGCCATCGTGCCCGTTATGGGCACCGCCTATATTCTGGTGGCCGTCATCATTATGGTGATGAACATCACCAGCCTCCCCGGCATTTTCGCCCGGATTTTTACCGAGGCCTTTGATTTGAAGGCGATTTTCGGCGGTTTCAGCGGCTCCTGCGTCATGTACGGCATCAAGCGGGGCCTGTTCAGCAATGAGGCTGGGGTGGGGTCTGCCCCCAATGCGTCTGCCTCTGCGGACGTGAGCCATCCAGCCAAACAGGGGCTGGTGCAGGTGCTTTCCGTGTTCATCGATACGATCCTGGTCTGCTCTGCCACCGCGTTCCTGTGCATGAGCTCTGGGGTGGAGCCGACAGAAGCTCTGTCCGGTGCGCCCTATGTCCAGGAGTCAGTGAAGGCTTCGCTGGGGAGTTTTGGTCCGGTGTTCATCACCATTGCTATGACCGTATTCGCCTTCACCACCCTCCTTGGGAACCTGTTCTATGTGGATAAGAGCCTGATTTATCTCATGGGCAGACAGCCAGGGAAAGGTTTCATGAGAGCATACTATGTGATCGCCTCTGGGGTGATCTTCCTGGGGGCGGGACTGGATCCGGGACTGCTTTGGGATATCGCGGATCTGACCCTGGGCGGAATGACATTGATCAATATGCCGGTGATCTTGTATTTAGGAAAGTATGCCTTTCGGTGCTTGGAAGACTACACCAGCCAGCGCAGGCAGGGGGAGGATCCCCGATTCCGGGCGGCGGATATCCGTCTGCCCCATGACGTGGACTATTGGAAGTGAATATCTAAGGCTGTAGGAAAGATCGGGAGATCCCCACGTCGGGCGATGCCCTCCTCGGGATGACATCTTTCCTTACAGCCTATTTTTCGTATTT
>JAZQHH010000097.1:0-4127 GCA_045540495.1 Faecousia sp.
ACAACTTTGGTCCTAATTCGCACCAAAATCTATGGATAATCCCATTCTACATTGTACGTTCATCGAACTTTTTCCTTATCGTAGATGATACCGGGAGATTGCCACGGCCCTTCGGGCCTCGCAATGACAGCATAATCTTAGCTGGCTAAACAATCATTTCTCGCTCAAGCTATCCTTCCTGGTCAGCCACAGGGCCACTGCTACGGCGGTGATGCCGCCTGCCAGTTTTCCGGCAATCACCGCCGTCAGCATCTCCGGGGCGAAGCCCGCCGTGAAGCCCAGGTGATCGCCAAAAACAAAGGCCGCCGACACCGCAAAGGCGATGTTCACCACCTTCCCCCGGCCGTCCATGTCCTTGACCATGCCGAAGGTGGCGATGGAATTGGCCAGGCTGGCAATGAGTCCCGCGGCGGCGGTATCGTTGATGCTCAGCAGCCGCCCCAGGGCCAGCAGGGGCTTTTTCAGCAGCTTCGTCAGCAAAAACACCAGGGGAAAGGCCCCCGCCAGCACGATGGCGATGGCGCCCACCGTCAGAAACCCCTCCTCGATGGGGGCCATGCCGGGGATGATCTCAAAGCCCGTCAGGGCCTGCACCACCGCCGCGGCCAGCCCTACGGTAATCAGGGCAATGATGAATTTTCCGAACAATCCGAAGCCTTTTATCATGGCTTTTTCCGCTTTCCACAGACCCAGAGCAATCAAAATGGCAATCAGCACAATGGGAATCAGATTCCGCAAAACCATGGAAATGGGGAACCCCGCCACCAGGCCCCCCACCAGGACGCCGATGGGAATGGTGACGATACCGCAGAGGATGCCCTTGGCCATGGCCGGCCGGTCCTCCTCCGCCAAAATGCCCATGGCAACAGGGATGGTGAACACCAGCGTGGCCCCCAGCATGGAGCCGTTCAGCACGCCCCCCAGCAGCGCCGCCTGGGGATCGTCGGTCAGCTCCATGGCAAGGCTGCCGCCGCCCATGTCGCAGGCCAGAATCGTCCCGGCGAACATGGCCGGGCCCGCCCCCAAAAAGCCGAACATCGGCACCACCACGGGCTTTAGTACCGCCGCCAGCACCGGCGCCAGGGTGATGATACCGATCATCGCCACCGCCAGGGAGCCCATGGCCAGGATGCCGTTCTCAAACTCCTGCCCCAGGCCGAATTTGTTTCCAATAATCCGGTCCCCGGCCCCCAAAACCGCAAAAATCGCCATGATCCAGATAATAATCTCGTAAGAGGACATGGTTACCTCCTTTGTTTGAATGATTCATTCAGCACCCAAAACAACGTATGTCATTGCGGGGAGCGAAGCGACGTGGCAATCTCCTGATACAATCTCATGAAATGGTAGTTTTCCGGCATTCTACCAGGAGATTGCCACGGCCTGCGGCCTCGCAATGACAGTATTATCTTGCACCCCTAACGAATCATTCTCCTGCTTACCCCAACCGCTCCAGGATTTTTGCGGCGATTCGCTCCACAAGGTCGTTGTCCACGGAGGGCTGCTCCCGGCCCCAGGCCACCCGGCGGATGTTGATCAGGTCCATGGGCGAAATATTATTGGAGGAGCTGCTGCCCCCCACCGCGCCGCAGCCCAGGGTCAGGGCCGGGAACAGCTTCGTGGTGGCCCCGATGCCCCCCAGGGCCGCCGGGGTATTCACCAGGAACCGGGACACCGGAATTTGCAGCGCGAACCGGCGAATCACCGCCTCATCGGCAGCGTGGATGGCGAAGGTGTGGCCGCTGCCCTCGTGGGTCAGCACCTCGATGGCCTTTTGCAGCACCGCGTCCTCGCTGTCCATGACGAAAAAGGCCAGCACCGGGCAGAGCTTTTCCATGGAATAGGGCCGGGTGGGGCCTGCCTCCTGCTCCCGGGCCACCAGAATTTTCGTCCCCTTGGGCACGGAAAATCCCGCTTTTTCTGCCAAAAATGTGGCGGTTTTACCCACGATTTCCGGATTCAAGGCACCATTGGGCCGGAACAGCAGTTTTGCCAGGCGCCCGGCCTCCTCCTGATTCATAAAGTAGAAGCCCCGTTTCTGCGCCTCCTGCCGCACCGCGTTTTCCATGGATTTTTCAATGACGATGCTCTGCTCCGAAGCGCAGACGGTGCCATTGTCGAAGCTCTTGGACTTCAGGATGCACTCCAGGGCATGACCCAGGTCCGCCGAATGGTGGATATAGGCCGGGCCGTTCCCCGCACCGACGCCGATGGCCGGCTTGCCGGAGGAATAGGCCGCCCGAACCATGGCAGGGCCCCCGGTGGCCAGAATCAGCCGCACCTCCGGCGCCGCCATCAGCTCCTGGCACCCGGCCATGGAGGCCAGGCTCAGGCATCCGATGGACCCGGCGGGAGCTCCGGCACCGACCGCCGCCTGCTCCAGAATCCGCACCGCCCGGAGGGTACACTCCAGGGCCTTGGGATGGGGCGAAAAAACGATGGCATTGCCGGATTTCAGGGCGATTTGGGCTTTATAGCACACGGTGGAAGTGGGATTGGTGCTGGGCACGATGGCGGCGATGTGCCCCACCCCGACCCCCCCCCCCCACAGCCCCGGTGTTTCCTTCAGGATGCCCACGGTTTTCATATCCCGGATAGCGGCCTGGACCGTAACGGCGGCGAAGCGGGTTTTTACCATTTTATCTTCCACATTGCCGAAATTCGTTTCCCGGACGGCCAGCTCCGCCAGCTCGGCATTGGCATTTTCGAAGGCCTTCGCCATGGCGGCAGTGATGGCATCCAGCTGGGTTTGGGACATGGTTCGCAACTTTTTTTGTGCATTTTCCGCCTGCCGGCACAGCACCCGGGCCTCCTGCCGGGCGGCTAAATCCTTATCAATTTCCATTGTGTCACTCCTTGGTTTGGGAATGTATCAATCAGCCTCTGTCATTGCGAGGCCGCAGGCCGTGGCAATCCGTTCCCCCTGTCATTGCGAGGCCGTAGGCCGTGGCAATCCGTTCCCCCCTGTCATTGCGAGGCCGTAGGCCGTGGCAATCTCCTGGTACAATCTCACAATAAAAGAAATCCGAAGGGATGCAAAATCATATGCACCCGGTTGCATCCACCTAAAATGCCTGACTTCCAACATTCTACCGGGAGATTGCCATGTCGCTTCGCTCCTCGCAATGACATTCGTTTTTTTGCGGTTCTTCTGTAGGGGATAACAACTAAAACCGGGGCATCCTCGCCACCTCTGCCACCGCTTCGGCGAAGGCGTTGCAGGCCGCTTCGCAGGCGGATCGGGTGCCGGTGAGCAGGCCGCCGCCAAAATTGGTTTCGCTGGGGGGTGCGTATAGTTTACATAACTTCACATCTGCCGCCTCCAGCGCCGCGTCCATGGCGTACATACTCTCCAGGGGCGGGGCGATCAGGTAGGCCAGGGGCGCACCGGGCCGAACCCCCGCCTCCGCCGACAAAAACGTGCCGCTGCTGCTGACGGTGTGGGCCAGGTACGGCACCCCGTTGACCTCCTCGAAGCCCACCCGCTCCAATTCCGCCACAGCCGCCTCCATGCCGCTGCGGACCGCCGCCGGGGTGGCCCCGGACAGCACCCCCAGCACCTCCCCGGCGTAGGGGGTGCTGGCGTTGGCGGCCCCGGCGTAGAAGCTCCGGGCGTAGGAAACGGTCACATCCGCCGCCTTGGTGGCCGCATCCAGGGCGATATAGGTGGGGTCGTCGCTGTCCGTGGTCAGAAAGCCCAGGGCGGGCTTTTTCGCACCCAGCCCACGGCACAGGGCCGGGTCGGCATTGGCTAAATATCGCACCGCCAGCACCTTCACCGGAATCATCGGGCGGCCTCCAGGTGGAGCCCCACACCGGAGACCTTCCGCTTCAGGATGGTTTCAATCAGCTCCGCGATATGGGCCCCGGCCTCCACCGCCGGTGTCCCCTGGGCGTGGATATTGGAAACCACCGTCCGGCTGGATTCGGACACGCCGGTACGGGGCTTGTAGGTGATATAGGCGGACATACTCTTGTCCGTCACTAGCCCGGGCCGCTCCCCTACCAGCACGCAGACCAGCTCGCAGCCGGTCACATCCCCCACTGCGTCACCGGCGCCCACCCGGCAATAGCGGACGAAAATGGGCTTGCCGGTGTCGATGTGGCGCAGCTTCAGGCCATCCAGC
>JAZQHH010000098.1:0-3654 GCA_045540495.1 Faecousia sp.
CCCCCACCGCTTACAATACCAGCAATAGCTTCAGCCATAGCATCAAGGGTCAAGGGGTCTGTGCCGCCGGTCTTTTCCCGGATGGCATCGGCAATAGCTGTCATTTTGGAATGGATACTCATTACCACGCACCTCCCAAAATGGCGGTGTCCACATAGGACTTGATTTCCGCCTTGTCCGCATCCGTCCAGTAGTCCACACCCTTGGCAGGTGTGTAACCGGGATCGCCCTTGAAATCACCGCTTGCCTTTGCCTGGTTAAGGGCATCGCTCACCGCTTCGGGTAATGCGGAAGCGTCCAGCTTGTTTTGAGATAACTTTTCGATGTTTTCCCGGTTTTCCAAAATCTGGGCGGCTTCCTCAGCAGTAGCGCCGGCTTCCACAGGATTCTCTTTCAAATAGTCCTCCACCGCCTGGGAGATGCCCTCACCTTCCAGCTTTTCCAGCCGGTTGTACAAGCTGGTGTAATTTAAGGCTTCCGTTTCCGTATAGATGTAGTCCTCCGGCTTTGGGCGGGGCTTGACGCAAAAGCTGTTTGTTTTCCGGATTCTCTCCCCTGTTTCCGTCTCCTCAGATAGATAGGCCATCAGCGTTCCCGCCTGCTGCAGCAGGATATTGGGTACATCCACAACACGCTTGCCCTCTGCTTCCCGAATGGGGCATACCAGCGCTTTCTCATCGCCTTTGTAGCAAAAATGTACTTCTTTGCAACCTTCTTCATGGATGACCTCCAGCCGCTGACCGGTATCCCATTGATAAAAGCGGCTTTTTCCGTCCGCAATGATCATACTCAATGTTTTTACTCCTTTTTCTTCATTTTCGGAGTTGATAATCCCACCCCCATGTGTTAAGATACAAACAGCATATGTATCGTTTTCTAAACACACTATGCGGTAAGTATCGGAATTATGCCAAAAGTTGTTTATGTTTATCAACGCCCGCATGTATATTAGCTTACCTTTATAAACTTTTCAAGTCTTCGGCGTTTATTTTCATAAGCATTGTAACCTTATACAAACCTTTTGAGGTGATACGCTTTGTTTTATGATATCTATTGTGACCTTTGCCAAAAGAAGGGTCTGACCCCCAGCGGCGCCGCCGCCAAAATCGGCTTCAACCGGGCCAGCATCACCATGTGGAAGAATACGGGCAAAGCCCCCAAGCAGGATCTGCTTCTGCGGATCGCAGAGTACTTCGATGTGTCCGTGGATTATCTTTTAGAAAAAATGCCTGCCGAAGCCGGCAGGCACAAGGTGGATCTTTCCGATGTGGAGTACGCGTTCTACGGTCAGTTCAAAGAGCTGTCCGATGATGATAAGGAAACGCTGATGGACATGGTGCGCGTTATGCGCCAAAGACGGAACCGGGAGGGAAAAGAATGACTTACAGAAAAAACCGAATCATTGAGAAGCTGAAAGCGGATCAGCTGGTCACCTCTTTAAAAATCAACTGCACCGACAGCATCCCGGTGGAGATCGCCGCCATGTGCGGCGCTGACTGCATTTGGCTGGATATGGAGCATTGCGCCGCCGACTATAACGAGATCGGCAAGCAGATCCTGGCCGCCAAAGCCCACGGCGCGGAGGTGATCGTCCGCACCCCCAGAGGCGCTTACTCCAATCTCACCCGCCCCCTGGAGCTGGGTGCCTCCGGCGTCATGGTGCCCCATGTGATGGGCTATGAGGATGCCAGGCAGGTGGTCTACTACTCCAAGTTCCATCCCATCGGCCGCAGACCCATTGACGGCGGCAACGCCGACGGCAAATACGGCCTGCTGAGCATGGAAGACTATATCCGCTACAGCAACGAAGAGAAGCTCACCATCATTCAGATTGAGGATGTGGAAGCTTTGGAGGATATCGAGCGGATCGCCGCATTGGACGGCATCGATATGTTGTTCTTCGGCCCTGCGGACTTCTCTCAGTCCATCGGCCAGCCCACCAATATTGGCAACGACGTTACCCTGGCCGCCAAGCGGAAGGTGGCTCAGGTTGCCCGGGCTCACGGCAAATTCGCCGGCACCGTAGGCGACCCCTCCCAGCTGAAGGCCCTTTACGATATGGGCTACCGATTCATCAACTTCGGCGCCGATGTGGACGGCCTGTGCATGTACTTTGCCGACATGATGGCGCAGGTCAAAAAAACCGTTCTCTAACAAAAAAACCCCTCACTTTTGTGAGGGGTTTTATTATTACACCATCGTGGAAGGATCCAGCAGCTTGTCGATCTCTTCCTCGGACATAATTTCCTTGCGCTTCAGAACATCCCGGACGGACTCGCCGGTCTTGATGGCGGTCTTGGCGATGTCAGCAGACTCGGTATAGCCCAGAGTGGGGCAAATGGCGGTGATAACACCCACGGAGCCTTCCACCAGCTCACGGCAACGCTCTTCGTTGGCGGTGATACCGGAAACGCAGTTCACATTCAGGGTATGTACCGCGCCGGTGAGGGCCACGATGGACTCAAACAGCTTGTGATACAGCACAGGCTCAGCAAAGTTCAGCTCCAGCTGACCGGCCTCAGCGGCCATGGTAATGGACATATCGTTGCCGATGATGCAGAAAGCGGCCTGGGACATGACCTCGGGGATAACGGGGTTTACCTTGCCAGGCATGATGGAGGAGCCGTTCTGCTTTGCAGGCAGGTTGATCTCCTCAAAGCCGCACCGGGGACCGGAGGACATGAGGCGGAAGTCGTTTGCCATCTTGGAGCAGGAAATGGCGCAGGTCTTCAGCGCGGAGGACACATAGGCAAAGGAGTCCAGGTTCTGGGTGCCGTCCACCAGGTCCTCAGCCTTGTGAAGGGGCAGGTTGGTGATCTGGGACAGGGTGGGTGCCAGGGCTTCCACATAGGCGGGGTTGGCGTTCAGCGCAGTACCCACAGCGGTGCCGCCCAGGTTGATGGAGTACATCTCCTTCAGCGCCACATTCAGACGACGGATATCCCGGCGGATGGCCTTGCTGTAAGCGCCAAACTCTGCACCCAGGCGGATGGGAACGGCATCCTGCATCTGGGTACGGCCCATTTTGATGATGTCCTTGAATTCCTCAGCCTTCAGCATCAGCGCGGCATCCAGGGCTTCCACCTGCAGGATCGCCTTCACCAGGAGCTTTGCAGTGGTCATCTTGGCGGCGGTGGGGATCACGTCATTGGTGGATTGGGCGCGGTTCACATGGTCATTGGGATGGACGATGGAGTAATCGCCCTTCTGACCGCCCAGCAGCTCGATGGCACGGTTGGCAATGACCTCATTTGCGTTCATGTTGGCGGTGGTGCCTGCGCCGCCCTGGATGGGGTCGCAGATGAACTGGTCATGGAGCTTGCCTGCCAGGATCTCGTCGCAAACGGTTACGATGGCATCCTTGATCTTGCCGTCCAGCTCGCCTACGTTGTAGTTGCAAATGGCGCAGGCCTTCTTGATCTCGGCCAGGGACTCAATAAATTCGGGGCGAAGCCGCTGTCCGGTGATCTGGAAATTCTCCATGCCGCGCAGAGACTGCACGCCGTAGTAAGCATCAGCGGGTACCTGCTTGGTACCAATGGAATCCTTTTCAAGACGATACATTTTGCAAATTCCCTTTCATATTTTTATTATTCGCATGCATTATATCAATATTATTCTTTTTGTCAATAGCTTTTGCAAGTTTTCCTTCAC
>JAZQHH010000099.1:0-25386 GCA_045540495.1 Faecousia sp.
TTTGGTTTAGTAAATTCCAGTTTGCATTTGTAAGTTCCAGTAATTCGTAAAATTCTTGTGTTAGCGGAATTTAGTTTTTCAAAAATCCGCCATACCCGACATTTACTTTTGCAAACTGGAACTTAGTTTTGCAATTGACCCTTCGAACAGAGCTACTGCAACATGATAGTCCATCATCGTTTCTTCTTTTGCGAAAAAAGCATTAAAATCGCAATTCAGGCATTCTGCCAATCTGGGCAGATAATCAATCGACGGCAAAGCCTCTCCTTTTTCCCACTTTGATACGGACTGCGGCGTCACATTAAGAAAATCAGCAACTTGTTTTTGGGACAGCCCGCTCTTTAAGCGCAATGCCTTCAAATTATTGTTAAACATACCATTGCCCCCCGTCTCCTTTTGAGGCCATTATAGCTTGATAACCGCCCTGGGTCAATGACCTAATTAGTGATGTCAAACGCAACTGTCAGTTGAATCACGGTTTATTTCTTAGGCTGAGAACTTTCATGCCACATCCCCTTTGTAACATTTACGACTGATAATACTGTGGATTATGTCGTCCACTGCGTAGGGTGTGGATAAATCCACGCCGACGAAATAATTAGTATATTCCGCTCTACAATCATTTACTGGCAAACGATTATTGCGACAGTCTGAAGGCCGCCGGAGTTGACTCTGGCGGCCTTATTTTATATTGAAATTAAAAGAAACTCAACTGCTCTGTTTTCTCCTCAAATTGGGCCATATAGCGGAAAATTTGGTGGTTATTGTGCCAAATTCCGTGGGCTTCGCAGGAGTCGTGGAACAGATTCCGCAGTTCCTTATCTCGGGGGCTGGGGATATCGTAGGCATTGCCGTAGGTGCGGATGTATCGCTCCTTTAGTCCCGGAAAATGGCGGTCAAGCTGGGCGTAGAAATACTCCCGGTTCCCCTCCCGGAGGGTCAGGCCCATGCCGAAATTGATGATGCCCTTGACCTCGGCTTCAATGCAGTAATCAATAATCCCCCGGATATTCTCCGGCGTATCATTGAGAAAAGGCAAAATCGGGCAAAGCCACACGATTGTCGGAATCCCTGCATCCCGAAACCGCTTGAGTGCCTCGACCCGTTCTCCGGTGGCAGAAACATTGGGCTCGATTTTGCGGCACAGCTCCTCATCGCAGGTGGTCAGCGTCATCTGCACCACCGCCTTAGTGCGGCGATTGATGCTCTTCAGCAAGTCCAAATCCCGCAAAATCCGGGGGGATTTCGTCTGGATGGCCACGCCGAAGCCATATTGTTCAATCAATTCCAAAGATTTTCTGGTCATTTGAAGCTGGGATTCCAAGGGGATATAGGGGTCTGACATGGCGCCGGTGCCAATCATACAGGGCTTCCGTTTGGATTTCAGCGCCGCCTCCAGCAGTTCGATGGCGTTTTCCTTGACCTCGATATCCTCGAATGGGTGGTCCATCTGGTAGCACCGGCTCCGGGCATCGCAATAAATGCACCCATGCTGACAGCCGCGGTACAGATTCATTCCGTTTTTCGCTGACAAAATCCCTTTCGCCGATACAACGTGCATAGCCGCCCACTCCTTCGCCCCTTATTATAGAACAGGCGTTCGCAAAAGTCAATAACCTTGTCTTACACTTCGTCCGGAGCCTGTCCGTCGTGGGCAAGCCATTGACAAGCGGTCATTTTCATATTCGTAAAGGTCGCCTTGAAGGACGAATCCTCCGGGCTGCAGGCGTAGATACCAAAGCGGATGGTACCGCCGCCCTTGTGCATATGGCAGATACGCATTTGACTAAACTGTTCGCCATCAGTGGAACATTCAATGCAGTAGTCATCCTCCCGGCGGCTGAAGCGGTACCACATGGACTTGATGGAGGCGTCAATGGCGGTGGTGGCCCAATCGGAATATCCAAGATTCGTCACCACACTGCCCAGATGCTGGAATTGCTCGTTTTCGTACTCGATGGAGCCTTTCAGCCAGTTCTCGCTGTCCAGATACATCACCACCCCGCATTGGTCGAAACGGTGCTTGCTTTCAAAGGCTGTTTTGACGGTGAAGGAGAAGAATTTCTCGTCTGTTTCCATTTGGAATACCGGGGCGTTGTCGTTGCGGAAGTGGTAGTACGTCCGCTGCCACAAGTCGGTATGGGGCTTGGTGACGATTTCCACTTTATCATCAGATACCGTAAAGCGTTCCGGCTCCCGTGTCCAGCGAAAATCATGGATATTGAATTTCATCGGTTATCCTCCCTTTTCATATTCTCCTGGATCCGCTCCATCAGCAGCGCCGTGGTAAACCATGTGGTTTCGTAGCGCAGGTAGCGGTTGGTGTTTTCATCCCACAGGCACCGCAGCCGGGGCGGAAATTCATCGTCCCCATGCCAAAGCTGAACGAAGATCCGCAGTCCATCCAGCAGTTCGATGGCGTAGCCAATATCCGCGCCGGGGAGCTTTTCGCCCTTCAGCGCCTCACAGGCGGCGGCAAAAGCCGCAGGATTCCGGTCAAACAGCCGGGCATGGGGGTTGCTCGTATCCTCCTGCAGGCTGCCGTGGAAATAGTGGCCGTGGGTCACAACGTTGATCCAGCGGCCGGTGATATAGCGGTCTGCGCGGCTGTCGCAGAGCCAGTCTAAAATCGTCATGACCTCGTTGAAGGAATTTCCATCCACCCAGTTTTCACCATGGCACCGCTCCATATCCCCGGTACCCCTGTGGATGCGGTAGGGCTCCGACAGCACAGTCACATACAGATAGTCGCTGTCAAATCGCAGACCGCATCGGCAGATCAATTCCTGCTGATCGTAGGTCAAAAACCGCTGCTTGGCCTGGTTGACCTGAATCTGATAATTATTCTGCCGCTCAATCATCGGCGCACCTCCTGACAAAACGGGCCGTTATTGTTGTGATCCTCGTTCAAAATTCTTCATCCGATGCTTCAATATAAAAGCTGACAGGGCGGAAGCCATCATTGCAACTAATCATAGCGGAGTAGGGATTTTTCATCCAGCCGTCGTAGAAATTGCCGCCACCGGCTGCCAGTGCCGCCACAAAGGCTGACATACTTTCCCAAGCACTGTCGCAGAACCCCTCTGGCTTTTGTCCGTCAACACAAACCCAGCTCTCCCCTTCCCGCACATCGCAGGCATGGGTGATCGGGTTTTCATATTTCTCCATCAAATCGGGGTAACAAACCTTCCTGACAGCGGTGATCTTTACTTTTTTCATCGGTTCCACCTTTTTCGGAATGAGATAATTGACCTCTAACTATATCCCCAACGCCTCTTTCAGAAAAGCGACCACCCGGCGGCGGTACTGGCCCACCATGATTTGCTCCTCCACATCGTCGTAAATATGATTGCCATGATCCGTGAAATAGGTCATGGTATTTTTGTTGAGGGAGAGCGAATCCAGGGGCCAGCCGGGGTGGCGGTTTGGGGATGGGGTGTCCACCATGTAAAACGCGGCGGCTTTGCCCTGTTCGTCCAGGAAGGATCGAATCTGCCCATCCCGGCACACTGCAATACCGTCGAGATAATAGGCCAGCACCTTACCGCCCAATTGGCGCACTACGGCGGCATAGTATTCGATCATTTCCTCGTCATCCAGCCTCCGTCCCTGGGGCGAGCGGATGTTCAGCCCGGGCTGCCGGGGATCATCCAGGGGGATGCCGTCAAAATACAGCCCAGAGTCGTTGCATATCACCCGATCGCAAAACTGCCCATAGAACGTCGCCTTGAGCCGGGCATTTTCCTCCGGGCTGGTGCCTTTTTCTTCTGGCTCCGCAGTGATGCCCAGATCCTTCAGGGTCAGAAATGTGATTCCGCTGTCCGGCAAAAATTCCTCAAACCGGGTTATTTTCGCCGGGTTCGTTGTTCCGAGTAAAACTTTCATTGTCTGCCCTCAATTCCGCTTTCTCAGCATGGGGCGCAGCTCCTTGAATTTTGCTTTCCATTCCTCTTCAATGCGGAAGGAATCGCAAATCTTTTGGATAGCCTTACCGTTGATCTGATAACGCAAACCATTATCCCGCATCCAGACATACACCGTCTCCGGCTGGCAGACTGCCAGCTCGGCGATGAGCCAGGCCTGGGCCATTTGGACATAATAATGCTCATCGTTTTGCATCAGCGGCAGCAGCGCATCTGCATGACCCCTGCACAGCTTGGAGATAAACAGCACATACCCCCAGCGGCGGATAAAGGGGTCCCCAGCCTGAATATATTCCCGGGCAAAGCCCAACGCCGTCCCAAAATCCAGCTCCGACACAAAACCAATGAGCTGGTCGGTGTGCCACCAGTCGGAAAACAGCAGATTTTCATGGATGAAGGACATCCGGGCCCTGGCATCCGGCAGCCGGGCCAGGGAAACATAGAAGTAGATCCGATGGAACTGCTGATGGGACAATATGTAAGGCCGCAGAGCAGAAACATCCACCCGGGCGTTGATATAACGCCGGATCAGCCCATCCACATCCCCGGTTCTGTACCCCTGGGGCAGTGCATCCAAATCCCGCTGAACCAATTCCGTGGTCAGATTCATATATGCATCCTCCCTGTCGATTAAATCAAAATCCCGTTGCAGTGGTCGATCTCGTGCTGAATGATCTGAGCTGTCCAGCCTTCAAAGGTCTTGAGGCGGGTTTGAAGCTCCATGGTTTGGTACTGCACCTTGATTTTCTGATAGCGTTTTGTCTTCCGGGGGCCGCCCAGCAGGCTCAGGCAACTTTCTTCGGTGTCGTACTCACCGGATTGCTTGAGGATCTGAGGATTGAGCATGACCATGTAGCTGCCATCGTTGTCAAAAGCGATAATCCGCTTGTTTACGCCGATCATATTCGCCGCCATCCCCACGCAGGTCTCCCGGTGCGCCGCCAGAGTATCCAGCAGATCCCGGGCCACTTGACAATCATCCTTGGTGGCCGGAGCGGACTTCCGCGCTAAAAAAATCGGATCGTGGATCAGTTCTTTTACCATCGTATCACCCCTAAATATCTTTAATATGAGTATACCGATTTCAGAGCAAAAAATCAACAAAAAGGTATTATCTTCCCAATATCTTGCGAAAACTATGTCAACAAATAATCAGCCCCACGGATCGGGGCTGATTGTTTGTTGAAAAAGTAAACTCCTTTGACGAAAATCAGAGGTACTCATGCAAAGAGATTGCGTGCTGCAAAATACGTCAAGTAGAGATTGTGAAAAGTAAAAATCGACATCCTTCTGTCGAAGGATGTCGATTTTTGGAGGTACCGCCCAGATTTGAACTGGGGAATGAGAGTTTTGCAGACTCTTGCCTTACCACTTGGCCACGGTACCATATGGAATTAGGAACGCTAAGCGTTCCTAACAATTCTTGTTGGAGCGGGTGACGAGGCTCGCTTGCATTTTGCTTTCGCAAAATTAAGGAGCCGACGGGACCCTACCCGTCGGGTAACAGTCCACCGGACTGTTACATCTAATGGTTCGAGCCTTACGGCCCGGGAGTTGAAATTGGAGCGGGTGACGAGGCTCGAACTCGCTACCTCCACCTTGGCAAGGTGGCGCTCTACCGGATGAGCTACACCCGCATCTTTGGTGCCGACCGTCGGAATCGAATTTCTTCGATTCCGGGTCAAGTCAGCTTACCTTTGGTGCCTCCGGTCGGAATCGAACCAACGACACGCGGATTTTCAGTCCGCTGCTCTACCTACTGAGCTACAGAGGCATATGAGGAAGAATTTCTTCCTCGATACGCAAGATGCGTTATGAAAATGGCGACCCGGAACGGACTCGAACCGTCGACCTCCAGCGTGACAGGCTGGCGTGCTAACCGACTGCACCACCGGGCCAAATATGGTGGAAACAACAGGGCTCGAACCTGTGACCCCATGCTTGTAAGGCATGTGCTCTCCCAGCTGAGCTATGCTTCCATAGGAATCACCGAGGTTTTTGTGGTGCTCACCTCAGCGACATGACATATTATACACAGGTGACCCCGATTTGTCAAGCATTTTTTTCGCTTTTTTAGTAAAAACATTTCCGTTCCCCCACCCCAGGTTTTACCCCGGGATGGGGGTGAAAATCAAATCTTTTTCAGCAACTCCGCCACATCTTCCGGAGTGAAGGTGTAAACGGTATCGCAGAACTGGCACTCCACCGGGAAGGGCTTGCCCTCTGCCCCGATCTCGGCCAGCTCCTCCCTGCCAAGGCTGATGAGGGCGGCAGTGACCCGGTTGCGGGAGCAGTAGCATTTATATTCAATCTCGGTGGTCTCCATGAACACCACGCCCAACTCGCCGCAGACCTGACCCAGAATATCCTCCGGGGTCAGCCCCGCCTCCAGCATGGCGGTGACGGCGCCGGCCCGCTGAATTCCCTTCTCCAGGGCATCGATGGTCTCCTCCGGGGCGCCGGGGAGCAGCTGGATCAGGTAGCCACCAGCCACTTTGACCGTTTGATCCCGATCCACCAGGACGCCCAGGGCGCAGGCAGTGGGCGTCTGCTCACTTTGGGCAAAGTAGGCAGTCACATCGTCGCCAATCTCACCGGAGACCAGCGGAATGGAGCCGATATAGGGCTCCTTCATCTGCAAGTCACGGATGACGGTCAAGGTGCCGTCGGTGCCAACGGTGGCGCCAACGTCCAGCTTACCGGGGTATTTTTCCACCAGAGGCACATTGGCATCGGTGACGCAGCCCCGGACATTGGCGCTGGGGTCCGACACGCAAGTGATGGGGCCGATGGGGCCGCCGCCACGAATTTGCAGGGTCATGGAGCCGTTTTCCACCTTCTGCATATTGCCCATCATGGAGGCTGCGGTCAGGGCACGGCCCAGGGCGGCGGTGGCATTGGGGGTGGATTTATGAATCTGGGCGGCACGGCTGACCAATTCAGTAGAGCGGATGGCCACCACCTTCACAAAGCCATCCATACTCATGCCGCGAACTAAATAATCACTCATTTTCTGATTCCCTTTCTTGCGCTGAAATAGATGCGCTGCTCTCCTTCTCTGGGGGCCTCGAACAGCTTGTCTGCATAAACACGAATGCGGCAGAAGCCCGCATCCTTCAAATAGTCGGTCAGTTGTTCCGAAGAATAGGCATATTCCCGGTGTTCCTCGAAGCTGCGGTGCCATACTGCCCCCTGCCGCTGGAACAAATCCATGCCATAGGAGCAGATGTTGCTTTCCTCATCAAATTCGCCCCGCCAGACGCAGAATACATCCTCGTCCTCATCCAGAAAAACCTGGCCGTCCATGGCCCGGAGCTTTTCGGGGGTATTCACGTCAAAGATGAAGATTCCGCCGGGGTTCAGGGCTTTATAAATGCGCCGGATGGCCTCCCGGCAGTCCTGCGGATTCGTAATATAATCCAGGCTGTCCAGGGCGCAGACTGCCAAATCCACGGCTTTCGGCAGCCGCAGCGCCTGCAAAGGCTGGCAGATGAACAGCGGCGGGTTTTCCAGCTCCATGGCCTTCATTTGGGCGACGGACAGCATTTCCTCGGACAGATCCACCGCCGTGACCCGGAGGCCCTCCCGGGCCAGCAGCAATGCCACGGAGCCGGTGCCGCAGGCAAGGTCCACCGCCGTTCTGGGGCGCACCCCTTCCTTTTCCATAATCCGGTGATAAAAAGCCACTGTTTCCCGGTAATTCACGTCGTTCGTCAGCCGGTCGTAGCTCATTGCGAGGGCATGATAGGCATCCATAGGATTCTCCTTCTCATAAAAAGCATCCCGGACAGCCGTCCGGGATGCTTATGAATCGAAATTACCGCTTGAAAATGGCGAAGATATCGTCGTCAGCGGTGGCTCTGGGGGAGCTGGGGATGCTGCTGCCAATGGAAGAGGCGACGGGTGCGGCAGAAGAAGGCTTCTGCTCAAAGCCGGTGGCAATGACGGTAACGCGCATCTCGTCCTCGTACTCGTCGGAGTAGGTGGCGCCGAAGATGATGTTGGCATCGGGGTTGGCGGCCTCCTGCACGATACCGGCAGCGGTCTCCACATCGTCCAGGGTCAGCTCGGGAGAGCCGGTGACGTTGACCAGAACGCCGGTAGCGCCGTTGATGGAGGTCTCCAGCAGAGGGCTGGCCACAGCGGCCATGGCGGCCTGCTCGGCCTTCTCCCGGCCGGTAGCGATGCCGACACCCATGTGGGCCCGGCCGGCGTCCTTCATGACGGAGGAAACGTCCGCAAAGTCCAGGTTGATGATCACACGGCTGGAGTAGCCAACCAGCTCGGAGATGGAGGTAACAGCCATCTTCAGCACATCGTCGGCGATGCCGAATGCGTTGGCGAAGGTAATCTTCTGGTCGGTGACGTACTTCAGACGGTCGTTGGGAATAACGATCAGGGAGTCCACCTTGCCGGACAGAGCCTCAATACCGGCCTCAGCCTGGCGCATCCGGTTGGCACCCTCAAACTTGAAGGGCTTGGTGACCACGCCGACGGTCAGGATACCGGCCTCATGGGCCAGGTCGGCCACGATGGGAGCCGCACCGGTGCCGGTGCCACCGCCCATACCGGCGGTGATGAAGACCATGTCAGTGCCCTCCAGGGCCTTGGAAATGATGGCGCGGGACTCCTCGGCGGACTTCTTGCCCACCTCGGGCTTGGAACCGGCGCCCATGCCGTTGGTCAGCTTCTCGCCGATCTGCAGCTTATTCTTGCAGATGGACTTGTTCAGATCCTGCTTATCGGTGTTGACGACCACGAAATCCACGCCGTCCACGCCGGACTCGATCATGCGATTGATAACATTATTACCGGCGCCGCCGATACCAATGACCTTAATTTTAACCACGCGATCCTGATATGCTTCAGACATTATTCGTTTCCTCCTATGTATGCATTTGCAGGGGGCGAAAAAGCCCACTGCGAGAATTTAATTTCGTACTGATATATTGTAGCCCGAAATTCGGGTCTAGTCAATAGAAATATTTGAATTTTATCGGATTTATTCAAAACCCTTCAAGGGAACGCCCTCTTCCGGTGTCGGATTTGTCAAATCTAACACACCGGTCTCATGGGAGGCGGACTGATTGATGATGGCGCTCATGGTATCGATTTTGGTATCCATCTCGCCGGGGTCACCCAGCAGGACCTGATACCGGTCCCGGTACCACAGCTGGATATTGCCCATGTCCGTCACATCCACATTGGTGCAGTCACCCAGAATGCCGTTGAGTTCCAGACGGGTGATGATCTCAATGGCGGTATCCAGCCGCTCCCGGTTGGTGACGGTGATGACTTCCTCCTCGCCCTTTTCCTCGGTGGTGTCGGGGTCCGGCTCCATGGCCTGGCCATGGGTGCCCTCCAGAGGCTCCAGGAGCTGAATGCCCTTAATGATGGTGTGCTTGGATGCTTCAGAGGCATCCACCTTTTCCACCAGCCAGGCATCGCAGGTCATCAGCCACCAGTCGCCCACATTATCCTGAATGGAATAGACCACATCCACCTCATCCACGGAGATGGTAACAGTGCCGGGGAGCTTGATGCCGATGCGGATGGTTTTGATATAGGGCAGGGCCTCGGCGATTCTGGCACTGGCCTTCCCCTTGCCGAAGGACAGCAGGCTGTCCCCCAGCTCGATGCCGGAGGCTTCGATGATGGCGCTGCGGGTATACTGCTCCGCGCCGGTGACCAGGATGGTATCCACCCGGAAGAAGATGGAGAAGCCCACCAGCAGGGCGATGACCACCGCCGCCACAGAAGCCAGCCGCAGGATCAGCTTCTTCCGATCCAGGGGGGCGGGCTGGGTGTAGATCACCTCGGGCATGGGGCGCTCCGGCTTGGGAGCGGGTTTCTTCTTTTGTTCAGCCATGGTATCCTCCTTATTTCTTCGCCAGTTCTTCGATCATATCGCAGATCCGCTCTGCGGAATCCAGGATCACCATATTCCGCAGGGAAGCAGACATTTCGGAACGCCGGGGGTGATCCGCCAGCAGGCCGGTGACCGCCTCCAGGAGCTTGCGGCCCATGTCCTCCCCCTCCGGCAGCAGAATGGCGCCGCACCGGTCAGAGAGAATTTTGGCGTTTTTGGTCTGGTGGTCGTTGGTCACGTTGGGGGACGGGATCAGGATGCAGGGGGTGCCGGAGGCGCAGATTTCATTCAGCGTGGATGCACCGGCCCGGCTGATGATCACATCCGCCGCCGCCATGACCGTAGGCATATTATAAATGTATTCCCGCATCTCGATGCCCTTAGTCAGGTCGATTGCGAGAGAGTTGACATGGTCGGGCATCCATTTCCAGCCGTAGGAGCCGGTGGCGTGAATGTGCTGGAAAGGGAAATTCTGCTCCTGCTCCAGCTTCATCAGATCTGCCACAGCATAGTTCATGGCCCGGGCCCCCAGACTTCCGAAGGCGGAAACCACCAGAGGGCGGCTGTCCAGGCCCAATTCCTTCCGGGCCTGCTCCTTTTCGGTGAGGATGAACTCCTTCCGGACGGGCATACCCACCACCTCCACCTTCTCAGGATGGCGGTAGTATTGGGCGCTTTCGGCGAAGGACACCAGCACCCGGTCCGCCTTGTTGGCGGCCATTTTGGTGGTGACGCCGGGGACGGCGTTGCTTTCGTGGACGCAGGTGGGGATCCCCAGCTTGGCCCCAGCCCGGAGGGCCGGATAGCTGGCATAGCCGCCGGTGCCCACGATCACATCGGCACCAAATTCCCGGATGATTTTCTTGCACTGCTTGATGGAACCCATCAGGTCCCCGACCACCTGGATATTTTTCTTGATGGCCTTGAAGGACACGCCCCGGACCAGACCGGAGCCGGGAAGGCATTTCAGCTGGTAGCCCGCCTTGGGCACCAGTTTTTCCTCCATGTGGCCTTCGGCACCGATGAAGAGGATGTTGCAATCCGGGTGCCGCTCTTTGAGTATATTGGCTACCGCGATGGCCGGGTTGATATGCCCGGCGGTACCGCCGCAGGTGAAAATCACGTTCATAGGAGATCCTCCTGTTTTTTAGTCTGATTCCGCTGCCGGGAGATGCTGAGTACCACCCCCATCTCCCCCAGATTCACCGCCAAAGCGGTGCCGCCGTAGGAAAAGAAGGGCAGCGCGATGCCGGTAGACGGCAACAGATTCGTCACCACCCCCAGATTCAGGGCGGTCTGCACCGCAATCAGGGACACCAGCCCCGCCGCCAGCACCGTTGAAAACCGGTCCCTGGCCCGCAGGGCGATCCAGTATCCACGGCAAATGGTGGCAGCAAAGAGCCCGATGATCAGCAGCGCCCCCACCAGCCCCAATTCTTCGCAGATAACAGCGAAAATATAGTCGTTATATTGGAAGGGTAAATACAGATATTTTTGTCGGCTTTTGCCCAACCCCAGCCCGAAAACGCCGCCGGAGCCGATGGCGTAGAGGGATTGCAGAATTTGATAGCCGGTGTCGCTGGGGTCCAGCTCCGGGTGGAGCCAGGCGGTGACCCGGTCACCGGCGTAGCCCATGAAGCTGATGTAGATCAGAACGAAAGCCGCCGCTGCCGCGGCACCGGCTCCAAGCCATTTCATGCCGGTTCCGGCCACAAACATCATGGCCACCCCCACCATGCCGATGAGCATAATGGCGGACAGATGCTTTTCCAATGCCAGGGGCACCAGAATGCCCAGCAGGGCCAGGCCGAAGCCCAGGACCCCGTGCCTGAAGTCCCTGGCGTCGGAGCCGAAAAGCCTCGTCAGCCGGGCAAACAGGACGATCATGGCGAATTTGGCGATTTCCGAAGGCTGGAACTGGATGCCGGCAATGTTGATCCACCGCCGGGCGCCATTGACGCTCTGACCAATCACCAGCACGCTCAGCAGCAGCGCAATGCTGATAAAATAGACGGGCCAGGCAAATTTCATCCAGAAATCCGCCGGGATGCGGCTGAAAACCCACATACAAACCAAGCCCAAAGCGGCGCAAACCGCCTGTTTTTGCAGATATTTTGTGGAAATTTCGTAGTGGGTGTCGTATTCGCTCTGGGCGAAGCTGGCGGAATAGAGCATCACAAGCCCCACCCCCAACAGCAGCAGCACCAGCAGCAAAAATGGCTTATCCACCCCTTGTGCCGCAATTCGGCGGCGGTCCTCTTTGGCATACAGAGTCCGCTCTGCTGCCATAGAAGCTCCTTTCAGATTTCCTGTCATTGCGAGGGCGAAGCCCGTGGCAATCCCCTATTATTTCACACTATTCCGATAATGGAGGAGATTCCCACGCCAGTGTGCGCACCGGCTCGGAATGACACGGTTTTTCAGATTACCCCACCCGGCCGGTGATACCGAACCAGGCCAGGACGCACAGGGCGGTGCAGATGGCGGAGAAGACCAGGCAGATCTTCACTTCGGTCCAGCCGCACATTTCGAAATGATGATGGATGGGAGACATTTTGAACAGCCGCTTGCCGTGGGTCAGCTTGAAATAGCCGACCTGCAAAATGACGGACAGGGTCTCCATAATATAAATAAATCCAATGAGAATCAGCACCAGGGGCATATCCAGGGCGAATGCCAGACCGCAAACAATGCCGCCCAAAAACAGGGAGCCGGTATCGCCCATGAACACCTTCGCCGGGTGCCAGTTGTAGAACAGGTAGCCCACCAGACCGCCAATCAAAGAGGCAGGCAGCAGGGCCATATCAAACCGACCCATGGCAATGGCGGCGGCGGTAAAGAACACCATCACCGGCACCGTGACGCTGCCGCAGAGGCCATCCACGCCGTCGGTCAGATTCACCGCGTTGACGCAGCCCACCATGACGAACATGGCGAAGAAAATGTAGGCGATGGGGTGGATATAAATGGTCTTATTCACAAAGGGGATGTACAGATCGCTGGTCATAATGCCGCCGCGATAAAGAATGTACAGGTAAATCGCGGACACCGCCATTTGCAGCAGGGCCTTCTGAATGGAGGTCAGGCCCAGATTCCGCTTGAATTTCAGCTTGAAGAAGTCATCCAAAAAGCCCACCAGGCCAAAGCACAGGGCCAGCGCCAGCACATAAAACACAGAAAAATCCTTCATGGCCGGGATGCTGACCAGCAGGCACAAAATAGCGGTGAAAATGAACATCAGACCGCCCATCATGGGGGTACCGGCCTTGCTGTTGTGCCAGGTGGGGCCCACCTCACGGATGGACTGGCCCGCCTTCAGCGCCCGCAGGATGGGCAGCAGCAGATATCCAATGCCCAGCGACAGGCCACAGGCCACCAGGGCCGTGATGATGATCCTTGTTGTCATATCGGTTCCTCCGTCTTATTTCTCTTCCAAAAACTTTTCCAGGGCCAGCTCCATGTGCATACCGTGGCTGCCCTTCACCAGGATCACATCGCCGGGGCGAATCATCCGCTTCATGGCGGCGACCAGCTCCTGGCGGTCCTCATAGGCGTGGGCCATGGTCTGGGACATACCGCCGGTGACGGCACCATTGACAACGCGGCTGCTGTTGGGGCCATAGGCCAGCACCACATGGGCCTTCTCGGCGGCGATGCGGCCAACGCGGTAATGCTCCGCCTGGGTACATCCCCCCAGCTCCAGCATATCCCCCAGCACCGCCACATGACGGCCGGGCTTGTTGCCCAGCACATTCAGGGCGGCGGCCATGGATTCGGGGCCTGCGTTGTAGCAATCCTTGATAATGGTGCAGCCCTTGGCTTCAAAAATTTCCTGACGGCCCGCCATATTCCGGAATTCACCCAGAGCCTGGCGCATCAAATCCGGATCTACCCCCAGGGCAAGGCCCACGCCAACTGCCGCCAGGGCATCGGACACATAGTGGATACCCTCCAGCGCCAGCTCCACCGGGAAGCTCAAGTCGCCGGATTCCACGGTAAAGCGGAGACTCCCGGCCTTTTCCTGGATATCCAGGCCATGGTACTGGCAGCCGGGGTTATGGATGCCGAAATAGGTGATATCCACATCGCTGCGGTGGCGCAGATTCCAAAGCAGCGCATCATCGCCGTTGAAGACGACCTTCGCCCCTTCCTTCATGCCCTCCAGCAGCTCCAGCTTAGCCTGGAGAATGCCCTCCTGGGAGCCCAGATGCTCGATGTGCATGGTGCCGATGTTGGTGATGACGCCCACATCCGGCTGGCCGATGGAGGCCAGGTAAGCGATTTCCCGGAAGTGGTTCATGCCCATTTCCAGCACCGCCACCTCGGTATCCTCCGGCATGGACAGTACCGCCATGGGCATACCGATGTCATTATTATGGTTGGCAGGGGTCTTGCTGACCCGGTAAGTGGTGGAAAGCACCGCGGAAATCATTTCCTTGGTGGTGCTTTTACCCACAGAGCCGGTGATACCCACCACCTTCATGCCGATGCGCTGCCGCTCCCCCCGGGCGATATCGCCCAGAGCTTTCCGGGTATCCGCCACGATGATGCTGGGGACATCCCCCACATTCCGGCTGCAAAGCACTGCCGCCGCCCCCTTCTCCAGGGCCATGGGGACGAAATCATGTCCGTCCCGCTCCCCCTGAAGGGCGATGAACAGCTGCCCCGGTTCGATTTTCCGGGAGTCCATATTGGCACCTAAGAAGGTGACTTCCGCGTATTTTTCCTCGACCCAGCCGCCGCACCAGTCGGCAGCCTGCCGCAATGTGATTTTGCCCATGGTTACCTCTTTTCCATCAGGTAGGCGGCCACCTCTTCCCGTTCGTCCAGGTGGTGCTTCACGCCACAAATCTCCTGATAGGTTTCATGGCCCTTTCCGGCCAGTATGATTATATCATCTTTTTCGCCAATGTCCATGGCAAAAGTGATCGCTTTTCTTCGATTTACAATAATTTCATAATTTCCCATGGCAGGATCCACCCCCGCCACGATATCCCGGATGATGGCCTCCGGGTCCTCGGTCCGGGGATTGTCGGAGGTGATGATGGCAAGGTCCGAGAGCTCCACGCCGATGCGGCCCATGATGGGGCGCTTGATGGGGTCCCGGTCGCCGCCGCAGCCGAACACCGCAATGAGCCGACCCTTGCAGAAATCCCGGACGGAGCGCAGGACATTTTCCAGGCCGTCGGGGGTGTGGGCATAGTCGATGAGGACGGTGTAATCCTTGCCGGGGGTGGGCACCACCTCGATGCGGCCCTTGACGCCCTGGACATTGGCCAGAGCGGCAGCGGCCTGGTTCAAATCGATGCCCAGGGCCTTGACGATGCCCAGCACCGTCAGCACATTATACACCGTAAACCGGCCGGGGATGGGCAGCTTCACAGGAATCTCCTCCCCATCGGACAGGACGTTCATGGAAATGCCATCGGACAGCAAATGCACATCCCTGGCCTGCAAAACGGCCTCCCCCTTGGCGGAGGTGGTGACGATGGGACAATCTGCCTTGGCGGAGATCCGGTCAAACCAACTGTCATCCCGGTTCAGGACGGCGGCATCGCACCGGGCGAAAAGCTCCGCCTTGGTGTCGCAGTAATGCTCCATGGTTTTGTGGAAATCCAGATGATCCTCCGTCAGATTCGTAAAGGCGGCCACGTCGAAATGGACGCCCCCCACCCGGTGCAGGGCAATGGCATGGGAGGACACCTCCATAATGGCATATTTGCACCCGGCATCCCGCATTTGGGCGAAAAGCCCCTGCAGCTCAAAGCTCTCGGGGGTAGTGCGCTCGGTGGGGATCACCTGCTCGCCGATGCGGTTTTCCATGGTGCCAATCAGACCGGCCTTGCAACAGTCCACCTGTTCCAGCACCTGCTTCAAAAGCCAGGTGACAGAGGTCTTGCCGTTGGTGCCGGTGACACCGATGAGCTTCAGGCTTTCCGCAGGTCTGCCATAATAATTGCAGCCAATCAGCGCCAGAGCCAGCCGGTCGTTTTCTACAATAATATAAGGAATATCCCCCTCCGGCTTTTTCGCCGTGACCACGGCGGAGGCCCCCTTCTCCATGGCCATTGGGATGAACCGGTTGCCGTCGGAGGCGAAGCCGGACACCGCCACAAAGAGGCTGCCGGGCGTCACCTTCCGGGAATCATAGGCAACCGCGCCGATTTCCAGTTCCAAATCCGCAGTGGTTTCCAGCACCGCAATGCCGCGCAGCAAATCTTTCAGTTTCATAAAGACGCTCCTTTGTATGCCCTATCGGGCGGTTTTGGGGTCGATAAATTCTATTTTTATGGTGGTACCAATGCTCACCATGGTTCCCGGTGCAATATCCTGAACCGCCGCCGTAACCGTCGATTCCAAGGAAGTATTGCCGGTGGGAAGGATATACAGTCCCAGTTTCCCGGCCTCATCGCTGGCCTGCTGGCGGGTCATGCCAGTAAAATCCGGCACGGCTACATTCTGTTCCGGCAGATTCTCGCCAAAATACAGCAGCACCTCGCTGCCCCCGGGGACAGTCTTCCCCGCCGCCGGAATTTGGCCGGTGACGGTCTCCCCTGCCCCCACGGTTTGGAAGCCCAGACCCTGGTTTTTCAGGAGCTTTTCCGCTTCCTTGGAGGTCAGGCCCGTCATATCCTCCACCACGATGGTTTTTCCGGCGATTTCATCCTCGGAAAAATGCTGCTCCACCCCCAGGTAGGGCAGAATGTCCGCCATCACAGCTCCCACGGTGGGCGCCGCCATGACGCCGCCGGAAATATAGATGCCGGTTTCCCGGGAGGGAGTGTCCAGCGCCACAAGTACAATATACTCCGGATTGTCCATGGGCGCAATCCCCACAAATGATACGATTTTATCCAGCACCCGCTGGCCATTCTCATCAAAAACGTCAATTTTTTCGGAAGTACCGGTCTTTCCGCCAATGGAGAACCCGGCAACAGCAGCATTTTTCGCCGTTCCTTCGGTGACGACGCTTTCCAGCAGGGTCCGCATGGTCCTGGAAGTTTCCTCGCTGATGACCTGACGAACTACGGTAGGCTCCTGTTTCAGAAGGGTTTTCCCCTCCGCATCAATAACTTCAGACACGATATAGGGCTCCATGAGATAGCCCCCATTGACCACCGCCGAAATGGCCCGGACCAGCTGCAAAGGGGTGATTTTGAAGGTCTGACCAAAGGAACCGGAGGTCAGGGAGGCAGTCCCCCACTGATCCGTATTGGTTACCAGTTCCTTATCAAAAAATACGCCCTTGCTCTCCCCTGCCAGATCGATGCCGGTTTTTTCGAGGATTCCGAACTTTTCAATATAATTATAGAAGGTTTCGCCCCCCATTTTCAGGGCAATATGGGCAAAGGCGATGTTGCAGGAATTTTGCAGAGCCTGGGGGGTCTTTTCCGCCCCGTGACCGGCGGAGCGCCAGCAGTGCAGCAGCTGGGCCCGGCCCGGAATCTGCTCGGCACCCTTGCAATAGAAATTGGTTTCCAAATTGATGGCCCCGCTGTCCAGGGCCGCCGCCATAGTCAGCACCTTGAAGGTGGAGCCGGGCTCATAGCCATCGGACAGCACCCGGTTGCGCCACTGCTTCAGCCGGGCAGAGGTCACCGCCTCTTTGTAGGCCGCAAGCCCCGCCTGGTAGCGGTCGCTGTCCTTTGGGTAGGATTCATATTGCTGTTTCAGTTCCTCCGCCTGGGCCAAGGCCTCGGGGTCGGCAATTTCCAGATAATTGTTCGGGTCGAAGCTACCCAGGGTGGCCATGGCCATAATTTCCCCGGTTTTGGCGTTCATCACCAGGCCGAAGGCCCCGTTTTGGACGGCGTACCGGTCGATGGCGGCCTGCATTTGCTTTTCCAGGCAAGCCTGCACCGTGGCATCCAGGGTCAGGATCACATCGGCGCCGGGGATGGAGGAAACGTAGTTTTCATAGGAAAAGGGCATATCCATCTCATTGTTGCCCTTGGTGGTGATGACCTTCCCGGCGGTGCCGGAGAGGTAGCTGTTGTAGGCGGCCTCGATCCCCTCGGAGCCGGTGTTGGAGGCATTGGTGAAGCCAATCACCTGAGCCGCCAGGCTGCCATAGGGGTAGTGCCGCTGGGAATTGGGCTCCAGATGGATGCCCCGGATGTCGTTTTCGTTGATGTATTGGCGAATCAGCGCAGCGGTATCCGCATCGATTGCGGCGGCCAATTGCTTATAGCGCATGGTGGTATCCGCGGCCTGCTTTTCAATCCATTCCGGCTCTAAACTTAGAATTTCGCCGAGTTTTTTAGAAATCGATGGAATATCCGCCTTGGATTGTTTCAATTCATGGGGGTCTAAGTACACATTCTCCACACTCCGGGAGCAGGCGAGAATGTTCATATTACAATCAAAAATCGTGCCCCGGTGGGCGGTGACGGTGGTGGTGCGGGTCTGATTCCGCAGGGCCAGATTCGAATAATATTCATGATCCGTCACCATCAGGCTGTACAGCCGAATAGCCGTGGGGATGAACGCCACCACCCCAAGCAGTGCGATCAGCGCAAAAATCCTGCGGTGCTGGCCCGAATCCCCCCGAATCCGCAAATATTCCTTCTTTCGTTCCTTCCGCTTCGCCATATGCCACCGGCCTTTCTGTCAGGATGGAAATGGGCAGTAAGGGGGTACCCTCACTGCCCATTGCAGCTCTATCCTAATTTTATTGGCCGGGAAAGGCTTTATGCAAAAAGCCCCGCCACGAACAGCTTAAATTCATCCCATGCGGTAATTTCCGGCTCGGGCTGGGGGTGCTCCACCTTGACAGTGATGTGCTCCACCTGGCTCTCGGGCACCAGACCCATCTGCAGAGCCTTCTCCTCGATGTCGTCCAGGTCGTAGCCGGCCTTATATTCGGCCTCCAGCCGGTCATTCTCCGCCTGGAGTTGGGTCACATAGCTTTCCATCCGGGCGGCCTCGTCGTTGACGGAGCCCAGTTCAATCATACCGATAGCCATGGTAATCAGCAGGAACGCCGCCACTGCCATGGCGCAGACGGCGATGGGGTCGATGCGGATAATCTTCCGGCGGCTCCGGCGGACACCGGGACGAGCCTGAACCTGAGGGGTCGGGGCGGGCCGCTGGGGCTGCCGCTTGACCTCGATTTTCCGGGCAGCGGAGCCTGCGGTGTAATAATGAACGTACTGAATATCAGGTTGACGTGCCATTTATGTCACTTCCTTTGTAAAATGGGAAGAAAAAAATCACAACTTTTCACACACACGAAGCTTGGCACTTCTGGCTCTGGGGTTGCGTTCCAGCTCTTCCGGGCCGGAGATGATGGGTTTGCGGCTGATGAGCTTGACCTTGGGTTTGTTGCCGCAGACACAAACCGGGAAATTCGGCGGGCAGGTGCAGCCCTTGGCAGCATCGGCCATGCCATTTTTGACGATCCGATCCTCTAGGGAATGGAAGGTGATGATGGCCAGCCGACCGCCCTTGTTCAGGCAGGGGATGGCGTCCCGCATAACCTTTTCCACACTGCCCAGCTCATCGTTGACGGCGATGCGGATGGCCTGGAAGCTCCGTTTCGCCGGGTGCTGCTTTTCCCGCAGGGCCGCAGGGGGCATGGCACTGCGAATCACATCCACCAGCTCCAGGGTGGTTTCGATGGGCTTTTCCGCCCGGCGGCGGCAGATGGCGGCGGAGATCTGGGGGGCGTAGCGCTCCTCACCGTAATCGTAGAGAATGCGCTTCAATTCTCCCTGGGACCAGGTGTTGACCACCCCATAGGCATCCAGCGCGTCCTGGTTGTTCATCCGCATATCCAGGGGCGCATCTGCCATATAGGAGAAGCCCCGGGCACCGTCGTCCAGCTGGGGGGAAGATACGCCCAAATCCAGCAGGATGCCGTCCACGCCCTCAATGTTCAAATCCTTTAATACGGAAGCAATTTCGCAGAAGTTGGAATGGACCAGGGTCACCCGGTCGCTGTAGGGGGCCAGCCGCTCCCCTGCTGCCTTCAGGGCAACGGGGTCACGGTCGATACCGATGAGGCGGCCGGTGGTCAGCCGCTTGACGATTTCGCTGGAATGGCCGGCACCGCCCAGGGTGCCATCCACATAAATTCCGTCGGGGCGGATGTTCAGCCCCTCAATACATTCGTCCAGAAGGACGGAAACATGATGAAATTCGCTCATAGACCAATCGCCTCCAAAGAAGCCAGCAGCTTTTCGGGGGTCAGGTTCTCCAGCTCGAAGGCGGCGTACTCATTGGCGTCCCAAATCTCGGCCTGACCGGCCCGGCCCACGATGACCACATCCCGGCTGATACCGGCGTAGTCCAGCAGGTTCTGGGTCAGCATAAAGCGGAACTGCTTGTCCGGATTGCACTCGGCGGCGTTGGTAAAGATCAGGCTGGTGGCCGCGCCCCGCTGGGAAATGGACAGGGCGTTATATTTTTCCTGGAGGGTCTGCCAATCGGCAGCGGTGTAGGCTGTCAGGCACCGGTGGCCGGAATTGACACCCAGGGTCACGAAAAAGGACTCGCCCAGCTCACCACGGAGCTTCGCCGGAACGAACAACCGGTTCTTGTCGTCCAGTTTTGCAGGGTATTTACCAATCATCAGCGCCTCACCTCCTCCACTTTGCTCCACTTTTACTCCATTTTGCTCCACTTGCTTACAGTATAACTGCTCATTTCAAAAAAATCAATCTTTTTCGCTAAATTTTTAAGAAGAATTTTGGAAAAAATGTAGAAATCCGCATTTTAGAACAGGTGTTCCAAAATGCGGTATTTCTATCGGATCATATTCGACTAATTGCGATGGAAAATGAGTGTTTAGAATAGGAATCTCCCCTTGCCCCCCTCATTTATGAGGGGGGTGGCCGAGCGCAGCGAAGGTCGGGGGGAGTTCAAAATATTGTGAATTGTATGCTCCCCCCGCCCCTTCGGGGCACCCCCCACATAAATGAGGGGGGCAAGGAGTGCTATCGTAAACAATCATTTACCCCAAAAACTGGAGTATTCCTTCTTTATACGCGCCACGGATTTTGGTAGGCTTTTTGGCGCTGCGCAGCAGCAAGGACGCCAGAGGGCCCTCCACTTCCTCCTGTACCAGCCGCCGCAGCTGCCGGGCCCCCTCCTTTTTACCGCAGCGGTTGCCCAGCTCGTGGGCCAGCTCCTCGGGATATTGGAGCTGGATACCCATGGTTTCCAACCGCTTCTGCACATCCCGCAGATATTTATGGGCGATGGCATCCATGGCCCCGGCCCCCAGGGGCTCGAAGCAGATAATTTCATCCAATCGCCCCAGAAATTCCGGGGAAAAGGCCTGCCGCAGGGCCGTATCCGTCTCCCCTGCCCGGCCCGCCGGACGGAATCCAAGGCCGTCACTTTTCAGCTCGCCGCCGATGTTGGAGGTCATCACCACAATGGTATTTTTGAAGCTGACCCGGCGGCCGGTGGAGTCCGTCAAGACCCCCTCCTCCATGATTTGCAGCAGAATCCCTGTCACATCCCGGTGGGCTTTTTCCAGTTCATCCAGCAAAACCAGACAATAAGGGCGGCGGCGCACCGCCTCCGTCAGCTTGCCTCCCTCCTCGTAGCCCACATAGCCGGGTGGGGCACCAATCAGCCGGGAAACCGACTGTTTTTCCATATATTCCGTCATATCCAGCCGAATCATGGCCTCTTTGCTGCCGTAAAGCTCCTCCGCCAGCACCCGGCACAGCTCGGTTTTCCCTACGCCGGTGGGGCCGGTGAACAGCAGCGACGCAATGGGCCGCTCCTCATCCCGGACACCGCTGTACCCCCGGCGTACCGCCTCCGCCACCGCTGATACTGCCTTGCTCTGGCCCACCACCCGGGCGGACAGCACCGATTCCAGATTCAAAAGCCGCTCCCGCTCATTGGCAGTCAGTCGCCCCACCGGGATCCCGGTTCGTGCCGACACTGCCCAGGCCACATCCGCTCCGGTGACAACCCGGGGACGCTTCCCCTCCAGGGGGCGGGTGACGATTTTCTGCATTTTATCCCGCAGCTCCGCCGCTTTTTCATAGCGACTCTCCCGGAGGGCTTCGTGAAGTTCCTGCTCCAGCTCCTTCCGGACAGCGCCCTTGCCCTGATGCAGCTCCTCCATCCGGGCGTGGGCCGCGCCCTCATCCAACAAATCAATCGCTTTATCCGGCAGATAAAGATCCGGCAGATACCGCACCGACAGCCGCACCGCCTCCTTCATGGCTTCGTCGGTGATGCGAAGATGATGGTGCCGCTCCAGGCCGGGCTTCAGACCCTTGAGGATCGCCATAGTGGCCTCCTTGCTGGGCTCCGACACCATAACGGGACGGAACCGGCGGTCAAGGGCCGGGTCTTTTTCGATGAATTTGCGGTACTCCGTCAGCGTGGTGGCGCCCAGCATTTGCAGCTCCCCCCGGCCCAGGGCGGGCTTCAGAATATTCGCCGCATCGATGGCCCCCTCTGCCGCACCGGCCCCAACAATGGTGTGCATTTCATCCATGAAGAGGATCACATCACCGCTGCGGCGGATTTCCGCCAGCACATCCCGCAGCCGTTCTTCAAACTCTCCCCGGTATTTGGTTCCCGCCACCAGATTGGCCATGTTCAGACTGATGAGCCGCTTCTCCTTCAGCTGAGGCGGCACATTCCCCGCCGCCATCCGTTGGGCAAGGCCCTCGGCAATGGCAGTCTTACCCACTCCCGGCTCTCCGATGAGGGCAGGATTATTCTTATTTTTCCGGCTCAGGATGCCGATGACCATGTCAATTTCCCGCTCCCGGCCGATAACAGGCTCCATGCTCTGGGCCTTTTCAATCAAATCCACGCTGAACTGATCCAGCAGCTTCATACCAGTCCCCTCCCGTTTCCCCTCGTCGCTGCGCTTTGAAAGATATTCCAATGTATTCGTAAACAAAAAATCCTGTTCCGTGCCGCAGAGCATCAGCAGCTCCTGGGCCGCGGTTTTCTGCCGCCGGAGTAACGCCAGCAGCAGATGCCCGGGCAGAATATTGCGACTGCCCAGGAGCTTTGCCTCCCGGGCGGCGGTGCGAAGGATGTCCTCCGCCTCCCGGCTCAGGCCCTGGGGCAGGGGCAGATCCGGCGTACCCACGCCGTACAGCGCCCCGATCATGCATTTCAAAAGCTCCGGCTCTGCCCCGGCGCAGCGGAGCAGGATGCCCAGCCGCCCCGGCTCCTGGGCCATTGCCAGCAGCAAATGGGCGCTGCCTACATAACTATGCCCCAGCCCTCTGGCCGCCCGGGAGGCGGACAGCAGCAATTCCACAACCTGCGGCTCCATCCGCATCGCACAGCCCCCCCTTTGTAGTTCGTAAGGTAAATGATCGAACCTACAGTCCTGTCATCCTGAGCGAGCGTAAGCGGAGTCGAAGGATGACATACTTGTTACATTTGCTCCGCCAAACAATAATTTACCCCATCCGCCGTGGCGGAATCCCTCGTTTGGGATATGCTCCCCAAGGGTGGGAAAATTTATACAGCAGATTTTCAAAAAAGGAATTGCATTTTTTGAAAACCATGTTAGAATAAAGGTACGCTGAGTGTATCAGCGTGCTAAAATAATTACATGGAGGTAAGATCATGGCTTACAATATCACTGACGCTTGTGTCAAGTGCGGCGCCTGCGCCGACAACTGCCCCGTGGAGGCCATCTCCGAGGGCGAAGACAAGTACGTCATCGATGCCGATGTCTGTGTCAGCTGCGGCTCCTGCGCCGACAACTGCCCCACCGAGGCGATCGAGGAAGGCTGATCTTTCAGATCCGCAAGTGGCCTGCGCGCTTGATGGTGCGCAGGCCCTATTTTTTAGGAGAACACCATGGAATTTCTTCCGAATGGCTTGACTTTGGATATCCCACCGGGGGCATTCCCCCTCAGCACCGATTCCATGCTGCTGTCGGACTTCAGCAAACCCGGTGCCAGGATGCTGGATCTGGGTTCCGGTTGCGGCACCTTGGGGCTGCTGCTGTGCTCCAGACATGACAAGTGCCATGTTACCGGCATTGAACTGGAAGAATCAGCCCACATTGCCGCACTGGAAAACATTCGCCGCAACAATTTGCAGGGCCGTTTACAAAGTATATGCGGCGATCTGCGGCAGGTGAACCGGCTGTTTACGCCGGGCTGCATGGATGTATGCCTGTCCAATCCCCCCTATTTTTCCGGGGGGCCTGCCAGCAAAGCAACGCCTCTGGCCCGACGGGAGGATTTTTGTGCCCCGGAGGAACTGTTTCAGGCGGCGGCCTACGCCCTGCGCTGGGGCGGTGATTTTTATCTGGTTCACAAACCGGAACGACTGGCCCAGCTCTGCGGCTGTGCAATCCACGCCGGATTGGAGCCGAAACGGCTGCGTCTGGTACGCCACCGGGAGGGCGGCGATGTGACCCTCATCCTGCTCCAATGCCGAAAAGGCGGCAAACCTGGCCTGAAATGGGAAGAAATCAACCTTTTTGATATCAATAATCTACCCACCCCCTATTATAAAATGCTTTACCATCTGTAAAAAACGGAGTGATACTATGGCCGGAATGCTTTATCTCGTCCCCACGCCCATCGGCAATTTGGGGGATATTTCAATACGTTGCCGGGAAACCCTTGAGCAGGCAGATTTCATCGCCGCCGAGGATACCCGGGTAACGCTGAAGCTGCTGAACCATCTGGGCATCAAAAAAAGCCTTGTCAGCTACTACGAGCATAACAAGGCTTCCAAAGGCAATGTGATTCTGGATCGGATTCTGGCTGGGGAAACCTGCGCCCTGGTGTCCGACGCCGGCTCCCCTGCCATTTCCGGCCCCGGCGAGGATCTGGTGAAGCAGTGCGCTGAGGCAGGCATCACCGTCTGCGCCATCCCCGGCCCCTGTGCGGTGATCACCGCATTGAGCATTTCCGGGCAAAGCCCCGGGCGGTTTTGCTTTGGGGGCTTCCTGTCCACGGCGAAAAAGAGCCGCCGGGAACATCTGGAGGCCCTGATTGGCGAGACCCGCACCATGATCTTCTACGAAGCCCCCCATAAGCTCCTGTCCACCTTAGAGGACATGGCAGCAGTATTTGGCTCTGACCGGCCCATCAGCCTGTGCCGGGAGTTGACCAAGCTCCACGAGGAAGTGGTTCGCACCACCCTGGGAGAAGCGGTCGAGAAATACACCGCCCAGCCACCCAAGGGAGAATTCGTGCTGGTTTTGGCCGGTGCCCCGGAGCAAATCAAGGAAACCGCCACCACCGGCGATGCCGTGGAACGGGTTCGCTCACTGATGGAATCCGGACTCAGCCGCAAGGATGCCATCAAGCAGGCCGCCAAGGAGCTGGATCTGCCCAAAAATGTGGTCTATGAAGCCGCACTTCAAATGGATAACTGACAAAAACTCCGTTGGGAATGATATGATCCCCCTAAAGTAGACCATGGAAATATCCAAAGTCTACCTTAGGGGGTATTTCTATGGCTAAATCAAAACACACGATAGAGGGGAAGATAAGCATCGCTACAAGTTATCTATCAGGAGAGGGATCGTATCGAGAGATAGCAACCAGCAGCGGGATTGATGCGAAGACAGTAAGAAATTGGGTGCGCATATTTCAAAAGCATGGGGCAGCAGGTTTCTACACAGGCGAAGAA
>JAZQHH010000100.1:0-4963 GCA_045540495.1 Faecousia sp.
CATGGCTTCCCCCGGGGGGAAGCTGTCGCCGCCGCAAGGCGGTGACTGATGAGGAATGCGGGCAGAAATGTCCGATTTCGCAAAGATTTCAGGCCTAATAATGGGTAAGATTTCATCAAGTCTTTACGGATTCAACATCTTAGGTTATCGCCCGCATTCCTCATCCGACCCGGCTTCGCCGGGCCACCTATTCGTAGCGGGATGATTGCCCCCGGCAATCATACTAATTTTGATTCGCTGCGCGACGCACCGCCCCCGGGGCAAGGTATGGGCGCTCCCGCGCCAGTTCGCCAAACAATCATTTACCGCTTTATCCTCACTCGGAGGGAGGGTCCAGTTGCTCCTCTGCGGAGGCGGTGGTCTCCTTTTTTTTCATGGGCTTCAGGCTGCACAGATTCGTCAGCAGCCAGATGGCCATGCAGCCGTGGAACAGCAGCTCGTCGCTGCCGGGCATCGCCACGATGCTGAAATACACACCGCTGAGGCTCCAGAACAGGCAGGCCTTCCGTTTCGGCAGATTCACATCGAAGCAGGCCAGCTGATAAGCCGCCAGCATCACGCAGACGCAGGCCAAAAACGGGAACAGAAACACCGACAGCTGAGGCTCATTGCTCCAGGCCTTGCAGCGCTCGAAAATCCGCAGAGCGAAATACAGGCAGACGCTGAAATGGAACAGGAAACTGGGCACCCTGCCATGCCACCGGCCCCAGGCCACCAGCACCATAGCAACCGCGGCCAGCAGTCCCACCAGGCCGGAAATGGTCTCCAGCCAGTTGGCTCCCGCAATCAGCAGGGGCACTGCTGTGGTGCCGATGCCCAGGGCCGCCAGAACGCAGCCCACGGCGGAATAGACGGACCGGGGGAAATTATCAGAATAATCCCCGGGCTCCGTCAGCCGGGAGGAGGCCAGCCAGATGGCCCCCAGGGCCACAATCGACACCACCCAGATCAGAAACCATGCCACAGGATTGGCTTTGTACAGCCCCTGGATATCCGGCCCGCCCTCCAGGGTCCACAGCCGCAGCAGGAAGCCCAAAAGACCGGAAAAAGTTGCAATAACAGGCAAATATTTTGGATGAACAAGGTTTTTCATTGGTTCAGCCTCCAGAAAATCAAATAACATATTCCAACCACCACCGGCTGGTGCAGCAGATAGATCCACAGGGATTGCCGCCCGCAGAAGCACAGGGGGCGAACCGCCGGATGCTCCGCCAGTCTTGGCAGCAGACTTTCTTTATTGCGGTAGACCGTTTTCCCGATGGCCGCGCCCATCAGGAAGAAGCCCAGGTTCGGCAGCAGGGGAAAATAATCCGAGGAGGAAAACTCCCCGTAGATCAAGCCCAGGGGCACCAGCCACCGGGTCTCCACCCGGACATCCATTATGCACAGTCCCGCCGCCACCAGCACCGCGCCCACCGCAACCAGCGCCCACCAGGGGAGCTTCTTCAGCAGCGGCCACAGCAGCATACAGACCCCCAAACAGTGGAGGACACCGAAATGAATAATGATATGGTGCGTAAACCCCATATAGGTCAGGGCATAGGTCACAGCGGTGCAGAGCATCCCGGCGCCCAACACGATGCTGCCCCGGCGCACCGACCGGCTGCCCAGGGTCACGCACACGCCGGACAGCACCAAAAACACCGTGCCGCCCCACTGCTTCAGAAAAAAGAACCAGTCCGGGTACTGCCAATCCAGGATGGGGTACAGCTCCACCATGTCGAAAATCAGGTGGACGATGACCACGGCGATGATGCAGATCCCCCGAAAGGCATCCAGTTCCCAGATGCGTTTTTTCACTGGGCCGCCTCCTTGGCGTTGGCTTCCTCCTCCAGCACCCGGTAGGCCACCTTGCCCACCAATGTCTTGGGCAGCTCGGTGCGGAATTCCAGCTCCCGGGGCATGGCATACTTGGCGATATGCTGACCGCAGTAGGCGAGGATCTCCTCTTTCAGGGCATCATTGGGCTCGATTCCCGGCATGGGCACCACATAGGCCTTCACCCGCTGGACCCGATAGGGGTCCTTCACGCCGATGACGCAGGACAGCAGCACCTTTTCATGGCCGTCGATGATATTTTCCAGCTGAGAGGGGTACACATTATAGCCCGAAGAAATAATCATCCGCTTGAGCCGCTGCCGGAAGTAGATGAAGCCATCCTCGTCCATGTGGCCCAGGTCGCCGGTGTGGAGCCAGATGCGGCCGTCGCCATGGGGCCGGAGGGTGTTGCGGGTCTCCTCGGGGTTATCCATATACCCCAGCATCACCGTGGGGCCCGAGAGGCAGATCTCGCCCTCGTGGTTGGCAGGCTGCTCCTCGGTGGTGCCGGGCTTGACGATTTTATAGAAGGTATCCGGGAAGGGCACGCCGATGGAGCCGCTGCGGGCATAATCCTTGGGGGTCAGGCAGGAGGCGGTGACGCACTCGGTGGTGCCGTAGCCCTCCCGGATCTGCTCGGTGCAGCCGTGTTCTTTCAGGAAGGTATCCACCTTCTTTTTCAGCTCCGGGGACAGGCTGTCGCCGCCGGAGAAAATGCCCTTCAGGAAGCTCAGGTCAGCCTTTTGCAAATCCTCCGCCCGGAGCAGCGCCTCGAAGAGGGTGGGCACGCCGGGAATCAGCTCCGGCTTGCGCTTTAAGAGGGTTTCGGCGTAGACCTTCACGCTGAACTGGGGAATCAGAATACAGGTGGCGCCGCCGATGAGGGCGGTGTGGATGCCGATGCCCAGGCCGAAGCCGTGGAACACGGGCATGATGGACAGCATCTTCATCCCGGCGATGGCCTCAAAGCCGGAGGCGGCGATGGTCTGCAAACCCAGGGCATTGAAATTCAGGTTGCTCAATTGGATGCCCTTGGTGGTGCCGGTGGTGCCGCCGGAGTAGAGGATGGCGCCGCAGTCGTCAAACTTGCCCGTATCCGGGGGCAGCACCGCATTCTTTCCGGCCCTGACCATATCATACCAGAGGGTGTAGCCGGTCTTAGGCAGCGGATGGCGGCCGCCCTTGGTCAGGGGGTACAGCAGCCCCAGCGGGAAGGGCAGCTCGTCCGCCACCTTGGCGACCAGGACGGTGCAGGGATTCTCCAGCTCCGGCACAATGGAAGCCACTTTATCATAAAATTGATCCAGGGTCAAAATGGCCTTACTTTTGGAAAAATTCAGATAAAATGCAATCTCCTTGGCGGCGGACAGGGGATGAATCATGTTGGGGATCACGCCGATGCGGTTGCAGGCGTAGAAGCAGTCCAGGGCCTGGGGGGTGTTGGCCATGCAGATGGTGATCCGGTCCCCCCGGGTCAGGCCCATGGCCGTCAAACCGGCGGCAGCGGCAGCGATCCGGGCGGCGAAGGCCTTGAAGGAGGTTTCCTTGCCCATGAAGTTGTAAGCAATGTTATCGGGATACCGCTTGGCAGCCTCCATCAGCTGCTGATACATGGTGGTGTGGGGATAGTCGATGGAGGCGGGGGTATTTCCGTAGTATTTGATCCAGGGAGCGGATGCGCTGAGACCCATAGCAGTCTAGTCCTTTCTATTTTCACTAATATCATATTATACCAGTCTCCGGCCCAAATTTCTACCCTTCCGACGAAAAAAATACTTGTTTGCAAAGATTTTCTGAAGTATAATACGTTTTGTCGAATAATAGACCCTACTCCTTGCCCCCCTCATTTATAAAGGAGGGGCAAGGCGATCTACATATTATCACGGAGGTAATGTATGCTACTTCGTTCCATTGTCCTGTTTGCCCTGGTGGCAGCGGCCATTTTGGGTCTGCCCATGGGCATTTTTGAAAATACGGCCTGGCTCTGGGCCTATCCCCTGCTGAGCCTGGGCTTTGCCCTGCTGGGGCTCATCGCCGCCCTGGGGTATCTGATGTACCTGTGCAACCGGGTTGATCTGGAGGCGGAGCAGGAGACCGACGACCCCTTCTACCGCCGGATGACGGAGCTGTATCTGGACTCCATCGTCTCCGCGGTCCGGATTTCCATCCACAAAAAGGGCATGAACAAGCTCCCCGACCAGGGCCGGTTCCTGCTGGTGTGCAACCACTGCTCCAATGCCGACCCCATTTTGCTGCTGCGGGAATTTTCCGGCCACCAGATCGCCTTCATCTCCAAGAAGGAGAATAAGCGCCTGTTCGTGGTGGGGCCCATGATGCACAAAATTCTCTGCCAGCTCATCGACCGGGGAAACGACCGGGAGGCCCTGAAAACCATCATTAAGTGCATCAAAATCCTCAAAGAGGATAAAGCCTCCATCGGTGTTTTCCCCGAGGGCGGCATCAGCAAGCCCGACCGGAAGCTCCACCGGTTCCGCCCCGGCGTGTTCAAAATTGCCCAGAAAGCCGGGGTTCCCATTGTGGTTTGCACCTTAAAAAATACGAAAAACGTCATTCCCAACATGGCAAAATACCGCCACACCGACGTGGAGCTGAACCTGGTGCAGGTAATTCCGGCAGAGGAATTAGCCGGCGTCACCACCGCCGATATCTCCGAGCGGGTCTACCAAATCATGGCCCAGGACCTGGGCCCCGAAAACGTGGCGGAGGAATAACTGTCATTGCGAGGCCGTAGGCCGTGGCAATGACAGAGGTTTATTGCTATAAAACACTTGATTTACGCCCCCAATCCATGTATAATAGGTTGTTGAAGAAAATCATCCAAACTTTGGAGGAAATACCCATGAAAAACAGCGAAAAGACCTTAGATATGATTGTAAACCTCTGCAAAAACAGAGGCTATGTCTACGCCGGCTCCGAAATTTACGGCGGCCTGGCCAACTCCTGGGACTACGGCCCCCTGGGCGTGGAGTTCAAAAACAACGTCAAGAAGGCCTGGCTGAAGAAGTTCGTCCAGGAATCCGACTACAACGTGGGCCTGGATGCCGCCATCATCATGAACCCCCAGACCTGGGTCACCACCGGTCACGTGGGCTCCTTCTCCGATCCTCTGGTGGACTGCAAGGGC
>JAZQHH010000101.1:0-3996 GCA_045540495.1 Faecousia sp.
ACCGTACTTGGAGCGGGACTGCATCCGGTTCTGCACGCCCTGGGTATCCAGAGTGCCGCGGATGATGTGGTAACGGACACCGGGCAGGTCCTTGACACGACCGCCGCGGATCAGAACCACGGAGTGCTCCTGCAGGTTGTGACCAACACCGGGGATATAAGCGGAAACTTCCATACCATTGGTCAGACGCACACGGGCGATCTTACGCAGAGCGGAGTTAGGCTTCTTGGGGGTGGTGGTACGAACGGCAGTGCAGACGCCACGCTTCTGGGGGGAAGGCAGAGTAGTAGCCTTGTTCTCCAGAGTGTTCAGACCTCTCTGCAGAGCAGGAGCGGTGGACTTGTAGGTGACCTGCTTACGGCCGCTCTTAACGAGCTGGTTAAAAGTAGGCATTTCATTTCTCCTTTCTTCAGTTCTCGCCTTTCGGCGGGTATATCTTAACGGGTAAACCGCAAAGATCAGTCGATGGCGGCAGCTGCCGCGGCGCCCACTTCGATGCCGCAGGCGCGCCCCAGCTCGCCCATGGTGGCGATCCAGGTGTAGGATACCATATTCTCTTTGCACCGCGCCTCAATGGGAGCGGTGATGGCAGGATCCGCATCCTCCGCCAAAAATACGAAGGTAGCCTTGCCGTTTTGAAGGGCTTTGCGGAGCTGTTTGGCCCCCACAACGAGCTTCTTTCCGGCCAATTCTGCCAAATTCCCGCATTGGGGGATTCTACAATCTTTTTTAGTGTCCATACAAAAATGTATTATACTCATTTTTCCGAAAAAGTCAACAAATTTTTGCGAAAAATTTCAGCAATTTTGCTGGAAGGACATCCGTCCATAAAGAAGAAAATCTTTGGTCGGGATTTCATCAAATTCATCCACCTCTCCCCTATCCGCAAATGCAATGGCCGCCACGAAAGTGGCGGCCAGTTGATTTTATTCAACCATCTGCTCGACGTAATCTTCGGTCAGGCGGCTCTCGGGGGTGATACCGGGTTTGAAATCCCGGTAGGCCATCAGGCCGGAGCCTGCGGGGATCAGCTTACCGATGATGACATTCTCCTTCAAACCAACAAGGTGGTCCACCTTACCCTTGATGGCGGCATCGGTCAGGACCTTGGTGGTCTCCTGGAAGGAAGCAGCGGACAGGAAGGAATCGGTGGCCAGAGAGGCCTTGGTGATACCCAGCAGCACCGCGGAGGCGGTGGCCAGACGCAGCTCGTCCTCACCGGCATCAATCCGGGCCTGGACGGCGGCATTGGCATCCTCGAACTCGAAGGTATCGATGACGGTACCGGTGAGCAGGCAGGAATCGCCGGGGTCTTCCACCCGAACCTTCCGCATCATCTGGCGGATGATGACTTCGATGTGCTTATCGTTGATTTCAACGCCCTGCTGGCGGTACACCGCCTGGACGGACTGGACCAGGTAATCCTGGACAGCCTCAACGCCGGAAATCCGCAGCACATCCTGGGGATACAGGGCACCGTCGGTGATGGGCTCGCCCTTGAGGACCTTCTTGCCGTGCTGGACCTTCAGGCCCACGGAGTAAGGCACCTGGTAAATCTTCACCTCGCCGTCGTCGGCGGTGACGGTGGTGTTACGCAGGGCGGTACGATGGGTATCGTCAATGGACACGGTACCGGTGATTTCGGAAATCTGCGCCATCTTCTTGGGACGGCGGGACTCGAACAGCTCTTCAACTCTGGGCAGACCCTGGGTGATATCGTCACCCGCAACGCCGCCGGAGTGGAAGGTACGCATGGTCAGCTGGGTACCGGGCTCACCGATGGACTGGGCGGCAATGATGCCGACGGCCTCGCCCAGGTCCACTTCCTTGGAGGTGGCCAGGTTCATGCCGTAGCACTTGGCGCAAACACCGCTTCTGGCGCGGCAGCCCAGGATGGTGCGGATATAAATCTTCTCGATACCGGCCTTCTCGAACTTGCCGGCATCCTCGGGCATCATCATGACGTCCTTGGAGTGGAGCAGCTCGCCGGTTTCGGGATGCAGCACATCGTTGACGGGGTAACGGCCACGGATACGGTTGCCGAAGGAATCCACCACATCGCCGTTCTTGTCGTAGACAGCGCCCACCCAAATACCGTTGGACGTGCCGCAGTTGTGCTCCCGGATGATAACATCCTGGGAAACATCGACCATTCGGCGGGTCAGGTAACCGGAGTCGGCGGTACGCAGAGCCGTATCGGTCATGCCCTTACGGGCGCCTCTGGAGGAGATGAAGTACTCCAGAACAGACAGACCTTCACGGAAGTTCGCCTTAACGGGAATCTCGATGGTACGGCCGGCGGTATCGGCCATCAGGCCACGCATACCGGCCAGCTGACGGATCTGAGCCATGCTACCACGGGCGCCGGAGTCGGCCATCATGTAGATGGGGTTGAACTGATCCAGGTTGCCCTGCAGAGCGCCGGTGACATCAGCGGTGGTCTTTTCCCACTGCTGAACCACCAGGCGATAACGCTCATCGTTGGTGATCAGACCCTGGCGGTAGTAGTTTTCGATCTCAACAACCTTACCCTCGGCCTGCTTGACCAGCTCGTACTTAATGGCGGGAACCACCATGTCCGCAATGGACACGGAGATAGCGCCCTTGGTGGAGTACTTGTAGCCCAGAGCCTTGATGCGGTCCAGCATCTCGGTGGCGATGGTGAAGCCGTGGACACGGATACACTTGTCGATGATCTTGCCCAGGGCCTTCTTGCCAACCAGGAAGTCCACTTCCAGGTCGAAGGCATGATCGGGATTGGTGCGATCCACGAAGCCCAGGTCCTGGGGGATGGGCTCGTTGTAAATCAGGCGGCCCACAGTGGCATTGACCAGCTTATAGACCATCTGACCATCGATTTCCTTGCCCATCCGAACCAGAATGGGGGCATGGAGACCCACATTGCCATCGGCATAGGCGGCGATGGCCTCGTCCACGCTGGAGTAGGCATGGCGGGGCTTGAAGGTGGCCTCGGCCTTACCCTCGGCCTTCAGCTCCTTGTTGACAGCCAGGAACTCGTCGGCATCCACAATCTCGTTGGCGCTCCAATTGGAATCGCCGGGATTGGCAATGACCACCTCTTCGGCGCCCTTCTCGGCCTTGCCCAGACGGGTATAGGTCAGGTAGTAGGCACCGAGGATCATATCCTGGGTGGGAACGGTAACAGGCTTGCCGTCCTGAGGACGGAGCAGGTTATTGGCGGACAGCATCAGCATCCGGGCTTCCGCCTGGGCCTCTGCGGACAGGGGCACGTGAATCGCCATCTGGTCGCCGTCGAAGTCGGCGTTAAATGCGGTACAGCAAAGAGGATGCAGCTTCAGGGCACGGCCTTCCACCAGGATGGGCTCGAAGGCCTGGATACCCAGACGGTGCAGGGTAGGCGCACGGTTCAGCATGACCGGGCGGTCCTTGATGATCTCGTCCAGCGCATCCCAAACCTCGGTCTTGCCCTTGTCGATCATCTTCTTGGCGGACTTAATATTGTTGGCCAGGCCGTCGGAGACCAGCTTCTTCATAACGAAGGGCCGGAACAGCTCGATGGCCATTTCCTTGGGCACGCCGCACTGGTACAGCTTCAGCTCAGGACCGACAACGATAACGGAACGGCCAGAATAGTCAACACGCTTACCCAGCAGGTTCTGACGGAACCGGCCCTGCTTACCCTTGAGCATATCGCTCAGGGACTTCAGCGCCCGGTTGTTGGCGCCGGTGACGGCACGGCCACGACGGCCGTTATCGATCAGGGCGTCCACAGCCTCCTGCAGCATACGCTTTTCATTGCGGACAATGATGTCGGGCGCATGGAGCTGGATCAGTCTGCGCAGACGGTTGTTGCGGTTGATGACTCTGCGGTACAGGTCGTTCAGGTCGGAGGTGGCGAAGCGGCCGCCGTCCAGCTGAACCATGGGACGCAGGTCGGGGGGAATGACCGGCAGAACCTCCATAACCATCCAGGAGGGGTTGTTGCCGGACTGACGGAAGGATTCCACCACTTCC
>JAZQHH010000102.1:0-7317 GCA_045540495.1 Faecousia sp.
AATGTTTATATTTTGTTCCCTACCCCAACTATTGACATAGAACCTAAAAACCCCCGTGCTGATTACCGGCACGGGGGTTTTTACACCAAAATATACGTATGTCATTGCGAGGCCGCAGGCCGTGGCAATCTCCTGGTACAATCTCACGAAAAAGGGGGACGATTTGCCACGTCGCTTCGCTCCTCGCAATGACAGTTCGCTCACGAAATCAGGAACGCGGCGATGAGGAGCAGGGCGCCCAGGATGGCGGCGCCAATGCAGCACAGGCGGTTGATCTCCAGATATTCCTCCGAGGGCTCCGGCATTTCCTTGAATTTCCAACCGTGGCGCAGCTCCCAGAAGAAGTTGGGCTTCCACAGTTCAAACAGCGACACCCCCAGCAGGACGATGCCGCCCAGAATCAGCAAAGCATTGCTGTTGCGGCTGGCCTCTGCTTCTTCCACGGCATACACCAGGGCCCGGGGCGCGGCGTAGTCCTCAATACTGGCCCATTCCTCTTCGGTCAGGCCGCTGAACACCGCCTCGTAGACCACCCCGTTGGGATAGACCAGGGTGACATTTTCATTCTCATAGGTATACTTGTATTCATGTACACCATCCGACACTGTTCCCTGCTCCCGATCCACGGTCAGGGTCTGCCCGGCATATTCGATCTGCCGGGGCTTTGCGGCACAGCCGCTGAGCAGCAACAGGGCCATCAGCAGCAAAACGACTCTTTTCATAAGTTCCTCACAGGGATTCCAGGATGAATTGGTTGATATTTTCTACAATTTCCGCTTCGGCGGGGGAGAGGGTCAGGGTCTCGTAGGTCACCGCCAGGTAGCAGGGGTATGTATCATCGGCTCCCAGCACCAGCAGCTCGTCTCCCTCCTCCCGGAGGCTGAGGATGGTTTTGCCCCGGACGTCGGTCAGCTGACCCGCTTCGTCATACTGGCGGACAAGTTCGTAGACCAGCTCACCTTCATCATAGTATTGCCAGCCCAGCTCCTGACCGGCAGCATTGTACTGCCAGGTGATGCGTTCCGTTTCCTCGCTGCCTTCATAGGACACCTGCTCCAGCTTTCGGCCCGCTTCGTCATAGGCGTAGGTGACCCGGGTGTTCCAGTAGACCTCCTCGTCGTATTCATATTCCACGGTCCGCTGCTCTTCGATCAGGTTGCCCGCCTCGTCATAGGTATACAGGCTGGTCTCGGTGAACCACCCGTCCATATTGTAGTGGGTGACGCTGCACAGCAGATTGCCGGCTTCATCGTAGGTGTAGAGGTCCTGAACGATGGTTTCGCCGTCATATTCCTGGTGGATATAGGTGTTTATCTCGGTATTGGTTTCGGCATCGAAGCCGTAAATCACCTGGTAGCACCAGGAATTGGACGGATCATCGCCATCATGGAAGCTTTCCACCAGATTTCCGGCTTCGTCGTAGGTATAGCTGTCGTAAGAGTAGTATTCCTCGTCGACAAGGTAGTCGTTGCGGCTTTCCAGCAGATTGCCGGCTTCATCATAGACCCAGGTGCTGTGATTCACCTGTTCGCCTTCGAAGTACTCCGTTTGTTCCACTAAATTACCCTGGGCATCGTAGCTTCTGACCTCCCGGCCCATCTCATCGCCTTCTACGATCTGGACGTATTCCGTCTGCTGGCCGTCCTCGTTGTAGACCCAGGTCTCCCGGGTATGCACCGTGCCGTCGCTGTAGGACGTCACCTGCTCCAGAGGCAGCTGGTCATCATTGTAAACATAGGTGATGATGTCACCGTAGGCATCGACCTGGCGGATCAGCAGGCCATTTTCGTCATATTCTTCAACGGTGCATTCCACATCCTCCCGGTCGTAGTCATACCAGGTGGAAGTGGCAACCTGGGTGGTGCCGGGGTGGAAGGTTTTTTCACTGCGCAGCAGGCCGCCCTCTTCCATGGACAGCTTGCCGTCCTGGAAGGCGTAGCTTCTGACCCAGCAGGTCTCATATTCCCAGCCCCAGGGCTCCAGGCAGACAATTTTTTCGATCCGGCGGACCGTCACCGGCGCATCGGGGTCGGGTTCGGTTGCAGAAGGCTCGGTGGCGGAGGGTTCGGTTGCAGAGGGCTCGGTGGCAGAAGGTTCGGTGGTGGGAGCCTCCGTCGCCGGCTGGGTGGGGGCGGTGGATACGGCGGGCAGGGAATCCTGGGTGGATTCCTGCTTTTCGCCCACCTGACACCCGGTCAGCACCAGCATCAGTGCAAGCAGTGCAGCTAATCGTTTTTTCATAGGATATTCCTCCCTTTTCGGATTTCTTTGATATGGATATAAATGGTTGTTTAGCGAACTGGCGCGGGAGCGCCCAAGCCTTCCCCCTGGGGGGAAGCCTTATTGCGCCCCTTCGGGGCGCTCGGTGGCCGGAGGCCGCCGCAATTCAAACGCACTGCGAAGCAATCATTTACCGTTCCGGAGAACTGTTGATTAACAAAATGGAGCCGCGGAATGCGGCTCCATTGGGGGTGTTGCAACGTATCAACCCTTCACCGCGCCGGCAGCCACACCCTTGATGATGTGCTTCTGGCAGAACAGGTAAACAATGATGATCGGCAGGATCGCCATCATAATGATGGCCATGGTGGCACCCAGGTCCACGGTGCCGTAGCTGCCCTTCAGGTACTGCACATGGATGGGAATGGTGCGGTACTCGGTGATATCCAGCACCAGGTAGGGGAGCAGATAGTCATTCCACACCCACATCAGCTCCAGGATGCCCACGCTGATCATGGTGGGCTTCAGCATGGGCAGGATCACCAGGAAGAAGGTCTGCACCGGGCCACAGCCGTCGATCACCGCCGCTTCCTCGATCTCAAGGGGCAGGCCCTTAATAAAGCCCACGAACATGAACACCGCCAGGCCGGCACCGAAGCCCAAATAGACGATGGGAATGGTCCAGGGGGTATTCAGGCCCAGGTTATCGGCCGTATCCGTCAGGGTGAACATGACCATCTGGAAGGGCACGATCATGGAAAACAGGCACAGATAATAGAAAATATTGGATGCCTTGCTCTGAACCCGGGCGATATACCAGGCGGTCATGGAGCAGCACAGCAGGATCAGGATCACCGAAGCTACGGTGATGAACAGGCTGTAGCCAACAGACCGCACGAAGGGGTAGTTGCCAAAGGTCAGGCCCTTGAGATAGTTTTTCATGCCCACGAAGGTCTCGGCATTGGGCAGGGAGAAGGGGTCCAGCTTGATAACATTGGTATCCTTCAGGGAGTTGATGACGACCTCAAAAATCGGGTAAATCCAGAACAGACTCAGCACCACAAAAAGGCAGGTCAGAATCGTGCTGCCGACAGAATACTTCTTTTTCACTGCTGAATCTCCTTTCTCCGGGTGGCGGTCTGCTGGGCAATGGCCAGGATGGCAACCAGCAGGAAGAAAATGACTGCCTTCGCCTGAGCGACGCCGTGGTAGGTCCACTTAATCTGGTAGGTGGAGTAGATGTTCAGCGCCAACAGCTCCGTGGCGTTGATGACAGAGCCATCCACAATGACACTGGGCATACCGCCGGTCAGGGCCAGGTTCTGGTCGAAAAGCTTGAAGGAGTTGGTCAGGGTCAGGAAGGTGCAGATGGTGATGGAGGGCATCACATTGGGAATGATGACCCGGAACAGGGTCTGGGTGCCGGTGGCACCGTCAATTTTAGCGGCTTCCAGCATATCCTCAGACACGGACTGCAGACCGGCGATGTAAATAATCATCATGTAACCGATCTGCTGCCAGGCCACCAGAATCACCAGACCCCAGAAGCCATAGGTGGCATTGGCGATCAGATAAGTGGAGAAGTGATTCAGAATGCCGTCAAAGATCAGGCTCCAGATATAGCCCAGCACCACGCCGCCGATCAGATTCGGCATAAAGAACACGGTACGGAACAGGTTGGAGCCCCGCATCTTCTGGGTCAGTGCGTAAGCAATGAAGAAAGCCACCACATTGATCAAAATGATGGAGACCACCGCAAAACCTGCCGTATTCCAGAATGCATTGGCAAAACTGGCATCAGTCAGGGCCTTCTCGTAGTTCTTCCAGCCGATCCAGGTGGCGTCGCTGGTGGTGTTAAACTCGCAGAAGGACAGGTAAATACCCCAAATAAAGGGCCAGATGAAGCCGATGATGAAGGCGGCGAAGGTGGGCAGCAGAAACAGGGGTGCCCACTTTTGGATGGGACGGCGGATCAGCCGACCGCCCAGGCCGGTGCCGTCATTCTTTTTGCTCAAAGAAATCCCTCGCTTTCATAATGCTGCAGGGTGGGGGTATATCCGCCGGTGGCGGTCACGCCCCCGCCCTGCACACGTTACTGTGTTGAAAATGGGGACGGGCATAAGCCCGCCCCCGTTTTGTATGGAGTTAGGAAAGTAATCAGCCGTTGACTTTCTTGTATTCAGCAGCCCAGCCATCGACAAAGGCTTCTTCAACAGTAGTCCACTCGGCAGTACCGGCAGAGTAGCCAGCCAGAGCAGTGACGACGGTCTTTCTCCAGGAGTCCACGTTGGGCGTATAGTTGAAGGCCCAGCTGATGGAGGTCTTGCCGGCAGCCAGCATAGCATTGCCGTCAGCAACGAACTTGTTGGTGGAAGCGGGGCAGTTCTTGAAGGGAACGGCGCCCAGCTGCTCGACGTAGGTAGCGGAGGCTTCCTTGTCGGTAACCAGCCACACCAGGAAGTCGATGGAAGCCTTCTGATCGGCCTCGGAGGCCTTGGCATTGACAGCCCAGCAGTTCTCGGTGCCGGAGCACAGAGCGGCGTTCTGCTCGCCATCAGCGCCGCAGTAGATGGGGATCATAGCCAGCTGGTCGTCGGTCATACCGGCTTCCTTCAGGCCAGCGTACTCCCAGGTACCGTTCTGATAGAAGACAGCCTTGCCAGCCTTGAACTCGGCAGCGGCATCGGACTCGCTGGTCAGAGTGGTGGGGTCAGCAGCGGCGTTGTTGATGTACAGGTCCCAAACGTTCTTGTACAGGTCCAGGTGCTTGCCGGAGATGGTAGCAACGGAGGACTTGACACCCTCGTAGTGCAGGGGCAGGGTGGCCAGGTGGCCGGAGAAACGCCAGGAGGAGGAATCAGCCAGGCCGGAGGTGGTGAAAGCATCGAAGCCCAGATCGGCAGCGCGGCCGTGGATGTCTTCAACGACAGCCTTCAGGGAGGCGTAGTCCTTGATGTCAGCCAGCTTGTGACCGGCCTGCTCCAGCAGCTTGGTGTTGACGATGATACCGAAGGACTCGTAGCAGTTGCCGATGGCCTTCAGCTTGCCGTCAGCGTTGTAGAGGTTGAAATCGTTGGTAGCCAGCTCCTTGGCGATGGCGGAGTCGGTCAGGTCCAGGCAGTAGCTGTCCCAGTCAGCCAGACCGGCAGTGTTGCCCACGTTGAAGATGGTAACATCTTCGATGTTGGCGGTCAGGGTGTTGGAGTAGTCGCCGGAAGCGGCGGTGACGACCTTAACGGGGACACCGGTCTTCTCGGTGTAGGTTTTGGCCAGCTTCTGCAGGGCCTCGTCGAACTCGGGCTTGAAGTTCAGGTAGTAAACGCTGGGTTCGTCTTCCTTCTTACAGCCAGAGAACATGGCGCACATGCCCACAACCATGGCCACAACCAGAAGCACAGAGAGAATCTTCTTCATTTTTGTTTCCTCCTAAGTTGATTTTTTGTCGGATGGTGTCCGACTTTGATAAATGGATTATACTCCTTTGGGTGAATATTTTCAATTATAATATGTCGCAGAATTAAATTTTCGATAAATCTTCCAAATTCGCCAGGTTTCTTTTAGTAATTTTCACCATTCGCGCAACCCCAGGTTGGCTTGGATGCAATTGGCCATTGACAACAACCTGTCGTTGCGGGGCCGAAGGCCGTGGCAATCCGTTCTTATACAAAAAGCACCCCGGACGGGGTGCTTTTGAGTTACAGGTCGTTATGAAGCAGATCCTCCAGGGTCTCCCGGCGGACGGCCAGGTGGGGGCCGGTTTCCGTCAGCATCACCACCGGGGGCCGGGGGATGCGGTTATAGTTGGAGGCCATGGAATAATTATAGGCGCCGGTGGTCAGCACCGCGATCAGATCGCCCCGGTTGGGCCTGGGCAGAGCCACATCCTCCTGGATCAGGTCGCCGCTTTCACAGCAGGCACCGGCGATGGTGCAGACAAAATCCCGTTCATCCAGCATCCGGCTGGCCGGCAGGACGGTGTAGGCCGCCTGGTACAGGGCGAACCGGGGATTATCGGTCATGCCGCCGTTGACCGCGGCATAGTTCTTGAAGCCGGGGATCTGCTTAATCGTCGTTACATGATATAATGTAGTACCCGCATCCGCCACGATGCTCCGGCCCGGCTCCATGAGGATAACCGGGGGCTCCAGCTCCAGCCGGGCACAAACCTCGGAAATGAGCTTGCCGATGCTGGCGATGTTGGCGGTATAATCGATGGAACCGTCGGCCCCGGTGTAGGGCACGCCCATGCCGCCGCCCAGGTTCAGCACCGGGGGGCAGAAGCCATGCCGGGCCTTGATGTCCGCCATGAACTCCAGCATGAGGATCGCCGCGTCGCAGAAGGGGCTGTGGTCGAAAATCTGGGAGCCGATGTGGCAGTGGTAGCCCTGCAAATCGATGCCCGGAAGGGCCAGGGCCTGCAAAATCAGCGCCTCGGCCTGGCCGGTTTCGATGGCGGCGCCGAACTTGCAGTCGATGCGGCCGGTGCTGATCTTTTCGTGGGTGTGGGGGTCGATGCCCGGGGTCAGCCGCAGCAGCACCTTCTGGCGGATGCCACGGCGGGTCGCCTCGGCGTTGACGGCGGTCAGCTCGTCCAGGCTGTCGCAGACGAAGTGGCCGATGCCATGGTCCATGGCGAAGGCGATATCCCCATCGGTCTTGCTGTTGCCGTGGAAAAAGGCATTTTCCAGGGGGTAACCGGCCTTCAGGGCGGTGAACATCTCACCAACGGACACCACATCGATACCCATGCCCTCCTCCTTCATCACCTCGTAGAGCCGCTTCAGGCTCAGGGCCTTGCTGGCGTAGAGGGGCCGGGAACCGGCGGGGAGGTACGCTTCCATGGCGCGGATATATTCCCGGCAGCGATTCCGGATGACGGTTTCATCCAGCAGCATCAGGGGCGTGCCGAATTGGGCCGCCAAATCGGTGGTATCGAAGCCGGAAACGGTCAAATGCCCCGCCTCGTTCACCGCTAAATTCTTGTAAAGCATAGTGTTTCCTCTTTTTGGAGATTGAATGTCAGCGCCGAAAATGCTTCCCCCCAGGGGGAAGGATTATTTACAGCATATGGGCCAGCAGCTCTTCCCGGGGGAGGGG
>JAZQHH010000103.1:0-3251 GCA_045540495.1 Faecousia sp.
GTAAGGACATTTACGATCTGGCGCACGAGATGGCCGAGATCGGTCTGCTGGAGTACGGCTTCCCCTTCGGCGAGCAGAAGTTCGCTCAGCGCGCTCCCGAGCACACCAAGGAGCTGTGGCGCAAGGCTGAGATCATGCCCCGTGCCATCGACCGGGAAATCGCCACCGCTATGCACATGACCCATATGGGTTGCTCCTCTCTGCCTGAGGCTCTGATCCGTCAGGCTCTGCGTGCCGGCCTGTCCGACGGCTGGGGCGGCTCCATGATGGGCACCGAGTTCTCCGACGTTATGTTCGGCACTCCCAAGCCCGTGGACACCGAGGCCAACATCGGCGTTATGGAGAAGGACAATGTCAACATCGTGGTTCACGGTCACGATCCCTCTCTGTCCGAGATGATCGTTTACTACGCCAACGATCCCGAGATGATCGCTTACGCCAAGTCCATGGGTGCCAAGGGCATCACCGTTTCCGGCGTTTGCTGTACCTCTAACGAAGTCGCTATGCGTCACGGCATCCCCATGGCCGGTAACTTCCTGAACCAGGAGAACGTGGTTCTCACCGGTGCCTGCGAAGCCATCGTTGTGGACGTGCAGTGTATCTTCCCCGCACTGGGCCCCCTGTCCAAGTGCTTCCATACCAAGTTCATCACCACCTCCCCCATCGCCCGGATGCCCGACTCCGAGTTCTACCGCTTCAGCGCGGAGACCGCCGGTGAGAATGCCAAGGCGATCGTGAAGATGGCCATCGAGAACTTCAAGAACCGTACCCCCGAGCTGGTCAACATCCCCAACCAGAAGCAGAAGGCCCGTGTGGGTTACTCCGTCGAGGCTATCAAGAAGGTTCTGGACGGCGTTGCCAACTCCCAGCTGGACGAGTTCGGCACCACCAAGCCCCTGGTTGAGTGCGTCCATTCCGGTGTCATCCGTGGCGCTGTGGCTATGGTCGGCTGTAACAACCCCAAGGTTCGTCCCGACACCGCTCACATCGACCTGATGAAGAAGATGCTGGAGAACGACATCATCGTCATCACCACCGGCTGCTCCGCTCAGGCTGCCGCCAAGGCCGGTCTGATGGATCCCGAGCAGGCTAAGGAGTACTGCGGCGCAGGTCTGAAGCGTGTTTGCGAGCTGGCCGGTATTCCTCCCGTGCTGCACATGGGCTCCTGCGTGGATATCTCCCGTATGATGGTTCTGGCTTCCGATATCGCCAAGGACTGGGGCATCAACATTTCTCAGGTTCCCGTTGTGGGCTGCGCTCCCGAGTGGATGTCCGAGAAGGCCGTTTCCATCGGTAACTACGTTGTGGCTACCGGTATCGAAACCTTCCTGGGCGTTGATCCCTACTCCAAGGGCTCCGAGGAAGTCACCGCTCTGCTGCAGGGCGAGGACGGCGTGAAGCAGTGGGTGGAGGCCAAGTTTGTGGTTGACACCGACATCGACGCTCTGGGCGACAAGATGATCGCCTGCATCGAGGCTAAGCGTACCGCTCTGGGCATCTAATTGAGATAAGAAGATACGAGATACGAGATAATAATATCTCATATCTCATATCTCATATCTCATATCTCATATCTTAAAATTTGAGGTCATTTTCCAATGAAACTAGCGATTACCGGCAAGGGCGGTGTGGGCAAGACCACCCTGTCCTCCACTCTGGCAAGACTCTACGCCGACGAAGGACGCACCGTCCTGGCCGCCGACGTGGATCCCGATGCCAATCTGGGTCTGGCTCTGGGACTTTCCCAAGAGGAAGTGGATCAGATCATTCCCATCTCCAAAATGCGTGATCTGGCTAAGGAACGCACCGGCGCCAGCGATGACAACAAGTTCTACAAGCTCAACCCCTATGTGGCGGATATCCCCGAGAAATTCGCCAAAACCATCAACGGCGTGAAGCTGCTGGTGATGGGTACTGTGGATCTGGGCGGCAGCGGCTGTGTCTGTCCCGAGCATGTGATGCTCAAAAGCATCCTCGCCGCCATGACCTACCGCAAGGACGACGTGGTCATCATGGATATGGAGGCCGGTCTGGAGCATCTGGGTCGCGGCACCGCCGCCAATATGGATCAGTTCATCGTGGTCATCGAGCCCGGTGCCCGGTCTGTGCAGACCTACCGCAACGTCAAGCGGCTGGCTGCGGATCTGGGTGTCAAGCGGGTTCGGGTGGTGGCCAACAAGATCCGGGACGAGCAGGACGAGCAGTTCATCCGAAACGCCATCCCCGCTGAGGATCTGCTGGGCTGCATTCATTATAATACCCAGATCATGGACGCCGATCGCAATGGAAAATCCCCCTACGATTTCAGCCCCACGGCAATCGAAGAAATTCGGCAAATCAAAGCGATTTTAGATCGTGAATAAAGTAACGTCATTGCGATGTCATCCTGAGCGTGCGAAGCGAGTCGAAGGATCTACTCATTTCGTTGACATTTCAGGTTGAATTGGTGCGAAGATTCTTCGACTTCGGGCTGCGCCCTTCGCTCAGAATGACAAAACTTGAACCAAGTTCATAACAATGACAGAATATAACTAACAGGAGGAAATACCGTGACACTTTTTGATAGAGTATTCGGCGGTAACGACTACAACTACGCTCGTACCGTAGCCGCCATCGATGAAGCCATCGCCAAGTACGGCGAGGGCGAATCCGTGTCCTTCCCCGGCACCGCTTACAGCCTCCCCTGCTACTACGGCGTCACCGGCGTCAAGATCAACACCCTGGGCGAGATGAAGGCCGCCATGGACACCATCAAGGGCATGATGACCCGCAATAACCGCCTGCAGGACGCTTTCGACAGCGGCATCGCTTCCGCTCTGTGCGCAGAGTTCCTGGAAGCTCTGAAGTATCTGGGCGGCGCTGAGCCCTACGCCGAGCCCGAGATGGGCCACCTGACCGACGCATTCGTCCGTAATCTGGGCGTGCCGCTGGTTACCGGCGATATCCCCGGCGTTGCCGTCATCATCGGCGGTGCTGAGGATCCCGCCGAGACCGTTGCTCTGGCTAAGTCCTATCAGGCGCAGGGCATCCTGGTGTCCCTCACCGGCGATTCCATCAAGCATTGCTACGAGGCCGGCATGAGCCTGGGCGAGAACGTCCGTGTGGTGCCCCTGGGCTACGAAATGCAGTCCGTCATCCATGTGGTGAGCGTCGCCATCCGTGCCGCTCTGATCTTCGGCAACATCCAGCCCGGTGACTTCAAGGCTCTGGCTAAGTACACCATGGATCGTGTGAAGGCCTTTGTCAACGCC
>JAZQHH010000104.1:0-6987 GCA_045540495.1 Faecousia sp.
TGAGTGAGCATAGGGGGCCTCCTTTGAGTGGATTGGTGGTACTTTTTATTCTAAGGATTTTGTTCCCTATGCTCAACTATTAATTTATGACTTCGGGGTCAGGCTCATCGCCTGACCCCAACATTTATTATAGAACCTTTACGAACTGGCTCGCAATGACATTCGTTTTTTTATCGTTATTTTGTATCGATATCACCTTACTTTTTGATAATTTTTTGTACAAAATGCTGATTTTGCTGTAGACAAATGGGATTTTTTGCGTTATAGTATCCTTATGAAACTATATAAAGAGGTGACCAGCATGGCCTTTTCCTTCTTTGGCGGCATCCATCCGGATGACAATAAGTACTACGCCTGCGATGTGCCGATTCTGGAATTTCCGGCGCCGGACATTCTGGTGGTGCCCATGTCCCAGCACATCGGTGCCCCCTGCAAGCCCCTGGTGAAAAAGGGGGACAGTGTCAAAGTGGGCCAAAAAATCGGTGACAACACCGGCCTGTGCGTGCCGGTTCACTCCCCGGTGTCCGGCACGGTGAAGTCCGTGGAGATGAAGGCCCACATCAGCGGCAAAACCATGATGAGCGTGGTCATCGAAAACGACCATCTGGACACCCTCTGGGAGGAAATCCGCCCCCGGACCAAGGCCCAGGTGGAGGCCCTGACTCCTCAGGAGCTGATGGAAATCATCCACCAGGCGGGCATCGTGGGCATGGGCGGCGCCACCTTCCCCACCCATGTGAAGCTCTCCTCCGGCATCGGCAAGGTGGACACCATCATCATCAACGCCGGAGAATGTGAGCCCTACATCACCGCCGACGACCGGCTCTGCCGGGAGCGGCCCCGGCACGTCATCTCCGGTATCCGGGTGATTATGAAGATTTTTGGTTTGTCCACCGCCCATATCGGCATCGAAAACAATAAGCCTGAGGCCGCCAAATCCCTGCAGGGATGCCTGTCCAGGGACAGCGGTATCACCGTTCATATCCTGCCCGCCAAATACCCCCAGGGCGCGGAAAAACAGCTGATTCATGCCATCACCGGCCGTCAGGTGCCCTCCGGCGGTCTGCCTGCGGCGGTGGGCTGTGCGGTGTTCAACGCCGCCACCTGCAAGGCCATCCATGATGCGGTCTACGACGGGATGCCCCTGGTCCGCCGGGTGGTTACCGTTTCCGGCAACATTGTCATGGAGCCGAAAAATTTGCTGGTGCCCATCGGAACCAGCTTCAATGACCTGCTGGAGGCGGTGGGCCATTCCGAGAACCCCTACAAAGTCATCTCCGGCGGCCCCATGATGGGCGTGACCCAGTACGATTTGTCCGTACCCACCACCAAGGGCACCAACGCCGTGACCATCCTGGGCCGGAAAAAGCACCGGAAAATCCATCACCCCCAGTGCATCCGCTGCGGCCGGTGCATCGATGTGTGCCCCATGAAGCTGATGCCGGTGCTGATGTACAAATCCATGCTCAGCGGCAGCATTGAGGAAATGAAGGCCCAGAATATGATGGACTGCATCGAATGCGGCTGCTGCGCCTATACCTGCCCGGCGGTGCTGCCGCTGGTGCTGGGCTTCCGGTCCGCCAAGCAGAAAATCCGGGACTTCGACGCAGCTAAAAAAGGTTAAGGAGGTGGCAACATGGCACAGATGAAATATTTTTATGAGCTGACCATCTCCAGCTCCCCCCATGTCCATACGAAGGTCACCACCTCCCATATTATGCGGGATGTGGTCATCGCCCTGATGCCGGCGCTGGTCGGCGGCGTGTACTTCTTCGGCCCCCGGGCCCTGGTGGTGACGCTGATTTCCGTGGCGGCCTGTATGCTCTTCGAGTGGGCCTGGTGCCACATCATGAAGCAGGACTGCAAGGTCTATGACCTGTCCGCCATGATTACCGGCATCCTGCTGGCTTTCGTGTGTCCCCCCACCATTCCCTATTGGATGATTATTGTGGGCGATTTCTTCGCAATCATTGTTGTGAAAATGCTCTTCGGCGGCATCGGCCGGAACGTGGTGAACCCTGCCCTGGCGGGCCGGGCGTTCCTCTTCAGCTGGCCGGTGGCCATGTCCACCTGGGTCAAGGTGGGCTGGGAAAATGCCGCCGGGCTGGGTGCCACCGTGGACGTGGTGACGGAGGCCACCCCCCTGGCTGCCATGCACCAGGGGCAGCTGCCGGAAAACAGTCTCCTTGACCTGTTCCTGGGCAACGTGGGGGGCTGTATCGGCGAAACCTCCGTGGCGCTGCTGCTGGTGGGTCTGGTTTACCTGCTGATTCGCCGGGTGATTACCCTGCGGATTCCCCTGAGCTTCATCGGCACCGTGGCGGTGCTGACCTTCCTGTTCCCCATGGGGGGTGACCGCTTGCAGTGGATGGCCGCCCAGTTGTGCGGTGGCGGCCTGATGCTGGGTGCCATCTTCATGGCGACCGATTATGTCACCTCCCCCGTCACCAAGTTGGGGCAGGTGGTCTACGGCATGGGCTGCGGCGCGCTGACGGTGCTGATCCGCTACTTCGGCGGCTATAACGAGGGCGTGTCCTACGCCATTCTGGTCATGAACTGCTGCGTGGTGCTGCTGGACCGGATCGGGCGGCCCAAAAAGTTCGGCACACCGAAAAAGGAGGGGAAACGCCATGAAAAATAAGTCGAATGTAGCCTACATTCTGAGAATCTCCCTGACCTTGCTGCTGATTACCGGCGTGGTGGCGGCGCTGCTGGCGGTGGTCAATATGGTCACCGCCCCCATCATCGCCAAGGCCAACGAAGAAAAAACCCAGGCCGCCATTGCCCAGGTGATGAACATCTCCGGCGAGGCCACCGAAATTCCCTTCACCGATGAGACCGGTCTGGTGAAAAAGGTCTATCGTTCTGCGGGATACATCGAGGGCTGCCTGGTCAGCACCGATATGCCGGTGTATTACGATTACGCGGTGGAAGTGGTCCCATCGGGTTTCGATGGCGAGATCACCATGATGGTCGGCGTGGATCGACACGGTAAGGTGACGGGCATCTCCATCATCTCCCACACCGAAACCGCCGGATTAGGTGCCGTGGCCGGGGCGGACAACGCCAAGGGCGAGGCGTTCCGGAACCAGTTCATCGGCATGAGTGGCACCCTGGCGGTCAGCAAGGACGGCGGTGAGGTGGATGCCATCACCGGCGCCACCATCACCTCCCGGGCCGTTACCGAGGGTGTCAACGCGGCCCTGGCCTGCGTGGCGAAAGGAGGCTGACCATGGATTTTAAGAAACAATTCAAGGAAGGTCTGTTGACCAAGAATCCCGTGCTGGTGCAGCTGCTGGGTATGTGCTCCACCCTGGCCATTACCACCAGCCTGTTCAATGGGCTGGGCATGGGGGCGGCGGTGACCATTATCCTGATCTGCTCCAATGTGCTGATTTCCGCTCTGCGGAAGGTCATTCCCGGTCAGATCCGGATTGCGGCCTACATCGTCATCATCGCGGGCTTCGTGACCATTATCGATCTGCTGCTGCAGGCCTACATCCCGGCCCTGTCCGAAAGTCTGGGCGTATTTATCCCCTTGATCGTGGTCAACTGCATCATTTTGGGCCGGGCGGAGGCCTTCGCCTCCAAAAATGGCGTGCTGGCCTCGGCGGTGGACGGCCTGTGCCAGGGCAGCGGCTATACCGTGGCGCTGGTGATCGTCTGCGTGATTCGTGAATTTTTGGGCGCCGGCACCTTCGGCGGCGGCCTCTTAAACGGCGGCGAGGGCTACCGCATCCTGCCGGAGGGGGTCCCTGCTATGCAGATGGTCATGCCTGTGGGCGGATTTCTGGTGCTGGGCTGCGTCATCGCCGGCTCCCAGTTCCTGATGCAGAAGCTGGAAACCCGGAAAATGGATAAGGAGGCGGCAAAATGATGGAATCCATTCTCGGCATCATCCTCAGCGCCCTCCTGACGGAGAACTTCATTCTGGTGAAATTCTACGGCATCTGCCCCTTCATGGGCGTTTCCAAGAAAATCGACACGGCCCTGGGCATGGGCATGGCGGTGACCTTCGTCATGGCCATCGCCTCGGCGGCCTGCTTTGCGGTGAATCTGCTGCTGGTAGCGGTGTATCTGAGCTATATGCAGACGGTGGTGTTCATTCTGGTCATCGCCTCCATCGTGCAGGTGGTGGAGATGTTCCTGAAGAAGGCCATCCCGGCCCTGTATAAGGCCCTGGGCGTGTTCCTGCCCCTGATCACCACCAACTGCGCCGTGCTGGGCGTGGTGCTGGTGAATGTGCAGGAGGGCTACGATTTCCTGCGCAGCGTGGTCAATGGCGCGGCGGGAGGCCTGGGTTTCACCCTGGCCATCGTGCTGTTCGCCTCGGTGCGGGAGCGGGTGGATAAGGCGGAATGCCCCGCCTGCTTCAAGGGCTTCCCCATCGCCCTGATCACCGCGGGACTGCTGTCCCTGGCCTTCATGGGCTTCTCGGGCCTGAGCATTTTCTAAGGAGGCAGCTATGGAAATTATCATTGCCATTGCCATTTTAGGCGGTTTGGGGCTGATTTTCGGCCTGGTGCTGGCGGCGGCCTCCAAGGTGTTTTATGTGGAAACAGACCCCCGGCTGGACCAATTGAATGAATGCCTGCCCGGCGCCAACTGCGGCGGCTGCGGCTATGCCGGCTGCGGCGGCTATGCGGAGGCCGTCCTCAGCGGTGAAGCTCCCATCGGCAAATGCGCCTCCGGCGGTAACGAAGCGGCCCGGGCCATGGCGGCCATCATGGGTGTGGAGGCGGTGGAAGTGACCCGGAAGGTGGCCCTGGTCCGCTGCTCCGGCGAAAAGCACTACGATAAGGACGGCAACCTGACCTCCGGTGCCCGGATGAAAGCCAATTACGAGGGCTTCAAGGATTGCCTGGCGGCCTCCAAGGTGGGCGGCAGCGGCCCCCTGTCCTGCAAATTCGGCTGCCTGGGCTTCGGCACCTGCGTCAAGGCCTGTAAATACGGGGCCATCAAGATCGTCAACGGCATCGCCAAGGTCAACGAGGACCGGTGCGTCGGCTGCATGAGCTGCGCCCAGGTCTGCCCCCGGCAGCTGATTATCCCAGTGGAGCCCAAGCGGAATGTGGTCATCGCCTGCGCCTCCCTGGCCAAGGGCGCCGTCACCACCCGGGGCTGTACGGTAGGCTGCATCGGCTGCGGCCTGTGCAGAAAAATCTGCCCCAACGAGGCCATCACGATTGAGAATAACCTGGCCATCATCGACTATACAAAATGCGACAACTGCGGCCTCTGCGCCACCGTGTGCCCCAAGAAGCTGATTAAGGATTCCGGGGTGGAAAAATTGCAAAAGGTATAACAAAAAAGCGGAGCCGCAAGGCTCCGCTTTTGACTTGCTGCAGGGAATGATTGTTTAGCGCGCTAAGATCATGCTGTCATTGCGAGGAGCGAAGCGACGTGGCAATCTCCCGGTACAACTTTGGTGCGAAATCTGACCAAAGTTGTACCGGGAGATTGCCACGGCCTGCGGTCTCGCAATGATACAGTTGTTGTGATTGGGCGCGTTGTTTTAGGTCCCCAGAAAAATATTGACAAAATGTAACACAAAATGGTAACCTTATTGTGTATATCCGAAACTGTGAGTACGAGGCTGAGATATGAAAAAAGCTAAAAATTGGATCAAATTCCGTCATAAAGTGGTGGTGGGGGTGCTGCGGTATGTTTTTGGCCCCTTCGTCCGGTGGAAATATGGCATTAAAATCGAAAAATTCAGGGACCAGGGCAAGCGGCCCTACCTGATTCTGATGAACCATCAGACCGGCTTCGACCAATTTTTTGTGGGTCTGACCTTCAACCGTCCGGTGTACTACCTGGCCAGCGAGGATATTTTCTCCATGGGCTGGGTGTCGAAGCTGATCCGCTACCTGGTGGAGCCCATTCCCATCCGCAAGCAGACCACCGATCTGCAGGCGGTGAAAAACTGTATCAAAATCGCCCGGGAGGGCGGTACCATCTGCATCGCCCCGGAGGGCCACCGCACCTTCCATGGCAAAACCGTCTATATCAAGCCCGCCATCGCCTCCCTGGCCAAGAAGCTGGGGCTGCCCCTGGCCATTTTCCGGATCGAGGGCGGCTATGGCGTCCAGCCCCGGTGGAGCGATGTGGTTCGAAAAGGCAAAATGCGCAGCTATGTGAGCCGGGTCATCGAGCCGGAGGAATACGCTGACCTGACCGCCGGAGCGCTGTCCAAGGTGATCGAAGAGGCGATTTTCGTGGACGAGGCCCGGGTCACCGGCGCGTATCGCCACAAAAAGAACGCGGAATTTCTGGAGCGGCTGGTGTATGTGTGCCCCTGGTGCGGGCTTTCCACCTTCGAGAGCCGCAATGATGTGGTCGCCTGCCAAAAATGCGGCCGCCGGATCCGCCATCTGCCCACCAAGGAGCTGGCGGGCATCAACTGCGAATTTCCTCACCGGTTCGTATCCGATTGGTACGACTGGCAGAATGACTACATAAACGGCACGGACCTGCTGACCATGACCCAGACCCCGGTCTACCGGGAGACCGCCCGGCTCAGCCGGGTCCACGCCTGCAAAAATAAGGTGCTGCTGAAAAAAGAAGCGGCGGTGTGCCTCTACGGCGACCGGATCACGGTGGATGACCGGGTCTTCCCCTTCGGCAGCATCGGCGCCGTGACTTTGCTGGGCAAAAACAAGGTGAATATCTACGATGGCAGCGAGATCCTCCAGCTGAAGGGCAGCAAGGGCTTTAATGGGCTGAAGTACGTCAATTTCTACCATCGCTACAATAATATGACAACAGGAGACCGGGACGGAAAATTTTTGGGGCTTTAAGACTAATTTTTCATAAAAACCTTTGCTTTTATGTACAAGGCACCGCCCGCAGTCGTTGCCGAGGATATGATCCCGGAACAGTGTGTCGATAAAGCGGTAAATGATTGTTTAGCGGTGCGTTTGAATTGCGGTGGCCTACGGCCACCGAGCGCCCCGAAGGGGCGCCATGAAGTCGGAGGCCAAGCGG
>JAZQHH010000105.1:0-8946 GCA_045540495.1 Faecousia sp.
AGGAGCGAAGCGACGTGGCAATCTCCCGGTATCATCTACGATAAGGAAAAAGTTCGATGAACGTACAATGTAGAATGGGATTATCCATAGATTTTGGTGCGAATTAGTACCAAAGTTGTACCAGGAGATTGCCACGGCCTGTGGCCTCGCAATGACACGGTTGTTGTGATTGGCGCGTCGTTTTAGGCCGCTAACCAATCATTTCCAACTTTCCCGACAATCCCGCCTGCTTCCCCAGGGGGGAAAGGCCGATGCGGGCATCGGCCCCTACCCTCATGTACAGTGTGATTTTACTCCGCCAAACAAACTTCACCGCCCCGAATCGGGTTGATTCGGGGCGCTGTTTGTCAATATTTCTTCGCCAGGGGCTCGGAGCGTTCCTGGGCCAGCATCAGGTCGGAGATGATGCTGTTGGACACCAGCATCCCCTCGGGGCTCAGCCGCCAGCGGCCGTCGGAGAGGATGGTCAGGTAATGCCGCCGGTTTTGCTCCAGAACCGTCTCCAGCGGGTCGAAGGGCAGCAGGTACTGGGTCTCGTACTCCTCCCGGCTGATGCCGTGGGTTGTCCGCAGGCGGGTCATCAGATACTCCCCGGCCCGCTCCCGCAGGGGGATCTCCTGTATCTCCCCGATCACCGGCCCCTGGGTGCGAATGCCGTCGATATAACCCTGCAGGTCCCGGATCATCGCAAACCGCTTTCCGTCAAAATCGGAGCTGGCGTTGGGGCCGAAGCCCAGGTACTCGCCGCCCTGCCAGTATTTCAGGTTGTGTTTGGAAGCCATACCCTTTTTGGCAAAATTGGAGATCTCGTACTGCCGGTAGCCCTTGGCCTTCAGGGTCTCCACCGCCGCCAGGTACATATCGGCCTGGGTATCGTCATCCGGCAGGCCGCAGACATCCTTGACCTGGTAGAGGGGGGTGCCCTTCTCCACCTTCAGGGCATAGCAGCTGATGTGGTCCGGCTGGAGCCGCAGCACATGGGTCAGGGTATCCTGCCAGGCCTGGAGGCTCTGGCCCGGCAGACCGAACATCAGATCCACGGAAAGATTCCGGTACCCCGCCCGGCGGATCCGCTCCACGGCCTTCACCGCGTCGGCATAGCTGTGGGGACGGCCCAACTGCTGGAGCAGGACATCATCGTCGGTCTGGATGCCCAGGCTCACCCGGTTGAAGCCCTCGCTCTTCAAGCGCCGCAGGAGCCGCCAGGTGACGGAATCCGGGTTGGCCTCGAAGGTAATCTCCGCCTGGGGGCTGACATCGAAGCTCTGGCGGATGGCCGTCAGCACCGCCGCCAGCCGGTCGGGGCCGAAGTAGCTGGGGGTGCCGCCGCCGAAATAGACGGTGTCCACCCGGTAGGCTGGGGCCAAGGGGCCCGTTTCTTTGATATGGGTGCAGAGGGCCTTCAGATACTGGTCCATCAGCTTGCCCTTCTCGCAGGCCAGGGAGTAAAAATCGCAGTATTGGCACTTGCTTTTGCAGAAGGGGATATGAATATACAGCCCAAGGGGCGTTTTGTCGGTGCGGGGCAGGATTGGCATGGGGATTCCTCCAGTGGAAATGGGGTTGGTTATATTTAATAGCGACTCTTCCAAACATCCGTCTCATAGAAGGCATGCTTCAGCATGGGACGCCGGGGGCATGGCGGATCAGGCAGGTCGCGCTGCGGTATTACCGATGCAGGGGCCCGGTGCCGTAGGCCGGGTCCAGGGGGGGGGGGACCAGATACCAGGCGAAGAAGGGGGTATAGTGGTCGTAGCTTTTGCCGTAGAGGTCATTGCTGATGCCGCTGCGCTCGTTGCATTCGTTGTAGCGGCGGACAGCCTCCGCATCGGCGGCAGAGAGGGTCACCTTTTTGTAGTCGTATTTGGTATAACCGCCGGTTTTGTCGTAATATTCCTCCAAATTGCCGTTTTTATCGAAAATCAGCTTCAGATTTGTTGGATTTCCTTCGTCATCGTACTCCGTGTGGGAGGCGCTGACCACCCGGCCGCTGTCGTATTTATAGTTGAATACCTCCTTGCGCTCTCCGTCGTCGTAGAGCACCGTGGAGATCAGCTGGTTTTGCTTGTTGTAGCTCAGCTCCATGCCATCGTCGCCGCCGTCGGTGTCGGATTTTTGCACCTGGAGCAGGTTGCCCTTGCTGTCGTACTCGTAGTCCGCCAGGAACCGCAGAATCCAGTCGGACCAGCCCTTGCCGCTGTAATCCTGGCCATACTGCTTGACCCGGCGGAGGCGGCCGTCGTCATCGTAATCAAATTCGTACTTGGACCGGCTGGCGTAGTTGATCTCCTCCACGATCCGGCCTTCCTTGTCGTAGGCCACCTGATAGTAGGTCTCGAAGCCGGTTTTGGTGTTCTGGGAGACCTCGGAGAGCTTGCCCCCCTCGTATTCCACCAGGTACAGCTCCTCGGTCTGCTTGCCGTCGGCGGCGGTTTTGACCCGGCGGATCTTGGTGATCTGATCCCCGGAGAACTCGTACTCCGTCAGCAAACTGGAGCCCCGCTCCTTGGTGCGGGTCACCACCCCGGTCAGATAGCCGTTGGCATCATAGGAATATTCGGTGGTGCTGTCAAATTCGCCGGTGATTTCGCTGTAGACCAGCTCCCCGTCCACCTTTTTGGCGGCGTTTTCGGAGCGCAGGCAGATCAGGCGGCCCCGTTCGTCATATTCGTACTCCACCGCGGAATACTGCAGGCCATCCTCGGTGAACGAACCGATCCGGGACAGCAGGTACATGGGCTCCTGCTGCTCCTGCTTGCCCGTCAGGGACAGCACAATCATCAGCACCACCGCCACCAACACCACCGCGGACAAAATAGCCGTGATGGTCAGGCCGATGTGCTTTTTCTTCTTTTTGGGGGCCTCATATTTCCGGGACTCGGTTCCGGCCTCCTGTTGGGCCGCCGGGGCGCCGCAGCTGGGGCAGAACAGATCGTCATCTGCCATGGTTGAGCCACATTGTTTACATAACATTGGTTGTTCCTCTCTTTCCCTGTGCGGCAAATAACAGTTCAGCGCCATAATACCGCGCAAAAGTCATCGTCTGTCATTGCGGGGGCGCAGCCCGTGGCAATCTCCCGGTAGAGCGTTGGATAATTGCCATTTAGGGTGGATGCAACCAGGTTTATCAGATAATTCAGACTTCTGTTTTACCAGGAGATTGCCACGGCCCTACGGGCCTCGCAATGACATTTTTAATTTAGGTGCATCTGTAATGCGTAAATTGTCAGATCGGCGCCCGGAGGGAGTCCAGGGGGACTTCGAGGGCGGTCCAGGTGTTGGTTTCCTGGGTGAGCATATTGCCATCGGCATCGTAGGTGGTGGTGGAGAGCAGGTTGCCATGCTCGTCGGTCATTTCCTCGGTGTACTGGATCACCGCCCCATCGGCCCCGGTGACGGTGCCGGTGGTGATGTTACCCTCATAGGCATAGGTCACGTTCTGCTCCAGTGCGCCGCTGGCAAGGTACGAGGTCATGGCACTGGGGCGGCCGTCCGCACCCAGGGTGTAGAGGCAATAGCTGGAGAGGGTTGCCCCATCGTAATGGTCCAGCCGCACCAGATAGCCGCTTTCGTTGTAGGTCAGCACCGTCCGGTGTTCCAGGGCCTGGACGGTCATACGGGTGGTGACAGAGGTCTGCCGCCCATTTTCCCAGGTGTAGACCGTCTGGCTGATGAGCATTTCGCCCATGTAGGTGGCATAGCCCAGGGGGTTGCCCTGATGGTCGTAGCTGTATTCGATCCGGGAGCCGTCGCTGGTCCAGCGGATATAGTTGCCGTTTTCGTCGTTTTCCACGGTGTGCCGCCGGGTTTCCACGCCGTTGGTGTAGACCACCACTTCCTTCAGCAGCATATTTTCGTCAAACAGGTACTCCGTCCGGGCCACGGCGCCATCGGAGGCGCTGGTGGAGGCGGTGCGGATGTAGATGGTCTTGGTGGTGGGCTCCGGGTCGGTGAATTCCGGAGCGGTGGGTTTCGTTGCCTGGAGAATCGGAGCGGTGGGCTCCGTGGTCTGGGCCGTCGGGGCGGTGGTCTGCTCCGGCGGTTCCTTGCCGCAGCCGGTCAACAGTACCAGGGTCAGCAACAGGACTGCTAATTTTTTCATACCTGCTCCTTTCCCTGCCGAACAGCGGAAAATTCAGAACGGGCCGCCAGAGCGGCGTAAAACCGCTGCCGGTTCTTTTTTCCATAAAAGACCGCCCGGAAGGTGATCCGGCAGCCAGTCTCCCGGTTTTCCGCCAAAATCTCCCGGAGTTGGGCCCGATGGGTCTGGGCCGCATCGTTGAGAACCGTCAAGGCAGCGGTGACATCGGCGCAATCGACGGTAAATTCCTCCTCCTGGCTCCGGTTCCGGCCCGGGAGGCGATGCTGGAAAAATTCCAGAATGGTCAGGGTAATCAGCATGAACACCATGCCGCACAGGGCGATGGGGTAGTAGCCGAAGCCCGCGGCGATGCCCAGGCAGGCCACGGTCCAGACGCTGGCGGCGGTGGTCAGGCCCTTGACGGATGCCCCCTCCCGAAGGATGGTGCCCGCCCCCAGAAAGCCCACGCCGGTGATGACCTGGGCCGCCAGCCGGGCGGGATCGCCGGAATTGTACTGAAAATGGAGCATCTGCCCGGTGATGGCCACCACGCAGGCCCCCAGCGCCACCAGCACATGGGTCCGCATACCGGCGGGGCGGTTGGTATACTCCCGCTCGGTGCCGATGACCAGACCCACCACCATGGCGCACAATAGCCGCAGGCAAATCTGCCAAACCCCCGGTTCCAGCCGGAAGCTGTCCAAAATATCAGAAATCATAAGCGGCTCCTTTCCTGTTAATGCTAGGGGACCTCTAAAAACTGATTTTCGAGCGGGCGGTGGATATTTTGTCGCAAATTGAAGTCACGAAAACACCAGGAATACTGGATGTATTTCGGTGTTTTCGGGGCGAAAAGTTGCGGCAAAAGATACGCCGCTTCGCCGAAAAGGAGTTTTTAGAGGTCCCCGCTAAATAATTCCCTGTCATTGCGAGGCCGAAGGCCGTGGCAATCCGTTCCTTTTTGCAGGAGCGATTCATGAATCGCCCGAACTTTTTCAGCAATGCCGTAAATGATTAGAAAGCCCCCTTGCCCCCCTCATTTATGAGGGGGGTGGCCGAGCGAAGCGAAGGTCGGGGGGGAGTCCGAAACGCTGTGATTGGTATACTCCCCCCGCCCCTTCGGGGCACTCCCCTCATAAATGAGGGGGGCAAGAAGTGCTACCATAAACAATCATTTGCTCACACAAGGGCCTCAGTCCTCGTCCAGCTTCAGCACGGCCATGAAGGCCTCGCTGGGGACGGACACGGTGCCGAAGGTCCGCATCCGCTTTTTGCCTTCCTTCTGCTTTTCCAGCAGCTTCTTCTTCCGGGTGATGTCGCCGCCGTAGCACTTGGCCAGCACGTCCTTCCGCAGGGCCTTGATGGTCTCCCGGGCGATGATTTTGCCGCCGATGGCCGCCTGGACCGGAATCTCAAACTGGGCCCGGGGGATATTATCCTTCAGCTTTTCGCAGATTTTCCGGGCCCGGGGATAGGCATTTTCCGCGAACAAAATGAAGCCCAGGGCATCCACGATGTCGCCGTTCAGCAAAATGCCCAGCTTCACCAGCTTGCTGGGCCGGTAGCCGATCAGCTCATAGTCCAGAGAGCCGTAGCCACGGGTGCGGGACTTCAGCGCATCGAAGAAATCGTAGATGATCTCATTCAGAGGCATCTCATAGTGCAATTCTACACGGTTGGCGTCCAGATAGACCATATCCTTAAATTCGCCCCGGCGCTGCTGGGCCAGATCCATAATATTGCCCACATATTCCTGGGGGGCGATGAGGCTGACCTTCACATAGGGCTCCTCCGCCAGCTCGATTTCCATGGGGTCGGGCCAGTCCAGGGGGTTATCCACCATGATGGTTTCGCCGCTGGTCTTGGTCACCCGGTAGACAACGTTGGGGGCGGTGGTGATGAGGTCCAGATTGTACTCCCGCTCCAGTCGCTCCTGGATGATCTCCATATGCAGCAGTCCCAGGAAACCGCACCGTAAGCCGAAGCCCAGGGCGATGGAGCTTTCCAGTTCATAGACAAAGGACGCGTCGTTCAGCTTCAATTTTTCAAGGGCTTCCCGCAGGTCCTGATATTTCGCGCCGTCCGCCGGGTACACGCCGGAGAACACCATGGGCTGCACCGGCCGGTAGCCCGGCAGGGGCTCCGAAGCGCCATTTTCCACGGTGGTGATGGTGTCGCCCACCTGGGTATCGGCCACGGTCTTGATGGAGGCGGTGATGTAGCCAACCTCGCCGGCACCCAGGGCCTCGGCAGGCATCAGACCCAGGGGGCTCATGGTGCCGACTTCCACGACTTTATAGACCGCCCCGGTGGCCATCATGCGGATATCCTGCCCGGGCTTCACGGTGCCCTGCTTGATTCGGGTATAGACAATGACGCCCCGGTAGCTGTCGTACACGCTGTCGAAAATCAGGGCCTGCAACGGGGCCTCCCGGTCGCCGGTGGGGGCGGGCACATCCCGGACGATCATTTCCAGAACGGAATGGATGTTGATGCCGTTTTTCGCGGAAATTTCCGGGGAATCCTCGGCGGGGATGCCGATGATGTCCTCCACCTCCGCCTTGACCTCGGCGGGGCGGGCAGAGGGCAGGTCGATTTTGTTAATGACCGGCAGAACCTCCAGCCCGGCATCGATGGCCAGGTAGGTGTTGGCCAGGGTCTGCGCCTCCACGCCCTGAGAGGCATCCACCACCAGCACCGCACCCTCGCAGGCCGCCAAGGAGCGGCTGACCTCGTAGTTGAAGTCCACATGGCCGGGGGTGTCGATCAGATTCAGGGCATAGGTTTCGCCGTCGTCGGCGGTGTATTTTAAGGTGGCGGCGGTAGCCTTGATGGTAATGCCCCGCTCCTTTTCCAGCTCCATGGAGTCCAGCATCTGCTGCTCCATCTGCCGGGCCTCCACGGCGTTGCACGCCTCCAGCAGCCGGTCCGCCAGGGTGGACTTACCGTGGTCAATGTGGGCGATGATAGAAAAATTGCGGATTTTGGAAAGTTCGGTCATAGAAAGCACCTCTGATTATTGGAAATTCCTTGGCCCCCTCATTTATGAGGGGGCTGTCACCGCCGAAGGCCGGTGACGGGGGAGTATCCATGATACATTCGGACTCCCCCCGCCCATCGCCTCGCTCGGGCACCCCCCTCATAAATGAGGGGGGCAAGGCGCGAAGGGTATAACACACCTATTTTCCTGATTATACAGAATTTTTTGCCAAAAGTAAACCGTATATTATCGGGAATTTTGGAGAAAATGTTTTCGTGATTCGTCGGAATCAAAAAAATTATAGAAAAATTGAAATTTTTCTTGAAAAAACCCTTGTCAAAAAGCAAAAATGGGGATATAGTCTTACGGCAAGAGAAATTTTGATATAAAGAGGGAAGACGAATGAGTAACGCGAAGAAGAATCCCAAGGCCAATCTGGAAGACGTCACCGCCGCCCTCCAGAGCCTCATCGCACAGGGCCGGAAGGAAGGCATGATCCGTGCCGCCGACCTGAACGCCCAGCTGGAGAAAATGGACCTGACCCCCGAAAAAATCGAGGAGATCTACGACCGGTTCGAGGCCATGAACATCCAGGTGATCAGCGCCGAGCTGGACCTGGACCTGGGCGACGATATCGATGCCGGCCTCGAAGGGGACATCGACCTGTCCGGCATGGAGGAAGAGGATCTGGTGGACCCGGTTGACCTGGCTGCTGAGTATAATCTGGACGATCCCGTGCGGATGTACCTGAAGGAAATCGGTCAGGTGAAGCTGCTGTCCGCCGAGGAAGAGGTGGAGCTGGCCAAAAAGGTCAGCGAGGGCGACCAGAACGCCAAAAACAAACTGACGGAAGCCAACCTCCGCCTGGTGGTTTCGATCGCGAAGAAATATTCCGGCCGCGGCCTGCATATCCTGGACCTGATCCAGGAGGGCAATACGGGCCTGATTCGTGCCGTAGACAAATTCGACTGGACAAAGGGAAACAAATTCTCTACATATGCCACCTGGTGGATTCGGCAGGCCATCACCCGCGCCATCGCCGACCAGGCCCGGACCATCCGGGTGCCGGTGCATATGGTTGAGGTCATCAACAAGGCCACCCGGTGCAACCGGAAGCTGGTCCAGGAGCTGGGCCGGGAACCCACCGTGGAGGAAATCGCCGCAGAGTTGGGTCTGCCCGTTGAGAAAATCATCGAGGCCAACCGCACCGCCGCCGATACCCTGAGCCTGGATACGCCTGTGGGCGATGAAGAGGATACCTCCATCGGCTCCTTCGTGGAGGATGAGCGGACCCCCGGTCCCGCCGATGCCACCTCCAATGCCATGCTGGCAGAGGCGCTGAAGGAGATTCTGGACACCCTGACCGAGCGGGAGGCCGATGTGCTGCGGATGCGCTTCGGTATGTACGACGGCCGCACCCACACCCTGGAGGAAGTGGGCCAGATCTTCGGCGTCACCCGTGAACGGATCCGCCAGATCGAAAACAAGGCCATCCGCAAGCTCCGCCACCCCAGTCGCGCCCGCCGGATCAAGGATTTTTACTGCTGATTTTCGGATTGAAAGGAGAATGAATATGGCTTCGTGGAGAAAAGTACTGCTTGGCTTGATTGCTGCGACCCTGTTGGTTCTGATCGTCGTATTCTGGGGCACCATGCTTGGGTGCTGTCTGCTCATCGCCTGCATTCAGGGCGGCCAGTTCTTTGCGTTCAAATATTGTGCCAGCAGAGAGCTTGCCAAAACCTTCCAGGAAGAAGGCGAGCACGTCAAAGGTTGGCGTCCCCTTGGCTAACTACCCGATTATTTCGCCAAAAGGAAGTCGGATCGTAGCCATGTCGTTCTGTGAGCCAAGGAGTTGGGGAAACATGTTGTCTTCCTAAGACCGCTT
>JAZQHH010000106.1:0-2250 GCA_045540495.1 Faecousia sp.
CAATCACAACAACCGTGTCATTGCGAGGCCGCAGGCCGTGGCAATCTCCTGGTACAACTTTGGTCCTAATTCGCACCAAAATCTATGGATAATCCCATTCTACATTGTACGTTCATCGAACTTTTTCCTTATCGTAGATGATACTGGGAGATTGCCACGTCGCTTCGCTCCTCGCAATGATAGCTTGATCTTAGTTCGCTAAACAATCATTTACCGCAACAAGGCGATTACATCAGCCAAACTATCCGCCTTGGCATACAGCAGTTTCTCCGTTTCCCCATCGGGCTGGTCCAAATCCGGGACCATCACCGTCAGACAGCCGGCCCGGCTGGCGGACAGGAGGCCTGCCGGAGAATCCTCCAACGCAAGGCATTCCTCCGGCTTCAGGTCAAGGCTCGCCGCACCATATAAATAAATATCCGGCTCCGGCTTCCCTTTCGGCACATCGTAACCGCTGCACAATTTGTCGAAGCGTTCCAGCAGTCCCAGGGGCCCCAAATGCTTCTTCACCCGCTGGATGGGCGAGGAGGTGGTGATGGCCGTTTTGATTCCATTGGCCTTCAGGAAATCCATCAATTCATAAATGCCGGGTTTTGGCTCCACGCCCTTTTCATCGATGAACCGTTCCATCAATTCAATGCGCTTGGCCCGCACCACTTCAATGGAAATCCCCGGGCCGAAATAGCTTTCCAGCTTTGCCTGCCCGGCAGACCGACTCAGGCTCCGCATCCCCAGAGCCTGCTCATGGGTCATGGGATAGCCCAGGGACACCGCCGCCTCCTGCCAGAACCTGGCATATAGCTTTTCGGTATCCAGCACGACCCCGTCCATATCAAACAGCACCCCACGAACGGGTGCGGCAGGCTTCTTTTTATAAATTGTATAACCCATTTCTTTCGCTCCTTCCGATTTTTGTACATTATAACCGATTCTTCGTGGAAAGACAACTGTCCGCCCTGTCGGAAAAATAAGATTTTTCAATTTTCCCATCGCTTTTCCGCTTTACAAACGGGAACGAAAGTGCTATGATATAGGGGACAAAGTTTGAATACTTTAGGAGGTATTTCATTTTGGCTAGAAAATTCAAAACTATGGACGGCAATACTGCTGCCGCCCACGTCAGCTACGCCTTTACCGAGGTTGCTGGCATCTACCCCATCACCCCCTCTTCCCCCATGGCTGACAACGTGGACCAGTGGTCCGCTGCCGGCCGCAAGAACATCTTCGGCGACACTGTCAAGGTCGTTGAGATGCAGTCCGAGGCCGGTGCTGCCGGTACCGTTCACGGCTCTCTGGCCGCCGGTGCCCTGACCACCACCTATACCGCCTCCCAGGGTCTGCTGCTGATGATCCCCAATATGTACAAGATCGCCGGCGAGCTGCTCCCCTCTGTGTTCCATGTGTCCGCCCGTACCGTGGCTGCCCAGGCTCTGAACATCTTCGGTGACCATTCCGACGTTTACGCCTGCCGCCAGACCGGTTTCGCCATGCTGGCCGAGACCAACGTGCAGGAAGTCATGGATCTGGGCGCTGTTGCCCACCTGGCCGCTATCGAAGGCCGCGTTCCCTTCATCAACTTCTTCGACGGTTTCCGTACCTCCCATGAGATCCAGAAGATCGCCATTTGGGACTACGAGGACCTGAAGGAAATGTGCAACATGGAAGCCGTTGCCGCTTTCCGTCAGCACTCCCTGAACCCCGAGCGTCCCGCAATGCGCGGCTCTCACGAGAACGACGACATCTTCTTCCAGCATCGCGAAGCCTGCAACAAGTACTACACCGCTCTGCCCGCCGTGGTCGAGAAGTACATGGGCAAGGTCAACGAGAAGCTGGGCACCAACTATCAGCTGTTCAACTACTACGGCGCCCCCGATGCTGACCGCATCATCGTTTGCATGGGCTCCTTCTGCGACGTGGCTGAAGAAGTCATCGACTACCTGAACGCCCACGGCGAGAAGGTCGGTCTGGTGAAGGTTCGCCTGTACCGTCCCTGGAGCTCCGAGCATCTGCTGAAGGCCATCCCCGCTACCGCCAAGAAGATCGCTGTTCTGGACCGCACCAAGGAGCCCGGCTCCCAGGGCGAGCCCCTGTACCAGGATGTGGTCATGACTCTGGCCAAGGCCGGCAAGCATGACATCACCGTCATCGGCGGCCGTTACGGCCTGGGTTCCAAGGATACTCATCCCGCTTCCGTCTTTGCCGTGTTCGAGGAGCTGGCTAAGGACGAACCCAAGCACGAGTTCACCTTGG
>JAZQHH010000107.1:0-9644 GCA_045540495.1 Faecousia sp.
AAGGAGGTCCGCAGCGGTCATCAACAGCCATGTACATGCGTCTGCCTTGGTACATAAGGCCGCCCGCTTCACTTTCTGTCATTTTTTGTCAAGACGGTCGAATATTTCTTTTGTTATTTCATACAGGCGATAATCCTGAAAACCACCATATTCTCCGAAATATCTTCCGCTATTTTCATCAAAACAAGCTTTCCAGCCGGACCCGTTTTTAAAAAGCATGATATAAACCTCCCCGCTTAATCTGTTCGCTAAATTCATGGTTTATCGAACTGTTTACACAGATACCTTTCCAGTATCATTGTACCATAAGTATGTGGGATTTTCAATCCGTGGACCGTATTGTTTGCAAAAAGGTTACAAGTCGAGAATATCATCTGCTTCGCCCAGATGCAGAGTTCCTCTCGGAACTTCCGGCACGGAATTGCGGTCACTGAATACATACTCTGTGAGTTCTCTTCGCATTTTGGCAATCTCACCACTGAGTTTTTCGGAATCTGCTTTGAGATTGAGGTAACGGATTTTCTCTTCCTCTGTTGCTTTTTGCAGGTCCTCAATTTGGGTGGTGAGCATTTCTTTGCGACCTGTCAAAGTCGCCACATCTTGCTGCAGTGTTTCAACTTGGGCATCAAGTTTTTTCTTGGTGCCTTTTTTGCTTTCCACCTGCTGATGTAATCTCTGCAATTCTTTGAGTGCCTTTTGTTGCGATTCGGTGATTTCTGGCAACTGCTGTAACTGTTCCTGCATTGTTGAGATTTGCTTCAAGAGCTCTGCTCTCCATGCTCTCAGCGGTTTATGGCGAGTAATGTCGGAGGTTGGTTTCATCTTGCCGTTTTCAACCTCTGCCCACCTCGTGTTGCCTCTTATGAATACAAACGAAATTATTTCTTACAATCTTTCTCTGAGTCCCAATATGGAGCAAATTAAGGATATGCTTAAAAAGGCATTTGAACGTTTTCCCTCTGTGAAAGGGCTGATTATGCACTCGGATCAAGGCTGGCAGTATCAGCACGCAACGTATCGAAGTGAACTAAAGATGCCTGGCATAGTTCAATCTATGTCCAGAAAAGGCAATTGCTATGACAACTGCATAATGGAAACATTCTTTGGCAGATTAAAAAATGAGATGTTTTATGGTTCTGAAAAAGAGTATACCTCTTTTGAATCCTTTGCCGCCGCAATAGACGAATATATTGATTATTATAATAACAGGAGAATCCAGGCCAAAACAAAATAGATGCCTCCCTCAAAGTTCAGGGAAGCATCCATGATGACAGGCTAATTGTTCAATTTAATGACAGTGTCCAGAAAACTGGGTACATATCATTGCGCTGTCGCGGTTTTTCATGCATATCAAAGCTTGCCCATGTTCTTGGCGCACTCACGGCAAACATTCTTGCCGCGGTAGGACACAAGTCCGTACGAGGAAGCGCAAAATACGCAGGAAGGCTCAAACTTCTGGAGCACAATCCGATCATTATCCATGTAGATCTCCAGCTCATCCCGCTCCGCAATATCCAATGTACGTCTTAATTCGATCGGAAGCACGATTCTACCCAGCTCGTCCACTTTGCGAATGATACCCGTCGACTTCATATAGCAGCCCCTCCTTTCCTCAATAACATATCAGGCATGTCGCCCAGTGGTGAACTTAACGCCTGATTTTTTATATCATTATTATAATCCGTCTTTGCCCCGGTGTCAAATGTTTTTTTACGTTTTTTGCGGATTTTGTAAGAATATTCTTGAATATCCCGCCTCCGGCTGGCATAGTTTAGCAAAAAGGGGGCTGCATCATGGTTTTAAGCTGGATTTGGTTTACAATTATCCTTTTTTCCACAGGAATTTCCATCCTTTTTGGAGCCGGAAATGGCCTTTCCGGTGCCATCATTCAGGGGGCTCAGGGGGGAATTTCCCTGGCCATCGGCATGGGGGGCTCCATCTGTCTGTGGTGTGGTGTGGGAAATCTGATGGACAAGACCGGTCTGACAGAGATTTTGTCCAAAATCCTGAAACCAATCTTATATTTAATATTCCCCGGTACGCGGACAGACCCACAGTTGTCCAAGGATCTCAGCGCAAACATCTGCGCCAACATTTTGGGACTGGGAAATGCCGCCACACCCATGGGAATCAAGGCAGCAAAACGGATGGTGACCCCGGACAGGCCTGGGGTCGCCACGGACCAACTTTGCAGGCTGATTGTGCTGAATACCGCCTCTATTCAGCTGATTCCGGCCACTGTGGCGGCGGTGCGGACAAATCTGGGCTGCGGCGCCCCTTTTGACATCTTGCCTGCGGTGTGGGTGACCAGTCTTTGCTCCGCCGGGCTGGGGCTGGCGGCCGCCTGGCTCCTGGGAAAGCTGTGGCCCCATGCTTGACTACATCGTTCCGGGACTGCTGATCCTTAGCTGCGCCATAGCATTGCGAAAAAAGGAGAATGCCTACGATCTGATGCTCACCGGGGCTGCTGATGGACTGAAGCTGCTGCTGTCTCTGATGCCGACCCTGGTGCTGCTGATGACGGCGGTGACCATGCTTCGGGCCTCCGGGGGCATTGAGCTGCTGAGCCGATGGTGCGCCCCTGTCTTTCGGTTTCTGGGCATCCCGCCGGAGACCGCCATGCTGGTGCTGATTCGTCCCATCAGCGGCAGCGCGGCCCTGGCGGTGGGCAGCGAGCTGATGGCCCAGTATGGGGTGGATTCCCTGATTGGGCGCACTGCGGCGGTGATGCTGGGCTCCACTGAAACCACGTTTTACACCATTTCCGTCTATTTTGGCGCTGCCGGGGTGAAAAAGACCCGCTACACCATCCCCGCCGCCCTGATTGCGGATTTGACCGGCTTCATCATGGCATCGCTGACGGCGCGGTTGTTTTTTTGAAAGAATAACCTTGTCATTGTGAACCAGTCCCCAGACTGGTTCACAATGACAAGGCCATGGGGGATTGCCACGGCCTGCGGCCTCGCAATGACAGGAGAAACGGATTGCCACGGGCTTTTGGCCATCACAATGACATAGATGTACGAAGGCGTGCGGGGTTTTCCGCACGCCTTGAAGCATTATTCTTCTTCCACGTCCTCGAAGGTGAACTCCAGCAGTTCGCCGCAGTTGTCGCAGACAATGCTGCCGCTCTCCAGGGTCTCCTCGTCGAAGCAGACGATGTTACCGCAGGCGCACTCCGCTTCGTAAACGGTGGTGTCCTCGTCGCCGAAGTCGAAGCCCTCATCCTCGAAGTCCTCGTCCTCGTCGTCCCAATCGTCGTAGTCATCCTCGTCCTCATCCATGATGTAGTCCTCGATGGCGTCCAGATCCTCTTCGATCTCATCCAGCTCGTCGGAGATGGCGATGGTGGTCTCCTCCACGTCGCTCAGCCGCTTGGTCACATCGCCCAGCAGGTCAACAATGGCGGAAATCATCTTGCCCTCAGCCTTCTCGGTATCCAGGTTCAGGCCATCCATCAGGCCCTTCAGGTAGGCAGCCTTTTCGGAAATCGTCATAATGATACTCCTTTCATTTTTGAAAACAGGGGACGATGTATTGCAATCGTCCCCTATGGTATGCACGAATTAAGCCTTGGAGCGGCCCAGGTACTCGCCGGTGCGGGTGTCGATCTGGACCTTGTCGCCCTCGTTGATGAACAGGGGCACCTTCACCTCGGCACCGGTCTCCACGGTAGCGGGCTTGGTGACGTTGGTGGGGGTGTTGCCGGCGAAGCCGGGCTCGGTCCCGGTGACCACCAGATCAACAAAGTTGGGGACTTCCACGCCGAAGACCTTGCCCTTGTAGCTCATGATGGTGCAGATGTCGTTCTCCTTGACGAACTTAAAGGAATCGTCCAGCACGCTGCCGTCGATGGGCTCCAGCTCGTAGGTCTCCTGGTCCATGAAGTAGTACAGGGAACCATCGTTGTAGGAATACTCCATCTTCTTACGCTCGATGAAAGCGGTGGGGAACTTGGCAGAGGGGTTCAAGCTGGTCTCGGTCACGCCGCCGGTGATGACGTTCTTCATCTTGACACGGACGAAGGCCGCACCCTTACCGGGCTTCACGTGCTGGAATTCGATGACCTGCATGACCTTGCCATCCAGTTCAAAGGTAATACCGTTTCTGATATCGCCTGCAGAAATCATTTTCTAATCCTCCTAAAATTGGGCTCCCCTTGCGGGGGGCTGTGTATATATTGTTAGCTGATATATTTTAACCTAAATCCTCAGATTTTTCAAGGGGAAATCTGAATTTTTTCAAAGAATCATCAAATTCTTGGGGCTGCAGGTGATATTTTCGCAGCCATCGGCCTTGATAATGACCAAATCTTCGATGCGAACGCCGAATTTTCCGGGCAGATAGATGCCGGGCTCCGCGGAGGAGACCATATTTTCCTCCATTTCCCGCAGGCCCCCGGGGCTGCAGGAGGGCATTTCGTGGCACTCCATGCCGATGCAGTGGCCATAGCCGTGGCCAAAATAATCAGCGTAACCGGCGTCAGCAATGACCTGACGGGCGGCGGCATCGATTTCTTTGCCGGTGGCCCCGGCTCTGGTGGCGGCGATGCCGGCCAGCTGGGCCTTCAGGACGGTATCGTAAACCTTCCGCATTTCCTCGGAGGCATAGCCCAAGGCAATGGTGCGGGTCATATCGGAGCAGTAGCCCTGATAGATTACACCAAAATCCATGGTGACGAAGTCCCCTTCCTTCAGCCGTCGGTCCCCGGGAACGCCATGGGGCAGACTGGTGTTGGGGCCGGATACCACGATGGGATCAAAGGACAGACCCTCGCCGCCATTTTTCAGGAGGCAATAGATCAGCTCCGCCGCCAGCTCCTTCTCGGTCATGCCGGTATGAATGCGGGTCAGCACCTCGGCAAAGGCGGCATCGGTGATTTTCTGGGCCTTACGGATCCGCTCCAGCTCGTATTCCTCTTTCACGGCCCGGAAGCCGGAAATTTCCTTGTGCATGGGAATCAGCTGGGCATTGAGCTTCTCCTCGTAGCCCCGGAACTCGGCCACGGTAAGGTATTCTTCCTCAAAACCCAGGGTTTTCACGCCAAAATCGGCAATGGCCTGGTTCAGCAGCTGATGATAGGGATTGGCCCGGTTCATTTCGATGACTTCGAAGCCCTGAATCCCCTTCTGGGCGGATTCGATGTACCGGCTGTCGGTGAAATAGCGGCAGCCGCCCCTGGTGACGATGGCCACGCCCTCGGCGATGTCAAATTCGGCGCCATAGTGGCGGGTGAAGCGGGGGGTCAGCAGCAGGCCGTCCACCTTGTCCCGCAGGGACAGATATTTTTCAAGATTTTTCATGCTTCATCCTCCTGTTTCCGGCCAAACAGCGGAAGGGCAGCTCCGCAACGCCCCGCAGCTTCAGCCAGATATTGTGATTATCGATGGCCTTGACCAGCACGGAGCAGACTCCGGCCCGATTGGCCCCCAGGGTATCCGTGAAAATCTGGTCCCCCACCAGCATACAGTTTTCTGGCTTTTCCCCGAATTTATCCATGCATTCCCGAATCCCCTTGGTGGAGGGCTTTCTGGCGTGGGTGATGCAATGCAAACCGTGCTTTTTGCAGAAAATCTGCACCCGGCCCCGCTTGGAATTGGACACCACGCAAATCCGGATGCCGCAATCCTTCACCCAGGCCAGCCATGCCGCCATCAGGGGCGTCGGGTCGTCGGTGGTGTAGGGCACAATGGTATTGTCAAAATCCAGCATCAGCAGATTCACCCCACGCTCCAACAGGAACTCCGGATGGATATCCGTCAGGGCATCGGCCTGCAGCCGGGGTAGCAGCGAAATGGACATATCAGCAGTCTCACTTTCATATCTTATTGATATATCATACCACGGAAGGAGGCGTTTGTCCATGGCAATCGAACCTTTTCTTGCCATGACCGCGGCGGAATTGGCCGGAAACAGGCCGCTTCCGCCGAAAATCGCCTGGATGGCCTGCCATTTTTCCCCTTACGGCACCGGACTTTCCAATCTGCCCCGGAATTTGCCGGAGGGGTCCATGGTAATTCTCAACGACCGGACCCCCATCTGCGGCCATGACCCGGAGCGGGTCGCCGGGCAGCTTCTGGAATTGGATTGCGACAGCCTGCTGCTGGATTTTCAGCGGCCTGAGGAACCTCAGACCGCTGCGGTGATTCAAGCAATATTGGACACACTCCCCTGCCCCGTCGGGGTTTCGGCGTGCTATGCCGCGGAGTTGGACTGCCCTATTTTTCTGCCACCCCTGCCGCCCCATGTCCCGCCGGCGGAATATCTGGCCCCATGGAAGGGACGGGAAATCTGGCTGGAGGCCGCTCTGGACACGGTGCAGCTCACCGTCACGCCGGAGGGCTGTCATATCGCTGCAGCTGATCCGCCGGAATCTCTGCCCCATCAGGACCTCCGGCTGTATTGCCATTATCATATTCATGTCTCGCCTCAGGAAGTTCGCTTCACCCTCCGACGAACCGGAGAGGATCTTCGTTCCCTGCTGGATTCCCGGGAGCTGGGTATCGCCCGGGCAGTGGGGCTGTTCCAGGAATTGGGGAAACTCTAGACCACCGGCAATTGGCTCTCAGGGTATACGTCGGTCATCTTTGGGCCGAAATAACGTCCGTGGTCCCGCAGCCCTGCAAATGGGCGGAAAGGGTATTCAGGAATCCCAGATTGGTGGGCTTGGGGATACGCCCGTTCTGATTGGCGGGAAAGAACATCCGCCAGGTGGCCTCATTCCGATTTTGCCAGGCCTTGTTGATGGCGGTGCGGATGGCCTTTTCCACCGCCTGCGGGCTGATGCCCAGCTGCTTGGCCAAAGCCGGGTACAGCTCCTTGGTGACGGATTGGGTGGGGTTAGCCATATACAGCTTCAGGGCCGCCTCCAGGGTCAGCAGAGCCCGGTTGCCGGAAACATTCAGGCTGGAAAGCAGCCGTTTTTCCGAAGAAGTCACCCCATAAGGCGTAAAAATTACCCCCTCAGCCATCCCCGACAAATCACGGATCCGGTCTGCAAGGGCACGAAAATCGCAGGGCTTGCGAAGAATATAGTCCACATTCATCCGATCCAGCATCTGCTGAACATACCCGCTGATGAATCCGGACACCACCAGTCGCCGGGGCGGCATATCCATGGCGTCAGCAGCAGTCAGTACCGCCTGGCCGTCCAACTGGGGCAGGATCATATCCAGCACCAGCACATCCGGCCGAAACTGCTCCAGCAGCCGTACCGCCTGGGCGCCATCGTGGCATATCTGCAGCTCAAAGGCCCCGCCCAAAGCTGCCGCCAGGGAGCTGCAAAATCCTTCTGATTCATCCGCAATCAACAATTTGTGTGTCTTCATGTCGTGCACCTCTGTCTTTCGACGAATTTCTTCAATAGAATACCACAAAATGTATCTTCATGCAATCCAGATTCATCGTCAAAAATCGACCAAAATTCGGCGATTTGACGAATTTTGGTCGTTTTTCCCCTTGCCATTCCCTTTAGCCCCTGTCATTTCCCGTCTTGCGGCCATTCCAAGCCTTCCTCCCCCATAAAACCAGGCTTTATTTTTCGTTGACATTTCCACTGGGATTGCCTATACTGTTTATAGAAGCACTCACAGAACCGGTTTCAGCCGTTGCATCAGGGCCTTTGGCATTGATGAGCTGTGGGGCTTCTTATTTTGGAATCATTTCTTCGTCCGCTCCACCGGCTGAAATATCTTCTTAGCTTCCCATTGCTTCCGAAAAAGGCTTTGATATTTTCGGTTGTTCCTTCCTTTTCTTCTGTTATCGCGCCCCGGGCGGTGCGGCTTTGTAATTGTCTGATTGTCAGTCATCACGGGATTGACGATATTCAGATAAAATGCCTTGGCGTTACCGTACTGTCCATCATGATTCTTGCTATTGGTAAAATAGAAGTCTCTGCCATACAGGTTGCTGTAAGAGGTTTTCTTTCGGTCGAATACCGTAAACACCTCCCGATCCCCCGGTACATAACCAACAAATTACCGTCCTGATCCCGAACCTGCGAATCCTTGAAATACTCCAACTGCCCCTCGGAGAGTGGATTCCCATCCGAATCCCGATCGGAGAATTTCTTCTTGACACCCAGTTGCTGATGTGATACCCTAGTTTCAGACGAAGGCGTTGTGGTTCTGACCGCCTGCCTTGCTTGCTTTTTAGCACGCAGGGATGTGGCATTTTTGTCGGCAGCAACGCCTTTTCTAATTTTTACATTGATATCATAGAGAATATTGCGCCCATCTTTGGTCTTTGCAATGTGGAGGATTGCCGGGTATACAATCCCATCCCTTGTCATTACATGGCTTATCCGCTCATCCCAACCATTTTCATCTAACCATTGATGCGTATGTTCTTTTCTGTGTTGAGCGAATTTGGATATTTCTGCTGTTTCTGCCGAATTAAGGATTACGAGCTTCTTGATTTCGTTTTTTGCCTGCGTAAGCTCGCCAATGACTGGATGTTTATTTTTAGCTCCATCTTTCTGAACGCGTTCCTTTTCTCCGGCAAATTCAATAATTTCCACTTCGCCACTGTTGCTATAAACAGCGATTTTTTGCTTTATGAGGTTATTGCGAATAAAATCGATATACGCCTTTCCATTTCGCTTGACTTTGTTGAACAGGCTGTATTCCAGTTCTACAACACGGTCGTATTCAGTGCCGTTTGCGTCAACGATATCGTTTCGGATGGAATACTTCACACCGCTCTCGGCGGTGTTTTTTTGCGCCCCGGCGAAATTCTCCGAAGCATCCATCGTCTTCTAAGCAGTTTCGCATCCCCACGATCGCTCACACCACGCAGGCGGTATCCCGGCCGGAGAATCCAGGAACATATGTAGCCTTTCCACCATTGACAGCATTGAGCAAATCCGCTATCTTGATATAAGAAATCAGGCGCAGCATCCCGGTTCAATTACCATGGATGTTATCAATACGCTTTTGAAAGGGTGACTACGATGCTACTCCCGCGTAAGTTTGAGCCTCTGTTAGGCGCAGACGGACCTGAGAAATTCAGAGCGAAAGATGGTCTCACAGAAGAACAGAAGATTGTTTTGCGAGAATTTGATGCAGAATACTACAAATACAACGATGAACACATCATCACTAACTATCATACCTTGAAGAAAACCACCGAACCGATCCCGGAACGGTGGTTATTTTGTGCCTATTGGGGAAGATAACGCCCGAAATGTCCCTATGCCGCAAATCGGCATTTTGTATCCCAAACGACATATGACTGCAACGAGGAAGGTGTCGAGACCTTTCGACAGACCACCGAGGACAATACTGCGAAATTTGTGGATTTCCTCCAGGATGGCTGCGCCGCATGGTATGACGGCCGCTGCGAGTATCGTGGTGGCGACTGAAAGAAAATAGCTTAGAGGGCTTTGCATGAGTGATTACTCCGGCGGGACCCTTTGGTCAGACAGATCACTATGGCGAAGAAGAAAATTCCTGGGCAAGAGAACCCCACTGCCGAGGAGCAGGAAACTGCCCTCCGTCAGAACAGAAGGGAACGCCTGCCCAAGAAGATCAGCAGGAAGCTGAAGGTGAAAACCAGGATAACAGGTGCTCTGGAACTTATTTCAATCCTCGCCCAAGTCGGAGGCCAAGCGGTCTTAGGAAGACAACATGTTTCCCCAACTCCTT
>JAZQHH010000108.1:0-13705 GCA_045540495.1 Faecousia sp.
TCCATCATGAAGCCGTCCAGACGGCCGCCGATGCCGATGATGATGTTACGCAGGGACTGAGCGCAGAAGTCGATGATCCAGCCCATTTCCACGCGCTTGGGGTCGATGTCCAGACGGCGCAGGCCCTTGGCAGCCAGCCACTCGTCGGTGTTGTTGCGCTCGTGCTGCATACGGGCGGTCAGAGCCACCATAGCCAGGTTGTGAGCGTTCATGATGTCGTTGATGTCGCCGGTCAGACCCAGGGAGAACTCGGTCATGGGCATCAGCAGAGCGTTGCCGCCGCCGGCTGCGGTACCCTTAACGTTCATGGTGGGGCCGCCGGAGGGCTGACGCAGAGCGCCACCGGCGTTCTTGCCGATGTAGCCCAGACCCTCAATCAGGCCCAGAGAAACGGTGGACTTACCCTCGCCGAAGGGGGTGGGGGTCACAGCGGTGACCTCGATGAACTTGCCGTCGGGCTTGTCCTTCAGGCGGTTCATAACCTTGATAAAGTCGATCTTGGGGGTCTTGCCGTAGGGGATGATCTCATCCTCCAGCAGGCCCAGCTTCTGGCGGAAGAAGTCAACGGAAGGCAGAGTCTTTTCAGCCTCCTCAGCGATCTGCCAGTCAGCGAACTTGGTGGGGTCCAGCTTCACGAAACCCTTCTCGTCCACATACTTGCCATTCTCATCAAAAACGATTGCCATGGTAGGTGTCCTCCTTGATTTTGGTGCCCTTGGGGCACATGATTGATGTTTTTATTTATCTCAGCCTGCCAAAGAAACGCTGTCATTCCGAGCCGGTGCGCACACCGGCGTGGGAATCCCCTGTGAAAAGGGGCATCCCGAAGTTTTGGGAGATCGCCACACCAGTCTGCGGACTGATTTCGCGATGACAGGTTTTTTGAGCTGCTGTGATTTAATTTTCCACCACCGTCACATTGGCGGCGTCCCGGATCAGGCCCATGACCTTGCCGGTGATGATGCTTCTGACGATGGCCTGCTCAAACTCGGCATCGTAGTAGGGCTTGAGCTGCTCCACGGTCATGTCGTTCTGCCGGGCCACCACAGCCACGGCATCGGCGATGTCCTTCTGGTCCGCCTCCAGCTTTTCAAGCTCGGCGATTTTCTCCACCGTGGCCCAGCTTTTCAGGGCGGACAGGGCAGCGCTGCGGGATTCCTCCCGGAGGGCAGCCTCGGTGGTATTCAGGAAGGAGCAGTACATCTCCAGGGACAGGCCCTGCTGGGAAAGCTGAGCCTTCATGGTCTGCATCTGGTCGTCCATGGCGGACTGAATCTGCTCTTCGGTGAACGCTATATCTAATGTATCCGCTGCCTGCCGCAGCAGCCGGTCCTGCAAATCCATCTCGCCCCGCTGGTCGGAGTAGGCCTGGAGGCTCTCGGCCAATTTCTGACGCATTTCGGCGAAGGTATCGCAGCCGCCCACTTCTTTGGCGAAGGTATCGTCCAGCTCATAGGGGGTCTTGACCCGGATGGCGTGGAGCTTGCAGCGGAACTGGGCCGCCTTTCCCGCCAGGGCTTCGGAATGGTAGGCAGTGGGGAAGGTCACGTTCACCGTCACTTCTTCGCCGGGAACCTTGTCCAGCAGCTGCTCCTCGAAGCCGGGGATGAACATCCCGCTGCCCAGTACCAGGGTCTGATTCTCGGCTGTGCCGCCGGCGAACTGGTCGCCGTCGCAGAAGCCGGCGTAATCCAGCACCACCTCGTCGCCCATTTCGGTGGGCCGGTCGGTGACCAGGGCGATCCGGGGACTCTGCTCCTGAAGCCGCTGAAGCTGGCGGTCGATTTCCTCGCCGGTGACGGTATGCTTTTCAAGATTGGCCGCAAGGCCCTTGTATGTAAAACTCATAATAATCTCCTAATATGCAAAAAAGGCAATCCAATCCCTGCGGATCGAACTGCCCAGACGGTCGGCTGAAACACACCACACTCCCCCGCAGTAGACTCCGCGAAAACCGTCAGTCATGTGGCGCTACATACATGATAAAACAGATTTTTCCGTTTGTCAAGACAAATTAACGCCGGTTTGGGGGAGATTTTTGCGGTTTTGTGGCCGTGGATGTTTGTGCGCAGAAGGCGGACAAAACCCGGTCCGGTTACAATTTTGGTCGTGAATGGTTGTTTGGCTTAGGATGCACCCCTTGCCCCCCCTCATTTATGAGGGGGGTACCCCGGCGTAAGCCCGGGGTGGGGGGAGTATGCAGCTCACAATGATTCGGACTCCCCCCGACCTTCGCTTCGCTCGGCCACCCCCCTCATAAATGAGGGGGGCAAGGGTGGTACCGCAAGCAATGACTCACAGCACCTTCCCGCCGTTGACGGTGAGGCGGAATTTGCAGCCCAGCATTTCCGCCGCGCCACGGCACAGGAGCATCCGGCCCAGAAAAATGTCGAAATATTCGTACATGGTGCAAATATTTTCGTCGATCTGCAAATTCAGGGCGATTTTCTTCTCCTCCGGTTCCACCTTCAGGCTGGAGCCGGTGACGGCATAATTCACCCGGTCGTGGATGTCGAATTTTTCCGGTTCCTTGGTGCGGACCCGGTTGCGGCGGACGTCGGTTTTGTCCGCCAGCACCAGGGCGGCGGAAATGGGGTCCTTGGCACCGCCGGTGGATTCGTCATGGTTGCCGATGGCGGCGATAACGGCGATCCGGTCCGCCATGGTCATCTCCCCTTTGAGCAGGTCGTTGGCCAGGATGGCGCCGATTTCCGCGTGATGGGTGCGGTTGATGGCGTTGCCGATGTCGTGCATAAATCCGGCAATTTTTGCCAGCTCCTGCTCATGCTCCGAATAGCCCAGCTTTCGCAGGATATACCCCGCCCGCTCGGCCACCAGGGCGCAGTGGGCCTTGGAGTGGTCCGTAAACCCCAGCACCCCCAAATTGGCATTGCCCCGCTCCAACAGGGCCAACACCTCCGGATGATGGGTGATTTGTTCGTAAGTCATGGTAAATACCTCCAGTCTATACTGTCATTGCAAAAAAAACACTGTCCCTACGTTCACAACATTGACAGGAGTGACGGATTGCCACGGCCTGCGGCCTCGCAATGACATCAATTTTCCTTCACCAGCATGGGCGTCAGCTTGGGCTTGCCGTAGCGGGTCATGAACCGGGGGCATTTGATCAAAAATGCGTAATAAATATTGTACCCGCAGCCCAGCAGGGTTTCGGCGTTGCCCTGACCCTTGGAGATGATGAGATCCGCCTGATCCATGGCGGCTTTGGCCTCGGGGCCCAGCCGGGGGATGTCGGTGCCCGCCACGCAGTTGCCGTTGTCGATGACCGGGAAGGGGATGCCCAGGGCGGCGGCATCTTCCCGGGTGGCATCGTTCTGGGTGGGGCCCCCACGGACGCAGAAGGTGATCTGCAAATCCGGGAAGGCCCGGTGCATCTGCTCGGCAAAGACCCGGTCGAAGCCGATCTCCCCGGCGTTGTCCGTCAGGTAGAGCAGTTTCTTTGCTTTCGACAGCTCTTTGTAAAAATCTCCGTAGTTCTCCAGCTCCATTTCCAGAGCGGATTCCAGCATTTTGTCCAATTTTTCAAAGGAAACCTCCCCTTGCAGGGCGGAAAAATCGATATAATTGCCCAAAATCGCCAATTGGAGCCCTGCCAGAACCGGGTCGGGGGCGGTTTCGGCCTTTTCCCGGATGGCATCCAGCCGCTCCAGGACGAAGCGGTTGGAATCCTCCTTTTCCTGCCGGAACCGGTCGGCCTCCAGGCCGTAGAACCGCTGGTACAGCTCGTTGACGGCGGGGCCGATGGAGGGGGTGCTGTCCGGCCGGGCCAGATACAGCTCCATCAGCGCCCGGGCAAAGGCGGTTGCGGTGTCCTCATCCCCCAGGCTCCGGGCCAGCTCCACATTCCGCCGAAAATGGCACAGCATACACTGAGCGTCCATTCCAATACTCATAAGCTTCTCCGTTTCAGTTATTAGCTGTCATTGCGAGGGCGAAGCCCGTGGCAATCCGTTTTTTCTGTCATTGTCATGAACGCAGGGACACCCGGGGACGGGTGTCCCTGCAGTCTTTTCGTTTATGGTATTGTACCAGGAGATTGCCACGTCGAACGGCTTCCCCGCAATGACGGGATATCATTACACCACATTCAATAATGCTTCAAAGCTGTCGATTTTGGCCGTCCAGTGATCCGGCTCGCCGAAGCCGTAGGCGGCGAAGATGAAGTCCAGCCCCGCCATTTCCGCGGCGTCCAGATCACCCTGGGTGTCGCCGATGTAGACGGCGGATTCGATTTTGTGCTGCTCCATCAGCCGGCGGATGGTGATGCCCTTTTCCGCGCCGGTGTCCCCGAAGCACAGGTGGCCGGAAATCAGGTCCCCCAGCCCCAGCTTTTCGATGCACAGCTCCGGGTAGCCCCGCTGGCTGTTGCTGACGATGAACAGCCGGTACTTTTTCGCCAATTTTTCCATGGTTTCCCGAATACCCGGGTAGCCGATGGCGCAGGGATTCCGGTGGAGATACCGGTTTTCCGTTTCCATGCACCGGTCCATCAGGGCGTAGCGCTCCGGCGCCGGGATCGATTCAAAAATCACGTCGGCGATCTGCGTCATCACCTTGCCGAACAGGGGCAAAAAATCCTCGGCGGTGACGCACAAATGGTCCAGCCCCTCGGCCCGGAGCTGAATGTTGTAGCCCTCGGCCACCAGGGCCCGGGAGTCCCACAGGGTGCCGTCGATATCAAAAATCAGACTTTCGTATTTCATTTTTCCAGCTCCTTGGCGATTTTTACAATGCGGCTGGTGCCCAGCCGGTCCGCTCCCAGGGAAATGAATTTTTCCGCATCTTCGATGGAGGAAATGCCCCCGGCGGCCTTGATTTTCACATGGGGGGCAACATTTTCGGCAAAAAGCGCAATGTCGGCGAAGGTGGCCCCGGCGGTGGAGAAGCCGGTGGAGGTCTTGATGAAGTCCGCTCCGGAATCGGAAACGCATTTGCAAAGCCGGATTTTTTCCTCCTGGGTCAGCAGGCAGGTTTCGATGATGACCTTGAGAATTTTGTCGCCGCAGGCGGCCTTCACGGCGCTGATTTCGGCGGTCAGATCTGCCCAGCGACCCTCCTTGGCCAGGCCTAAGTTGATGACCATGTCGATTTCGGCGGCACCGTTTGCCACCGCCTCGGCGGCCATAAAGCACTTGGCGGCGGTGGTATCGTAGCCGTTGGGGAACCCGATGACGGTGCAAATAGCCAATTTTTCGCCCACATATTCCCGGGCTTTCGCCACAAAACAGGCGGGAATACACACAGAAGCGGTGTGATATTTCATTCCATCGTCACAAATGGCCCGAATCTGGGCCCAGGTGGCGGTGGGGGCAAGCAGGGTGTGATCGCACCGGGAAAGGATTTGAGAAAGCTCCATGGCGGTAATCTCCTTTGTAGTTCTGCCCTTATTATAGCCAGGTTCGGCGGGATATGCAAGAGGATTGTAAGGCCGGGGATGGAATGGGAAATGATTGTTTAGCGTACCAAGATCATGCTGTCATTGCCACGGCCCTTCGGGCCTCGCAATGACATGCGTTTTTCTTAGTACGCCGAACAATCATTTCCCGCAGGAATCCATCGGATAGGGCGGCGAAAAGGGAGCTGCCGGAAAACGGCAGCTCCCTGTGAAATTATCTTCCAAACAGACCGCCCAGCTTGTCCAGGCTGATTTTGGCCTTGACGGTGTCGATGATTTTCTCCACCTGGTCGTTGGGTACGTCCACCCCCAGCAGGTCCTCTACGGCGCCCACCGGGTCGGATTTGAATTTGCTTTCAAAATCCTTGTCGTTTTTCACCTTGTCAACGATTTCGTTGATTTTGGCGTTGATGTCCATGTTATTCCTCCACGATTTCGGCATCCACGGCGTTCTTCTTGACGCTCTCGATGCCGCCCAGGCAGCCGGCCTTGGCGGTGTAGCCCTCGGAAACGGGGATGACCTGGCCATTGGTGGCCTTCAGGCGGAAGCGGTACTCCCCGGCCTTGTCCTCGTACATCTCGAACTTGGGGTGGGACAGCACGGCGTAATTTTCCTCGGTCTGGTTCTCGATGCCGGCCACGGGGGCATTCTTCTGGACGGAGGCGATGCCATTGCGGCAGGCGGCCTCGGTGGTGTAGACTTCGGAGGTGGCGATCACCTGGCCGTTGGAGGCCTTCAGGTCGAACTTGATACCGGAAGCGACGTTGCGAATGACGAATTTGCTCATAATAATGTCCTTTCCCCGCATAACGCGGCGTTAATTTTGCACAAGAAAATGATATCACAGCAGTCGCAATTTGTCAATTATGGATGATAATAAATTCATCTTTTCGTAGGGCGGGGATATTATCCCCGCCGACATACTGACGAAATTGAGCGATAGCGATTTCTGCGATAACAAAAAGTACTGTCATCCTGAGTGGAGCGAAGCGGAATCGAAGGATCTACGCACGATCGATTTGTTTAAGGGTAGTTTTAGTGCGTAGATCCTTCGACTCGCTGTCGCTCGCTCAGGATGACAGGATGGTAAGATATATTTTAATTGTTAATTTTCTTCCCACACCCTAGCGTGGCGGGGGGAACTGTGTTATAATGTATGTAACTATCATCTTTGGAGCGGAATGCTATGCTGGAACTGTTATCCCCCGCCGGGTCCATGGAGGCCCTGAAGGCTGCCGTGCAGAATGGCGCCAACGCCGTTTACCTGGGCTGCGGCACCTTCAATGCCCGGCAGGGTGCCAAAAATTTCACACCCCAGACCCTTACCGAGGCCGTGCGCTATTGCCATGTCCGGGGGGTGGCGGTGCATCTGACCCTGAATACCCTCGTTTCCGACCGGGAAACGGAGGACGTGGCAGCGCTGATTCGCCATGCGGCCATCTGCGGCGTGGATGCCTTTATCGTCCAGGATTTGAGCGTCATCCGGCTCTGCCGCCAGATCGCCCCCCGGGTGCCCATCCACGGCTCCACCCAGCTGACGGTCCACTCCCTGCCCGGGGTGCAGCTTTGCGCCGCCTGGGGCATGACCAGAGTGGTGCTGAGCCGGGAACTTTCCTGGGAGGAAATCCGCTATATTTGCAAAAATTCCCCCATTGAAATCGAAATTTTCGCCCATGGCGCCCTGTGCATGAGCTATTCCGGCCAGTGCTACCTGTCCGCCGCCATCGGGGGCCGCTCCGGCAACCGGGGCCGCTGCGCCCAGCCCTGCCGCCAGAGCTACGGCTACAGCCGCTGGGAAAATCAGTTCCCCCTGAGCCTGAAGGACAACTGCCTCATCGGCTACCTGAAGGAAATCGAGGATATGGGCGTTGCCTCCATCAAGCTGGAGGGCCGGATGAAGCGGCCGGAGTATGTGGCCGCCGTCACCGGGGTCTACCGCCAGGCGCTGGATAAGAAAATCCTCACCGAGGCCATGCTGGATACCCTGATGAAGGCCTTCACCCGCCAGGGCTTCACCGATGGCTATTATGCCGCCGAAACCGGCAAAGCCATGTTCGGCATCCGGGAGGAGAAAAAAGAGGATAACGAGTGGCTCAAATCCATGCGCCAGACCTACGAGGCGGTGGAAAACGGCCTTGTGGACGTGACATTCAAGGCGGAAATCACCGCCCAGGGCAGCACTCTGACGGTGACGGACCCCGAAGGGCGGCAATGCACCGTCACCGGCCCCCGGCCCGAAGCCGCCCGGCGGCTGCCCCTGAGCGAAGACCTGTTCGCCGCCCGGATCGGCAAGACCGGCGGCACCCCTTACAACTGTATCGGCGTGGAGGCCGCCATTGACGATGGGCTGACCATGTCCGCCGCCGCCATCAACGGCCTGCGGCGGGATGCCCTGGACCAGCTGACGGCTCTGCGGGCCCGGCGGGAGGTCCCCAAGGTCCTGCGGCCCCGGAAAAAGCCCCACCATTCCGGCTTCCATGGCCGCCCCCAGCTGACCGTCCAGGTGACCAACGCCAATCAGCTGACTCCGAAGCTCCTTGCCATGAAGCCCGCGGTGCTGTATGTGCCCCTGCACATTCTGGCCAAGGATCTGCGGCTGTGCCGGGATCTGACCCGGAAGGCCAATGTGGTGGCGGCGCTGCCCCGGATCTGCCACGACCGGGAGCTGGAGCAGCTGCGCTTTGATTTGAGAGCCGTCCGGCAGCAGGGTGTGAAAGCCGCGCTGGTGGGCAATCTGGGCCTGATGATTCCCGTGCGGGAGCTGGGGCTGGAAATTCATGGAGATTTCGGCCTGAATATCTATAATTCCGGCTCTGTGGACATTGCCAAGGAGCTGGAGCTGCTGTCGGCGACTCTCAGCTTTGAGATGACCCTGCCCCAGATTCGGGATGTGAGCAAGGCGGTGCCCTGCGAGATCCTGGCCTATGGTCGGCTGCCCCTGATGGTGACGGAGAACTGCCTGATCCGGGGCCGCTCCGGCGAATGCGGCTGCCAGCAGGCCACCACCCGGCTGATGGACAAAACCGGCGCGGACTTCCCGGTGATCAAGGACGGGGCCAATTGCCGCAGCGTGCTGCTCAACGGCAAGAAGCTCTACTGGCTGGACCGGCAGGAGGACCTGGGCAAGCTGGGCCTCTGGGCCACCCGGCTGTATTTCACCACGGAGAACCCCAAAGAGGTGGACCAAATTCTGGGCAGCTACGTCTCCCCCACCCCCTTCGACCCCGGCGCCTGCACCCGGGGCCTGTACCTGCGGGGGTTGGATTAAGAAAAACTTTTATTGAGAGGCGCGTGTTCTCTCTGTCATTGCGAGGAGCGAAGCGACGTGGCAATCCGTCCGCTGGAAGCAGCAATGGCAGGACAACACAACCTCAAGGAGCTGCAGAACGAATTACTATGTATATATTCTTGCAAATCAAACAAATGTGGCAATTTACACCGGTGTGACCAATGATTTGGTTCGCCGTGTCTATGAGCATAAACATCATTTCGACCCATCCAGTTATACAGCGCGATACCATGTGACGAAGTTGGTATATTATGAATGCACATCGGATGTGCGTTCCGCCATTGAGCGAGAAAAGCAAATCAAGGGATGGAGTCGTGCAAAAAAGAATCAATTGGTGGAATCGATGAATCCGCAATGGCGTGAGCTATATTCGACCATTCTTGGGTGAAGCAAGCCGCTCTCCTTTTGCGGCGTGGATAGAACGGATTGCCACGGCCTTCGGCCTCGCAATGACAGTGCGTTTTTTAGGAAGGTTTTAACTATGAATCTGATTTTAGCATCCCAATCGCCCCGGCGGCGGGAGCTTTTGGGGTTGTTCCATATTCCGTTTACCGTCCGCGTGGCGGATGTGAATGAGGCCATGGACGAAAATGCCGCCCCCTATGATGAGGTGGCCCGGGTCAGCCGGTTGAAGGCGCAGGCCATCGACCGGGGGCCGGAGGATGTGGTCGTTGCCGCGGATACCATTGTGGTTTGCCAGGGAAAAGTTCTTGGAAAGCCGAAAAATGAGGAAGAAGCCCTGGAAATGCTTCGCCTTTTGTCCGGCCGGGACCATCAGGTGATGACCGGCATGACCGTCCTCTATGGCGAACAGGAGCGGAGTGTCACGGAAGTCACCGACCTGCATTTCCGGGCGCTGACCGAAGCGGAGATCCGCCGCTATGTGGCCTCCGGGGAGCCCATGGACAAGGCCGGTGCCTACGGCATCCAGGGCGGCGCGGCGCTGTTCTGCCAGAGCCTGAATGGGGACTATTATAATGTAGTGGGCCTGCCGGTCTGCCGCCTGGGGCAGCTCCTGGAGCAAGTGGTTCCCGGATGGAGATCAGAAGAATAAATAAAACTGTCATTGCGAGGGCGTAGCCCGTGGCAATCCGTATTCCTTCTGCATAGTGGAGAGAACGGATTGCCACGTCGCTCCGCTCCTCGCAATGACAGGGGGGACGGATTGCCACGTCGCTCCGCTTCTCGCAATGACAGGCGGAGATATGCATTTTCAGGATAGGAGTCAATTATGAGACATTTTTTTAGTAACCGGATTCGGGCCGTGCTGATTGTGGCGGTTTTGATTGCGGGTGTGCTGGCGGTGGCCAGTAATTTGACGAAAAAGAGCATCCCCGGCATGATCGTCCAGGGGGTGCTGACCCCCCTGCGCTCCGGGGCCAATGCCCTGACGGAGCAGGCGGAGCAGATGTACAACTATATGTTCCGCTACGAGGCCCTTCAGGCGGAAAATGAGGCCCTGAAAAAGCAGATCGCCGAAATGCGGGAGGCCAGCCTCAACGCCGACTCCGTCTCCCGAGAGAACGACCGGCTCCGGGACCTGCTGGCCCTGAAGGCCGCCAACCCGGACTATGAGCTGGTGGATGGCTACGTCATCTCCCGCAGCTCCACCGACTGGACCAGTTTGATCACCGTCAACAAGGGCACCGATGCCGGGATCAAGGTGGATATGTGCGCCGTCACCGCCAGCGGCGAGGTGGTGGGTCTGGTCACCGAGGCCGGGTCCAACTACTGCGTGGTCAAGACGGTGCTGGATTCCTCCCTGGAGATCAGCGCCACCATTGCCGCCTCCGGTTATTCCGGCATGGTCAAGGGCGGCTACACCTCCGGCCTGGACGGAATGCTGCGGATGGACTATCTGCCCAGCTCCGCCGTCATCCGCAACCGGGACCAGGTGGTCACCTCCGGCTCCACGGTCTATCCCCGGAATCTGATCCTGGGCAGCATCGTGGACGCGGGACTTGGGGATACGGGCGTTGCCAAGTATGCCATTCTGGAGCCCGCCGCCGATGTGGCCAATCTGGAGCAGGTATTCATTCTGACGGACTACAATCAGGAGTAATGCCATGATTTTTCGGAAAAAGAACGAATTTCGCCCGGATGTCCACCGGGAGGATATTCTGGGCAAGCTGCTGCTGACCCGCAAACAGCGCCAGACGCTGCTGCGGTGGTTTCTGTTCAGCGCGGTGTGCGTGGCGGCGCTGGTGATCCAGGATGTGGTCATGAGCCGCATGACCATTTTCGGCACCACCACCGACCTGGTGCCCTGCTGCATTCTGGCGGTGTGCATCCTCCAGGGCGGCGAGAGCGGCAGCATTTTCGCTCTGGTGGCGTCGCTGGTGTATTATTTCTCCGGCTCCTCCCCCGGGGTCCCCTGCATCCCCATCCTCACCTTTTTGGCGGTGTTCGCCGCCATTTTCCGGCAGGCCTACCTGCGGCAGGGTTTCATTACGCTGCTGCTGTGCCTGGCGGTGTGCCTGGTGGTGTACGAACTGTCGGTTTTCGGCATCGCCTTGTTTATGAAGCTCACCATCGCCCAGCGGCTGGCGGAGCGTTGGATCAGCGCCCTGCTGACCCTGGCAGCGGTGCCGCTGCTTTACCCCATCCTCATGTCCATCGGTAAAATTGGAGGAGAAACATGGAAAGAATAAACCGCCGACGGGTCACCCTGATTTTGTGCCTGTTTGCCCTGATTTTGGGCTTTTACAGCTTCAAGCTCTACCGCATCCAGGTCATCGACACCGGCGGCAATACCAATAATATCACCACTTTCGAGACCCGCACCCGGGTCAAGGCCGCCCGGGGCAATATCCTGGACCGGAACGGCAATGTGCTGGTGACCAACCGGGCCAGCTATGACCTGGTCATCAACCACTTCGTGTTCACCAGCTCCGCCACCCCCAACCAGACCCTCTACGAGCTGGTGCAGCTGTGCAAGCAGCACGATATCCAGTATATCGAGCATCTGCCCATCTCCAAAACCGCCCCCTTCGAGTACACCCTCAGCGAATTTAACACCACCTGGCAGAACCATTTTCAGGCCTTCCTGGCCTACCGGGACCATCTGGATTCGGATATTCCGGCGGAGCTGCTGATGGAAAAGCTCCGGGAGAGCTACCAGATCCCCGAGGACTGGAGCGACGAGGATGCCCGGCTGGTGCTGGGTCTGCGCTATGAGCTGAGCCTGCGAAACGCCGTGGCCAGTCTTTCGAACTATGTATTCCTGTCCGACGTGGATAACGATACCCTGGCGGCGGTGCTGGAGCTGAGCATCCCCGGCATGAGTGTGGAATCCGCCACCGTCCGGGAATATTCCACCCAGTATGCCGCCCATATCCTGGGCTATGTTGGCGCCATGAACGCCAAGCAGTGGGAGACCTACAAGAAAAAGGGCTATTCCATGGATGCCCTGGTGGGCCAGGCGGGCCTGGAGCAGGCCTTCGAGGAGTACCTCCACGGCACCGACGGCACCCGTGTGGACGTGGTGACCAAGGACGGCACCCTGGTGGAATCCTACTATGAGGAAGTGCCGAAATCCGGCCAAAATGTTCAGATTTCCATTGATTTGAATATGCAAACCGCGGCAGAGGATGCCATGGAAATTGTCATTTCCCAGCTCCATGACCCGGAGTACAACCCCGAGGAGGACGGACGGGATGCCGCCGGTGCGGCGGTGGTGGCCATGGATGTCAAGACCGGCCAGGTGTTGGTCTGCGGCAGCTATCCCACCTTCGACCTGAGCACCCTCTTCGAGCATTACAATGAATTGCTGGATGCGGACCTGCAGCCCATGTACAACCGGGCCCTCCAGGCCACCTACCCTCCGGGCTCCACCTATAAGATGTCCATGACCATCGCGGGCATCAATTCCGGCACCATCAACAGCCGCACCCAGATCATGGACGAGGGCCTGTTCACCAAGTACGCCGGCTTCAAGGCCGCCTGCCTGCGCTGGACCAGCTCCGGCCGGACCCACGGCTCCATCGACTGTACCGACGCCCTGAAGGTGTCCTGCAACTATTTCTATTATGAGCTGGCGGACCGGATGGATATCTCCGTCATCGACGCGACTGCCAAGGGCTTGGGCCTGGGAGAGCTGACGGGCATCGAGCTCTACGAAGCCCAGGGCCACCGGGCCAACGCCGAAACCAAGGATGCCCTGTACGACGGGGACGATTCCCGCTGGTACACCGGCGATAAGATCCTCTGCTCCATCGGCCAGTCGGAGAACCGGTTTACCCCCATGCAGCTGTGCAGCTATGTCAGCACCATCGTCAACCAGGGCACCCGGTACAAGGGCACCTTCCTGAACCGGGTGGTGACTTCGGACTATGGCAAGGTGGTCTATGAGAATGCCGCCGAAGTGCTGAGCGAAATGTATATCTCCGACGAGGCCTACGCCGCCGTCCGGGAGGGCATGGAGAAGGTGGCCAACGAGTCCGGCGGCACGGCCCGGAAGATTTTCCAGAACTACCCTGTCCGGGTGGCCGCCAAGACCGGCACCGCCCAGACCGGCGTGAAGGGCTTCTCCGACAACGGTGCCTTCGTCTGCTATGCCCCCGCCGATGATCCTCAGGTGGCGGTGGTGGTCTACGGCGAGCGGGCCGGCCACGGCTCCTCCCTGGGCAACATCGCCAAAGCGGTGCTGGATGCCTACTTCGGCTTCGGCGAGTACGGCGACATCATCGTGGGCGAGAACCAGGTCAGCTGAAAATACAAAACGCACCGAAAGGGGAGGGCAATGATCCTCCCCTTTCACCATAGCGCAGGAGCTGTAAATGATTGTTTAGTGGCGCATTTGAATTGCGGTGGCCTCCGGCCACCGAGCGCCCCGAAGGGGCGCCATGGCTTCCCCCCGGGGGGAAGCTGTCGCCGCCGCAAGGCGGTGACTGATGAGGAATGCGGGCGGAAATGTTCGATTTTGTACTGTGTTCAGGCTTTTTAGCAGGTAAGATTCAGCAAGTCTTTACGGATTCGTCATCTCAGGTGATCGCCCGCA